>JBGAQM010000022.1:0-31198 GCA_044220735.1 Urbifossiella sp. | reverse complement strand
GGTCCGCGGTCGATGCCGCGGTCGCGGCCGGTCGGGAACGCCTCGGCCGCGCCGGCCGTCTGCGCGGACCGGGGTTGGGGTTTCGCCGGTCGGCGCTGGGAGGGGTGGGCTGGGCGACCGCGAGCCCGGTGGAAGACGCCGAGTACGACCGGCGGTTGCGGGCGGCGGGGGTGCGAGTGCGGTATTGCCCACGGGCCGAGGTGACGGCCGCCGCCCCGCCGCGGCTCGCGGACCTGTGTCGTCAGCGCCGCCGCTGGGCCGCCGCCGGGCCGGCGGGGAGCAAGCCGCTTGGGCTGGCCCTGGTCGCAGCCGCGGTCGTCGCGGCGCTCGTCAGCGGACAGTTCATCGGCTGGGCCGTCGTCGTCGCCACGCTGGTCGGGCTGGTCTACGGGAGTGCGGCGGCCGACGTGGGGTTGTCGCTGCGCCGGCTCGGATTCGCGCTCGCGGCGCCGGCGGTGGTTGCCCGGCTGGCGGGGGTGGCCGTCGCGGGGTGGCTGAAGCCGGACCGCGCGTGGGAGCCGGCCCGTGTCGGGTGACCACACCGGGGCCACTCCGTCGAGGCCCGGCTCGACCCGGCCGCGATTGTTGAAACGCTTCCTCCTCCCGCCCGGCCCGGCCGCCGAACCCGGGCGCGTCCGCCTGACGTTCGACGACGGCCCGCACGCCGTCGTCACGCCCGCCGTCCTCGACCGGCTCGCGGTGTTCGACCACCGCGCCGCGTTTTTCCTGGTCGGGGGCCGCGTCGCGGCCGCGCCGCACCTGCCGGCGGCGATTTGCGGGGCAGGGCACGTCGTCGGGAACCACACGTTTAGCCACCCGCGTCTGCCGTGGCGTGACACCACCCTGTCGCTCGCCGAGTTGGAGCGGTGCCAGCGGGCCGTGCCGCAGGCGACGCACTTCCGCCCGCCGTTCGGCCGGCTGACGCCCGGACTGTGGCGGGCCGCCCGCCGCCTCGGGCTCGCCCCCGCCGGGTGGTCGCTCGACGCCCACGACTGGCGCTGCCGCACCCCGGCCGACGCCGAAGCGTGTGCCCGCCGCCTCCTCGCCGCGGTGCGGCCCGGCGACGTGATCCTCCTCCACGACGACCGGCCGACGGTCCTGCCGCTGCTGGACGAGCTCCTCCCGGCGTTGCGCGACCGCGGACTCCTCGCCGGGTAGAATGCCGCCGAGATGTCCGACCTCGACGCCCTGTTCCGCGCCGTCCTCGACCGCCCCGACGACGACACCCCGCGGCTCGTCTACGCCGACGCCCTCGACGACTTCGGCGCCGCCGACCGGGCGGCGTTCGTCCGCCGACAGGTGGAAGCCGCGCGGGCGCTGCCCTGGGAGCCGGCCGCGGTCCGCGCCCGGTGCACCCAAGACGACGCCCCCGCGGGCGAGCAGTGGCGGGCGGAACTCCCCGAGTTGCCGCCGGGACTCGACTGGGACCCGCACCCGTTCCGCCGCGGATTCCCCGCCGTGGTCCACGCCCGCGACGCGGCCGCGTTCGTCGCGGCGGACCGCCTGACCGACCTCGCCCCGGTCGAGTCGTTGGAGATCGAACTCCTCCCGATCACGCAGGTCGCCGCCCTCGCGGCGTGCCCCGCGCTCGCCCGGTTGAAGCGGCTCGTCGTCCGCTCCGGCCTCGGCCGCGGCATGGCGCGGGAGTTGTTCCGTTCGCCGCACCTGACGCACCTGGACGAACTCGTGATCGGCGCCGGCCTCACCTCGTCGCAGACGGCGAGCGTGGTCGTCAACTCGCCCGCGTTCCGGCGGCTGCGGTCGCTGTCGTACCGCGACGAGCAGCCCGGCGGGGCGCTGGTGACGGCGCTCGCGTCCCTGCCGACGCCGCCGGCGCTGACGGTGCTCGAGATTCAGGGGAGTCGGCTCACCACCGAGAGCCTCGGCCTGTTCCTCGGCGCCCCGGTCGCGTCCGGTCTGGTGTGCCTGGACGTCGGCGACAATCACCTCGGCGGCGACGGCTTTCGTCAACTGATCGGCGGCGACCGACTTCCCGCTCTCCGCCGACTCGACGCCGCGCGGATCGGCCTCGGCTCGGCCGGCATGACGGAACTGACCGCCCGACCCCTCGCCACCAAACTCCGGTACCTCAATCTCGGCGGCAACGCGCTGGGGCCGAATGCAGCGGCGTCGCTCGCGGAGACCGACCTCCGGAATTCATGCGTCCTCGATTTGAGCGAGAACCGCCTCGGCGACGAGGGCGTGACGCACCTCCTGCGCGGTCCGTGGGTGTCGGGGCTGCTTCACCTCGACCTGTCGGAGAACGGCATCGGCGCGGCCGGGGCCGACGCTCTGATGTCGTCCCCCAAGTTTGATGGGTTAATCGCGATCGACGTGCGCGGGAATGCGATCCCGTCGAGAATGCGTTCGGCGTTGCGTCTGCGGTTCGACGAGCGAATTTTGCTCTGAGCGGTGTCGGTCGGACGGTCGCGGAAGCGGCTATCCGACGGGGTGGAAACGGGTTGGGTCCGTGGCGAGGCGAACAGTTCGCGGGAACGAACTTTCTTGCGGCCCACTCAATGCTTTTGGGACAGGGTCTCCCACTTTCCCAGAACCAATGATGGCGGCCAGAGCGTCGTCGTCAGGGGCGCTCGGACGGCGGCCAGAAGCGATCCGCGTCCCGGCGCCGGGCCCCCCACGACTGCCACTCCTCGACGGTGGGCATGTTGGTGCCGTCGACCAGTTCCCGCAGCCGATCGAGTTCGCGGAGCCGCGCCGTGGCCGCGTTCATCGCCTCGGGCATCGGCTCGCCCGACGCCACCATCTGCTCGACCGCGGCGCCGACGCGACGGGCGAGGGCATCGATCTCCGCGCGGGCCGCGGCGCGGTGCTTCTCCCGGTAGTCGGGGCTGACCAGCCACACGCGGAGTGCCGCCCACCGCGCCGCCTTCGCCGCCTCGGGCTTCAGCGGCTCGACCACCGTGGTGGGGTCCACGGCGACTTTCGTCGGCCGGTGCCGCAGCGGCGCCCAGTCGTCGCCGAACCACATCGCGGTGAGGAGCCCGGCGACGCACAGCGCCGGCGTGAGGACGAGGAGCCCGGCGGCGAGCAGTTGCCGCGGCCTCGGGTTGAAGCGAATGGCATTCAGCAGCCCGGCGCCGACGAACCCCACGAGCCCGCCGGCGGCGTGCCCTTCCCAGCTAACCTGCGGCAGTAGGCAGACGCCGGCGTTGAGGAGGAAGGCGAACAGGAGTCTGCGGCCCATGTCGGCGGCGAGGTCGGCCGGGAGGTCGTCGCGGAAGTGGACGTACCACGCCAGCACGGCCCCCATCAGCCCCCAGATCGCGCCCGACGCCCCGGCCACGATGACGGGCACGTCGCCCGGCCCGGCGAGCGGCCGCGACGCCATCGCCGCCGTCGCCGCCGCCACCCCCGCCAGCAGGTACAGGAGGAGCGCCCGCCAGCGGCCCCAGAACAACTCGGCCGCGGGGCCGGTGGTCCCGAGGAGGATCATGTTCAGCGCGACGTGCCAGAACCCGGCGTGGACGAACATCGACGTGCCGAGCCGCCACCACTGGCCCTGCAGGAGGTCGTCGGCGGAGACCGCACCGATTCGTTCGAGAACGCTCCCCCACGGCGCCCCGAGCGCCCGCGACAGCGGCTGCTGCCACCGCAGCGCGACGGCGACGCCGACGACGTACCACAGCACGTTCGCGCCGATGAGCACGGGCGTGAGGAGCGGGGGGCGGAAGTCGAGGAGGCCGGCGAGGGTGGGCGCGACGGGCTCATACCCGTCGGGCGGGTCCACCGCGGCGCGGGCCGCGACGCGCTCGCCGTCGGGCGTGGCAAGATACCCCTGTCCTGCCCCCCTCTCCCAGGCCGCGACGCGGACGAGGCCGGCGTTGCGGAGTTCGGTCAGCGCCTCGTCGAGGGCGGGGCGTGGGGCGCCAGTTCGCCGAGCGTGTGCCGACGGGAACCACGGCCCGCCGGCCGCGACGACGGCGCGGAGGACGGCGTCGGTGCTGGGCCGGTCGGCGGGGCGTGGCGCGAGCGCGACCGCCTCCCGTGGGGGTGGAGTGTGATTGTCCGTCGGCGGCGGGAGAAGTTCGGTCGCCGGGTCCATTCCAGGCATTGTGCCGATCGGATGCCCGGTTGTCGATCGGAACCCGGGGCGATTCATTCGGTGCTGTGAGGCCCGCGCCGTTGACGATTGGGGGTCGCGCTCCTACGATGGGTTTTTTCCGCGACCGCGCACCCCCGGTCCCCGCAGAATGTCGCTGGTCCCGCTCTCGTCCGCCGCGTTCGCCGACGCCGCCCTCCGGGTCGCGCGGTCCGCCGGCCGGCCGGTGGTGGTGAAGCTCGGCGGCAGCGCGATGGAAGACCCGGCCGCGACCGACGCCTGTCTGCGGTCGGTGGCGACACTACATCTGCTCGGCGCGCCCGTGGTGCTGGTCCACGGCGGCGGCAAGCCGATCGACCGGGCGATGGCGGACGCCGGCCTGACGCCGCGCAAGGTTGCGGGTCGTCGCTACACAGACGAGGCCACGCTCGCCATCGTCAACCGCGTTCTCGGCGACATCAACCGCGACCTCGTCCGCCGACTCGAAGCCCTCGGCGTGGACGCGACCGCCCAGATCGACGCGGATTACTTCCCGCTCCACGGCGAGCGCCTGACCCTGCCGAATCCCGGCGGCGAGCCGATCGATCTGGGTTGGGTCGGATCTGTCACCGCCGTCGATGTCGCGCCGCTGACAGTCCAACTGGTCGAGAGCGGTGAAGTCCCCGTGATCCCGTCGCTGGCCGAGTGTTCGCGGTGTCCCGCGGGTCGCCTCAACGTCAACGCCGACACCGCGGCCTCGGCTGTGGCAGGAGCGCTTCAGGCTGAGAAGGCCATCTTCCTGACCGACACGCCCGGCGTGCTCCGCGACCGGCACGAACCCGCGTCGCTGATCCCGCGTCTGACCGAGACCGAGTGCCGAAGCCTGATCGCGTCCGGGGTGATCGACGGCGGCATGGTGCCGAAGGTCGAGGCGTGCTTCGAGGCGCTCGCCGCCGGGGCGCAGGCCGCGCTCATCCTCGACGGCCGGGTGCCGTACTCGCTCCTCGACGTGTTCCTGCACGACCGCTTTACCGGGACCGAAATCACCCGGTAGCCTCGGAGCCGCCATGTCCGCGACGGAAGCCCTGACTAGCCCGCAGGTCATCGACCTGGCCAAGCGCTACCTCATCGGCAACTACACCCGCTACCCGGTGTGCCTGGTCCGCGGCGAGGGGTCGTGGGTGTGGGACGCCGAGGGGAACCGCTACCTCGACTTCTTCCCCGGCTGGGGCTGCGGCATCCTCGGCCACTGCCCGCCGCGCGTCGTGGAGGCCGTCCGCGAGCAGGCGAGCACGCTCATCCACGTCCCGAACACGTGGTACACCGAGCCGCAGGCGCTGCTCGCGCAGGCGCTGTCGGAGCGGACCGACTTCGGCGGCGTCTCCTTCTTCTGCAACAGTGGCGCGGAGGCGAACGAGGCCGCGATCAAGCTCGCCCGCCTCAACGGCAAGCCGAAGGGGAAGTACAAGATCCTCACCTTCACCGGCGGGTTCCACGGCCGGACGATGGGAGCCCTGTCGGCGACGGCCCAGCCCAAATACCACGCCGGCGTCGAGCCGATGCTGCCGGGCTTCGTGTACGCCCCGTTCGGCGACCTCGCCGCGGCCGAGAGGGCGATCGACGCCGAGACGGCCGCGGTGCTGGTGGAGCCGATTCAGGGCGAGGGCGGGATCAACCTGCCGCCGGCCGGGTTCCTCGAAGGCCTCCGCGAGTTGTGCGACCGGAACGGCATGCTGCTGATGCTCGACGAGGTGCAGACCGGCACCGGCCGAACGGGTGCGTGGTTCGCCCACCAGCACTGGAACGTGAAGCCCGACGTGGTGACGCTGGCGAAGGCGCTGGCCGGCGGCGTGGCGATGGGCGGCGTGATCGCGACGCCGGAGGTCGGGGAGAAGTTGAAGCCCGGCACCCACGCCGCGACGTTCGGCGGCAACCCGCTCGCCGCCCGCGCCGCCCTCGCCACCATCGAGACGATCGAGCAGGACGGCCTGCTCGACCGGGCCGTCCGCATCGGCGAGCGGTTCGCGGCCCGGTTCAACGCCCTGAAGGCGAAGAGCCCGCACGTCGTTGACGTGCGGGTGAAGGGCGGCATGATCGGCGTCGAGTTGGCGGCCGACGGTGCCCCCGTCGTCCAGGAGTGCCTCAAGCGCGGCCTGCTGGTCAACGCCACGCACGGCACCGTCATCCGCCTCCTGCCGGCGATTAACCTCGCCGACGAGCAGATCGACGAGGGCTGCGACGTCCTCGACGGCGTGATCCTGGGTCTGAAGGCGTAGTCGTTCACCACCTGTTCCGGTCCCACGCGGAGCCCGCGGGTCGTCCCGCGGGGGGCTCGCCACCTTGAGGGGCTCGCCCCCGATGAAGCACTTCCTGAACCTGATCGACCTGTCTGCGGACGAGGTCAAAGGCCTCCTGACTGAGGCGGCCCGGCTGAAGGCCGCGCACGCCCGGGGCGTCCCGACGCGGACGCTGGCCGGCAAGGTGGTCGGGCTGATCTTCGAGAAGCCGAGTCTGCGGACGCGGGTGAGCTTCGAGAGCGGCATCGCCCAGCTCGGCGGCACGTCGCTGTACCTGCCGGGGAACGAGGTCGGCCTCGGCTGGCGCGAGACGCACGCCGACTTCGCCCGCACCATCGCCCACTACCTCGACGTCCTCGTGCTGCGGGTCTACCGCCACGACACGCTCGACGCGGTGGCGCAGCACGCGTCGATTCCTGTCATCAACGCACTGTCCGACTGGTCGCACCCGTGCCAGGCGCTCGCCGACCTGCTGACCATTCAGGAGTTGTTCGGCAGCGTCGAAGGCCGCACGGTGGCGTTCATCGGCGACGGCAACAACGTCGCACGGTCCCTGGCCGTCGGCTGCGGCCGGCTGGGCGCCAAGTTCGTGCTCGGTTGCCCCGCGGGCTACGGCTTCGACCCGAAGTTCCGGGCCGACTACATGGCGCGGGTGTCGAAGGACTTCCCGCGCGAGGTGAACGACGCGGCGGCCGCCGTAAAGGGGGCGGACGTCATCTACACCGACGTGTGGACCAGCATGGGCCAGGAGGCCGAGCGCGAGGAGCGGCTGAAGCGGTTCGAGTCGTTCCAGGTGAACGCGAAGCTGCTGGAGCGGGCCGCCCCCGGCTGCAAAGTGCTCCACTGCCTCCCGGCCCACCGCGGCGAGGAGATCACCGACGAGATCATGGACGGCCCCGCCGCGGCCGTGTTCCCACAGGCCGGCAACCGCCTCCACACGCAGAAGGCGGTTCTGGAGTGGCTCCTCAAGTAACCGGGTGAACCGATGCCCCGCTCGAACGGCCGCCGGCCCGACCAGCTCCGCCCGCTCTCGTTCGAGCGCGGGTACACCGGCAACGCCGCCGGCTCCGTCCTCGTGCGCGCCGGCCGCACGGCCGTGCTCTGCACCTGCTCCGTCGAGTCCAAGGTGCCGGACTTCCTCGTCGGCAAGGGGAAGGGCTGGCTGACCGCCGAGTACGGCATGCTGCCGGGTTCGACCCACAGCCGCAAGCCGCGCGACAAGGCCGGCAAGGTGGACGGCCGCGGCGTCGAAATTCAGCGGCTCATCGGCCGAAGCCTGCGGGCGGTCGTGAACCTGGCGAAGCTCGGCGAGCGGACGCTGTGGGTCGACTGCGACGTGCTCGAAGCCGACGGCGGCACCCGGACCGCCGCCATCAACGGGGCGCTCGTCGCCGTCGTGGACGCGCTCACGAAGGTCCAACAGCAACTCGGCGCGGCCGTGCGCGAAGTCGTGACGACGAGCGTCGGGGCGGTCAGCGTCGGCGTCGTGGATGGGGAACCGCGGCTCGACCTGGAGTACGTCGAGGACGTGGCCGCGGACGTGGACCTGAACCTCGTCATGACCGGCGCGGGTGCGTTCATCGAGGTGCAGGGGACGGGCGAGGAAGCGACCTTCAGCCGCGACGAACTCAACCGCCTGCTCGAACTCGGCGAGGCAGGTATCCGTACCATCACGGCCGCGCAGCAGTCCGCGCTCGGCGACCGCTGGCCGTTCTGATCGTTCGGGTCGGCCTCATTGTGTGTACGGCTCCCCCCTGGGGGGTCGCGGCACGAATTGAGTCAAATACACAAATACTAATAAGGATTGCGCCGCGGCGTAACTCCTTACCGCTCCGCGAGGTACATCAACCCGCCGTCCGCGAGCAGGGCGTGCTCCGGTTCGGGCATGTCTGTCGCGGCTCGGAGCCGAATCGCCCGTGCGTCGTGGAGTCGGCGCAACCCGTCGTGGAACGCCGGTAGCGTCAGGTCCGGGTAACGACTATGGACCGTGGCGAACATCTCGGGCAGTGGGCACGTCGGTCCGTGACCGGTCGTGCGTCGGCGGTCGAGGCATTCGAGCGCCCACGCCGCCCACGGCACGACCCCTATGAGCGTGTCGGCGACCCCCGGAGCCTGGAGCTCGCTCCGACGGATTGCGGCGTCGACGCGGTCGGCGAGGTCGTCCAGGCGGCGGAGCAGGGCGGCGGCGTGCGTCTCGAAGCGCGCCGACAACTGAGCGACCTCCCGCCGCGACTCGTCGAGCCACGACGGCACGCCGGCCCGCGTCGCGCTCAACACGTCCTTCAACTCGTGCAGCGCGGCTTTCGGCGAGTCGTGTTCGTGGACGAACGGCGCGGCCTTCGGCGTGGCTGACACCCACTCGGTCACGATCTTCCCGCGCGTCTCGGTCCGCACCGTTTCGAGCAGGCCGTCCTTCAGCGCGGCGAGCGCCGCCTCGGCCGAATCGCCGACCCGCGAGGGGAACAGCCCGGGCAGTTTGCCGGCGCGGAACAGGCGGTGCTCGCCGGGCGCGGCGAGTGCGGCCTTGAGGGCGCGGAGGAGTACGTCGGGCGCGTCCATGTGGGTGTCCCGGGGGCTGAACGGGCCGTACTGTAACCGTGTCCCGTCGGAAAAGGAAAGCCCGGAGCCGTCGATGCCCGCTACGCCGTCCCGCCCGCGCATCCTCAGCGGCGTCCAGCCGTCCGGCAAGCTCCACATCGGCAACTACTTCGGGGCCATCAAGCAGCACATCGCCCTGCAAGACCAGGGCGAGGCGTTCTACTTCATCGCCGACTACCACGCCCTGACCACGCTCAAAGGCGCCGAGGAGGCCGAGGCCGGGGCCGCCGCGAAGAACAAGAGCCTGACCGCCCGGCCGGCCCGCGACATCCTCCGCGACAACGTCCGCGACGTGGCCCTCGACTACCTCGCGCTCGGCCTCGACCCGGCGAAGGCGACGTTCTACCGCCAGTCGGACGTGCCCGAGGTGTGCGAGCTGACGTGGTTCCTGTCCACCGTCACCGGCATGGGCCTGCTCCAGCGCGCCCACTCCTACAAGGACAAGGTGGAGAACGGCATCGCGGCCGGCGTCGGGCTGTTCACGTACCCGGTGCTCATGGCCGCCGACATCCTCATCGTGCGGTCGCACCTCGTGCCGGTCGGCAAGGACCAGGTGCAGCACCTGGAGATGGCCCGCGACATGGCGGGGTACTTCAACCAGGCGTACGGCGACGTCTTCCCGGAGCCGCGGGAACTGCTCGGCGAGACGGCCGTGGTGCCCGGGACGGACGGGCAGAAGATGAGCAAGAGCTACGGTAACACGATCGACATCTTCGCCGAGGGGAAGGCGCTGAAGTCCGCCGTGATGGGGATCAAGACGGACTCCACGCCCGTCGAGGAGCCGAAGAACCCGGACACCTGCAACGCCTTCGCGCTGTACCGGCTGTTCGCCGGGCCGCGTGAGGTGGAGGAGACGGCCGACCTGTACCGCAACCCGATGCGCGGGGCCGACGCCCGCGGGGGGCGGCCGTTCGGGTACGGCGACGTCAAGACCCTGCTGCTCGCGAAGATCGAGGCGTTCTTCGCCGAGGCCCGCGAGCGCCGCAAGCAACTGGCCCGCGACCCCGCCCTCGTCGAGGAAGTGCTGCAAGCCGGGGCGAGGCGGGCGCGCGAGGTGGCGCGCGTGACGATGCAGTTCGTGCGGCAGGCCGTCGGCATGTTGGACCGGCCGGCCTGACGTGGGGCCGTTTCCCAACCGGCCAAGCCGTCGAAGTCCGGTTTCCAACCGGCCCCACGTCGGAGGGTTCGCGCCGCACACGAACCGGTGTAACCGATCCGATACTCGCGGCCCGCAAAACCCGTCCGACCGGTCGAACCTGTCCTACCGTTGGGGTGAGCCGGTGCCGCCGGGCCACCCCGGACGGCGGCGACCGGCCGGCCACGGCACCCACCCATGCCGCCTCCGCAAGCCCGGTCCGAGGGCGCCGTCGTCGGCGTCGCCTGCCCTCACTGCGGCCACCGCCTCACCCTCCGCAACCCCAAGCCCGGCCGCTTCCGCCCGAGTTGCCCCGGGTGCGCGCGGCCGTTCCTGTTGACGCTGCCGGACGGCTCGGGCGTCGGTGGTGTGGTCACCGCAATCCGCGGCGAGCGGACGGCGGCAGAGGAAGTCGGGCGGACGATGCCGAATCGCCCGGCGCCGCCCGTCCAGACGCCGGCCCCGAAGTCGCAACTGGTCCCCGCCGCGGCGGAACCGCACCCGGCGGCGGAACCCGATGCGAAGGAGTTTGCGCCGCCGCCCGCGTCGGTCCCGGGCTACCGGATCGAGAAGGAACTCGGCCGCGGCGGCATGGGGGCGGTGTACCTCGCCCGGCAGTTGTCGCTCGACCGGCCCGTCGCCCTGAAGGTGATGGCGAAGCGGTACGCGGCCGACCCGCAGTTCGTGGCCCGGTTCACCCGCGAGGCGTTCGCCGCCGCGCAACTCACGCACCCGAACATCGTCCAGATTCACGACATCGGCGAGGCCGACGGCTGCCGCTTCTTCAGCATGGAGTTCGTGCCCGGCCGGTCGCTGTCCGACTTGCTCGCCGAGCGCGACAAGCTCGACCCCGAGACGGCCGTCGGGTACGTCCTCCAGGCTGCCCGCGGGCTGCGGCACGCCCACGCCCGCGGCATGGTCCACCGCGACGTGAAGCCGGACAACCTCCTCCTCGACGACTACGGCCTCGTGAAGGTCGCCGACCTCGGGCTCGTCAAGGTTCGCGGCGCCGACACGCCCGCGGCGTGCGGGCCGGCGTCGTCGCGCCCGGACCTGACCGGCTTTCAGATGGCCCTCGGTACGCCCGCGTACATGTCCCCCGAGCAGTGCCGCGACGCCACCACGGTGGACCACCGCGCCGACATCTATTCGCTCGGCTGCACCCTGTACGTGCTCGTGACCGGCCGGCCGCGGTTCGAGGGGACGACGGCCGTCGAGGTCATGAGCAAGCACGCCTACGAGCCGATCGTGCCGCCGGAGCGGATCGTCGCGCGGGTTCCGCCCGAGCTGTCGTCGGTGATCCTGCGGATGATGGCGAAGGACCCAGGCGAGCGGTTCGCGGACATGGACGAGGTCGTCCGTACGCTCGAAGACTGGCTCGGGGTGCGGACCGCGGCCGGCGGGTTCGTCCCGCGCGAGGAGCAGATCAGCAAGCTTGAGGGGTTCGCCCATGCCTTCGCTTCCGCGCCCGCGGCCGTGCGGCGCGGCCGCGTGGTCGCCGGCGGCGTGGTCGGCACGATCGCGCTGGCGTCTCTGCTACTCTTCTTCGGCAAGGCGGTTTGGGCGTTCGCGCTGGTCGTGATGTTGGGTCAGTTCGGGGCCGTGTCGTTTGTGCTGCGGGGGCGGGCGGCGCGCGGCCCGGTGTACACGCGGGTGCGGCAGTTCGCCGCCGGGCTGGGCTGGGCCGACCGCGGAATCGTCGCCGCCGGCGTGGGCCTGTCCGTCCTGCTGGTGGGGATGGCCGGGGCGTTCTGGCACACGGTCGGGGCCGGCGTGGCGGCGTGCGCGCTGGCGCTGGCCGCACGGCGGTGGCTCGACCGGCCGGCCGAGGAGCAGCGGGCCGAACCCGTGCGGGGGAGCGAGCGGTTGGTGCGGCAACTCCGGGCGCAGGGGCTCGACGAGGACGCCGTGCGGCTGTTCGTCGCCCGCTTCGCCGGCCGTTATTGGGAGGAATTCTTCGAGGCGTTGTTCGGGTACGAGGCGAAGCTGGCCACGCGCGGCGTGCTGCTCCGCGGCGGGTCGGCCGGCCGGCGGGAACGGTACGCCGCGTGGCGGGAGCCGCTACTCGCGCTGATCGACCGCGTCGAGCGGGCGCGGAAGGAGGCACGCGAGCGGCGGCTGCTAGAGGCCGTGGAACGCGAAAGCCTTCAGGCCGAGGGCGTGGCCCGGGCCGACGCCGAGCGCCGGGCCGCGGTCGCGGTCGCCGCGCTGGTTCAGGAGGCCGAACGGTTCCGGCGGGTCGAAGCCGCCCGGCCGACGCAGACGCCGGCGTCGGATTTCGACTTCGAGCCGACCGCCACGCACCCACTCGCGTCGGTGTTCGGCTGGTGCGTCGGCCCGCTGGTGCGGTCCGTCGCCGCCGGCGTTCTGGTCGCGGGGTGTGGGCTGTGGGCGAATCAGAACGGGTTGCTCCCCGGGACCGAAGCCGGTCGCCGGGCCGTGGCCGCGGTGGAGGCACACGACCTCGACACGCTTCAACAGGTGGCGACGCTGGGTACCGCGGTCGCGCCGCTGGCGGTGGACGGGCTGCCGTCGTGGCTCACGTCCTGGGCCGACAGCTGGAACGTCGGCCTCGCCGGCTTGCTCCTCCTCGGCTCACTGTGCTTCCGGGGCAAGCTGATGGGCCTGCTGGTGCTCACGGGGGCGGGCGTGGTCGTGGCCGGGCACCACCTCGGCATCCAGACCGTCGAGCCGCTCCGCGAGGCGCACGTCGGCCTGCTCCTCGGGTCTGTTGTGGCACTGGTCGGCTTCCGCACCGGCACCCGGTAGCGCACGGGGCGACGAGTGAGTTACCGACGGACATCGTACGGGCGGCCGTCCTGGCCGGTGAGTCGCCAGCCCGTGCCGACCTTTTCGACGCGCACCGGTCTGTACGTCTCGACCAGTCGGAGGGCGGTGGTTACGTCCGGTTCGCTCCACACCTCGCCAGCCGCCACACGCGGGGCGGCGACGCGGCCCGCCAGTTCAACGACACCCGGCGGCGTCGGCGTGACCGGGAGCAGGACGCCGTGTCGGTCGATCAGCCTCGGCTCGCCGGTCGCGGTCGTGACGGCGAGGACCGGCGTGCGGAAGCGCAGTGCGACCCGCACGCCGCCGGGCGCGGGCGTCACCGCCTCGACCGCCTCGACCCACGGGTGCCGGGCGAACCCGGTGGCGAGGCGGTCGCGGTCGGCAGCGTCGAGCGGGCTGACGGACTCCGGGAGTTCGCCGGCGTAGCGGACTTCGGCGAGGAACGTGGGGCGGTCGAGGCCGGGCGGGGTGTCGCATGCGATGTCGGCGAACGCCACCCGGTAGCGGTCGCGGCCGCCGATGCGGCGGAGGACGTCGCCGCCGACGGCGTTCAGCGCGACCAGCGCCCCCGCGGCGACGGCGAGCGTGACGACGACGGCAATTCCCGCGCGCCACGGTCGGCCGGGCCGCGGGGCGGTCTGCTTCCGGCGCGGCAAGTCGGCCTCCTACCAGACGTGCAGTTCGCGGTCGAGCAGCACGCCCGTCCGCTCCTTCACCTTCGCGCGGACGTGATCGACCAGTTGGAGGATGTCGGCGGCCGTCGTGCCGGGGTGGGCGACGACATAGTTCGCGTTCCGTTCGCTCAACTCGGCCCCCCCGACGCGCGACTTGGCCAGGCCCGCCCGGTCGATGAGCGCCGCCGCCGTCTTCCCCGGCGGGTTGTGGAACAGCCGGGCGGCGTGCTGGAAACTCAGCGGCTCGGCGGTCTTCCGCGCGATCCACGCCTTCCGCATCCGCTTGAGGATCGCCGCCGGGTCGTCGCGGTCGAGGGCGAACTCGACGGCCAGGATGACCGGCTCGTCCAGGTCGCTGCCGTGCTCGGAGAACGTCAGTTCCTCCCGGCCGCGGGTCTGCACCTTGCCGGCCTCGGTGAGGACGGTGACGCTCCGCACCGCCTGCGCGATCTCGCCCGACTTGTCGCCGACGTTGCACCGGACGCTGCCGCCGACGGTGCCGCGGATGCCGACGAGCGTTTCGAGCCCGGCGAGCCCCTGACGGACGCCGAACGCGATGAGGTCGAACAGCTGCCCGCCGCCGCCGGCGACGACCTTCTTGCCGTCCCACTCGATCATCGTGAACGCGGCCGACGTGAGCCGCACGACGGCGCCGGGGACGGGGTCGTCGCGGACGAGGAGGTTGAACCCGCCGCCGAGCATCCGCACGGGGATGTCGGCTTCGCCGCAAGTTTTCAGGACGGCACGCAACTCGTCAACGTCGCCGGGTTCGACGAGGAACTCGGCCGGGCCGCCGATCTTCAGCCGGGTGTGCGGCGCGAGGGGCTCGTTCCGGCGGGTAATATCGGGGAACTGGTCGGCCAGCGACGGCATGGGGCGGCTCCGCTCCTTCGGGACCGGGGTATTTTATCGCGCCCCGGGCGTTAATCCCGCCCGCCGCGCGCAGTTGACACCGTGAAGGCCTGTTACCCGCCCGGAGGGCCGCCGATGACGTTCCTGGTGCAAGTCCTGTTCTGGGTCCACGGAATGTCCGCGGCCGCGTGGTTCGGCGCGATCTTCTACCGGTTCGCCGTCGTGGACGGGAAGGCGTTCCGCTACTTCTCCGACGCCGCCGACTACGAACGGTTCTGCGCCCACCTGGCGCACGGGATGCGCTATGTGGTCACCGCCGGGATGCTGACGTGTGCGGCGTCCGGGTTCGCCCTGGCGGGCGTGCGGTGGAACCCGGACAGCGGCGCGTGGCTCGGCCTCGTCGGCGCGAAGGTCGTGGTGCAACTCGCCGCCGCGGGGCTGTTCGTGTACGTGTCCTACGTCCACTGGCCCTGGCGGAGTCTGGCGGCCCCGGAGGAGTCGGCCCGTTACCGCCGGAACGGGCAGCGGATGGCGGGCGCGATGGTTCTCCTCTCGGGCACTGGCTTCCTCCTCGGGCAGGCGTTCCGACTCACCGCGGGTTAGCGGGCCGCGGCCTGTCGGGCGTGCGCGAGCATGTCGCGGCACGCCTTCTCGCACTTCCGGCACTCGTCCGCGCACTGCTTCATTACCGGGTCGGCGGCGTGCTTCTCGCACGCGTCACCGCAGCGCTTGCAAGCGTCGGCGCAGGCCTGACAGATCGTGTCGGAGAACGGCCCCGTGCGGGCCGTGACGCGCGCCGCCGCCGAGCACACCGTCGCACAATCCTGGCACGTCCGAACCGTCTCCACGTGCTCCTTCTTCCCCTCCGCGACCAGACGAACGCAGTGCGCGCCGCAGGCGTCGCAGACGCGGGCGCAGTCGTCGCAGGCCTTGGCGCAGTCCATGAAGTGCTTGGCGTGCTTCGGCTGCGCCGGGCTGCTCCCCTCCTGGGCGCGGCCGACGCCCAGGCCGACGAGACCGGCCGCCGCGAAGCCGAGGGCCGCGGCGAGAGACAGGCGGGACATGAAGACTCCTCCGGGTGGAACGGGACCAACCCGTATTCACGCGAACGGTGTGCCCGAAGCTCGGCGAAAGGTCGAAAACTGAGGCATCGGCTTGACGTATAACTTTTTCATAACTAGTATCGATGTCGAGAGTCGGATTGCATTCTGTCATTCCTCCGGCCTCCGTACGTCATCCGTCGCCCTGACCGAGCAGGGGGGTTCGTTATGCGTCGTCGTCACGGGTTCACGCTGATCGAACTGTTGGTGGTGATCGCCATCATCGCCGTCCTCATCGGGATGCTCCTTCCCGCCGTGCAGAAGGTCCGCGAGGCCGCCGCCCGGACCCAGTGCCAGAACAACCTCAAACAGGTCGGCGTCGCCATGCACGCGCACCACGCCGCCTACGGGTCGTTCCCCCCCGGGTACGTCTCGGCGGCGCCGACTCCCAACGCCGAAGGCACCGGCCCCGGGTGGGGCTGGGCGGCGCACCTCCTGCCGTTCATGGAGCAGGAACCGCTCTACCGCCAAGCCAACCTGAAACTCGACGTCGCGCACCCGTCGAACGCCGCGGCCCGCACGACGAGTCTCAAGGGCTACCTGTGTCCGTCGGACGCGCCGGCCGCGCTGACTTTCACGGCCGTCGCCGACGGCGGCGGGTCGATCTGCGAGGTCGCCTTCGCCAACTACGTCGGCCTCGGCGGCGTCTACGAGGTGACCGACAACCCCGACGTCAACACCGGCGTCCTGCTGCGGAACAGTCGCTACCGGGTGGCGGACATCACCGACGGCACGTCCGGCACCCTGATGGTGGTGGAGCGTTCGAGCCTCCGCTCCCCGATGACGACGTGGGCCGGGGCCGTGACGACTGCGGTGAACCCGCCGATCACCCCGGGGTACGACGACGAGGGGCCGCCCACCCTGTGCCTGACGAACGTGGGCGAGCCCGCCGAGATGCGGACGCCGAACAACCCGCTCCTGCACGTCGAGGATTCCGGCAGCCGGCACACCGGCGGCATCAACGCCCTGTACTGCGACGGGTCCGTGCGGTTCGTCCGCAACGCGATCAACCCGGTCGCGTGGTCGGCGCTCGGCACGCGGGACGGCGGCGAAGTGGTCAACGACAACTGAGGCCGCACCGATGCCCGTTGGGTTCACCGGCCGTCGCGTCGCCTTGGCGGCCGCTCTTGTTCTTGGCGTCGGCGCCGCAGCCGCGTGGTTCTTCACCCGCGGCGACGAGGTCGCGACCCTGCGCGGCCACCGCGCGCCGGTTCGCGCCGTCGCGTTCGCCGCGGACGGTACACTCGCCTCGGCCGGGGATGACGGCACCGTCCGACTGTGGGACGCCGCCCGCCGGCGCGAACTGCGGATGCTCACCGGGCATCAGGGGAAGGTCCGCGCGGTCGCCTTCGCCGCGGGGGGCGTGCTCGTGTCCGCGGGCGACGATCACGCGGTTCGCTTCTGGAACTGGCAGACGGGGAGCGAGATCGGCTCCGCACCCGGAGGAGCGAAGGCGCTGGAGTCACTCGCCGTGTCCCCGGACGGGAGCGTTGTCGCCGCCGGCGGCGTGGACGGGGTCGTTCGGCTGTACAAGATCGCCGACCGGACGCCGCTGAAGTCACTCGTCGGCCATACGAAGCACGTCCACGCCCTCGGGTTCCTGCCGGACGGCAAGACGCTACTCTCCGCGGGGGACGACGGAACCCTCCGGGTGTGGGACTGGCAGAAGGGAGTCGCGGCCGGGCAATTGCCTGTCGGGCCGCGGCACGTTCACGCCCTGGCGGTCGCCCCGACAGGTGAAGTGGTCGCCGCTGCCACCGGCGCGGGCGTGAAGCGCTGGGCGCTGCCGGGCCGTGAGGAGCGCCCGACTCTCGACGGGTCGGGGATGGCGGTGGGCGTTGCGTACGCGGCCGACGGGACGGTGATGGCGACCACGCACGAGGACGGCACTGTCCGCGTGTGGGACGGAGCCGACGGGAAGTCGCGGGCGAGTTACCGCGGCCACGACCGGGTGGTGCTCGCCGCAGCCGTCTCGCCCGACGGGAAGTTGGTGGCGACGGCCGGCGGCGACGGGACGGTGAAGTTGTGGCCCGTGCCGAGTCGTTGATTCGTTCAACCGGCGAGCGGTCGGCTCACGCCAGCCGCCCGCCGTGACGGCCGCGGTCACTTCTGCTTGAGCGAATCCAGGTACTCGATCAGGTCCACGAACTCGGACGGCGCCATCGCCGCGGCCTGGCCCTCGGGCATGCTGCTCTGCTTCAGGGCGACGCGCGAATCGATGTCCTCGATGCGGATGGTCCGCCGCATCATCCCGTCGAAGATCGTCAGGTCGGTCTTGTTCTCGGCCACGAGCAACCCGGAGACGGACTTCCCGTCCACGGTCACGACCCGCGTCGAGGTGTACTTCGCGTCCACCTCGGCGTTCGGGTCGATGATCGACTCGATGATCTTCGTGCGTGGCATCTTCGCCCCGACGCCGGCGAGGTTCGGCCCGTAGTCCTGGCCGTCGCCGTTGCCGACCTTGTGGCAGGAGATGCACCCGCGCGTGAACACGGCCCGGCCGTTCGTCGCGTTCCCCTTCAAGCCGGCGAGTGCGGTCATGGCCCGGTTCTTCACCTCGGCCGGCTGCGGCTCCGCCGACAGCAGAATCCGCAGGTGCGGGGCGGCGGCACCGCCGGCCTTCGACGACGCCAGGATGCCGACCATCAGTTCCTCGGCTGCCTTGTTGTCCTTCACCTTGCCGGCGAGGAACGTCGGCCGCCACGTCGCCTCGGTGGCCCCGAGCGACGCTTCGAGCGTGTACTTCGTCCAGTAGTCGAGCGGCATCTTCGCCGTCGCAAGCATGGCGTCGATGGAGTCGTTCGTGTTGAAGAAGCTGAGCCCGCGCAGCGCCTCGGTGCGGACGCGCGGGTGGGCGTCGGTCGCCGCGGCCTTCAGAATCGGCAGCGCGTCGGGGATGAACGCCCGGTCGTCGGCCGCGACCCGGACCGCCGCCGCCCGCGCCTCGTGGGCCTTCGACGCCAGCACGGTCTTGAGCAACTCCGGCTGCACGGCGTGGTGCCCCTGCTGCACCCACAGCGCCTCGGTCCGCAGGCGCTCGAAGTCCTTGCCGTTGGGGTCGAGCTTCGCCACCCACTGCGACGTACCGGCCACGACCTCCGCGGTCGGGCGGTCGCGCAGTTCGCGGCGGGCGTTGTACCGCGTCCGCCACTCGTACTCGGTGAACTGGTTCAGCAACTCCGGCACCGTCTTGCCGAACTGCGTGACGGGCGTGAGCGGCTGCTTCCCCTCGCCGATGAGGCGGTAGACGCGGCCGCGGCTGTGGTCGCGGCTGGGGTCGCGCTGGCTGTACTGCATGTGGCCGATCAGGGCGTTGGCCCAGTCGCCGAACCACAGCGCGCCGTCCGGCCCGATGTGCGGGTCGGCCGGGCGGAAGTGCTTGTCCGGCGACTTCACCAGGTCCGGCCGCACGCGGGTGCCCATGAACCCGGCGCCGTCGTCCTTCATCGTGTAGCGCGTGATGCCGTTCAGGTTGATGACGCAGGCGTAGACGAACTGCTTCTGCACGTCGTCCGGCAGCGCCCGCGACACGAGCCACTCGCTGCCGAGGTTCGGCCGCTCGCCGTTCGGGAGGATGAAGTTGATCCCCTTGCGGCCCTGGAATTGAGCCCCCGACAGCGGCGTGTCCCACGTCTGGTTGGCGGTGGTGCCGTCGCCGACGATGCCCTGGCCCCACTCGTCGAACACGTAGCACCACATGTTGTACATGCCCGGCAGGCTGAACTGCCGCACCTTCTGGCTCCGCGGGTCGATGACGTAGCTGCCGCCGGCGCCCTGGCTGCGGTGCGGCCCCCACGGCGTTTCGAGGGTCGTGCTCATGGCGATCCCTTCGAGCAGGTGCAGGTACCCGCCCGGGCCCCACTCCCAGCCGCCGCGGTGGTGCGTGTCGTCGCTGGCCCAGCCGTCGAACAGGTGGACGACCAGGTCGGCCTTGCCGTCACCGTCGGTGTCCTTCAGCCACAGGATGCGCGGCTGGTCCATCACCAGCACGCCGCCGTTCCAGAACTCGAACCCGGTCGGGCAGTGGAGCTGGTCGTAGAAGACCGTGCTCTTGTCCGCCTTGCCGTCCTTGTCCGTGTCTTCGAGGATCACGAGCTTGTCGTTCGGCTTCGGGTCGCCCGGCTTCCACAGCGGGTAGTTCGGCATGCACGACACCCACAGCCGGCCCGTGTTGTCGAAGCCGAGTTGCACCGGCTTGGCCAACTCGGGAAACTTCGTCTCGTCGGCGAACGGGATGATCCGCATGCCCGCCGCGACGCTCGCCGTGCGGACGAACTCCTCGGGCGTCTGGTACTTCAACTCGCCCGGGTTCTCGCTGTACTTCTGCCGCGGGTCGCCGAACCGCGTCGGCGGCGTGTAAAGTCCGCCGGTCTTGCTGTCGTCTACACCCGCGGACACCTGCTTGCCGGCGGCGATGTCCCAAACGTACTGGTCGCGCACGGCCGCCATCGCCCGCAGCTTCGCGTACTCCTTCGGGAACGTGTCCGTGTCGTAGGTCCGCCGGCCGCCGTAGACGTACCAGCCGTTGAGCATCCGGTAGTCCTGCTGGTGGACGAACGACTTGTCGACCACCGCCGCCCGCAGTTGCGCGCTGACCTCCGGGACCGGGCCGCCGAATAGCCGCTCGATCAGGAGCCGCGCCAGCAGCGCGTCGCCCTGTTCATTCAGGTGGCAGCCGTTGATGGTGAACTGGAGTCCGGGCTGAGCGTCGAACGCGGCGAGGGTGGCGGCGAACACGTCCACGTAGGCCACCTTCCGCCGGTCGGCGACGGCCTTCACGGCGGCGGCGTAGAGCTTCAGGTTCTCGTTCTCGGCCTTGCCCGACGGCAGGAATCGCTGGTCCACCGGGAGCGCCGGCGTGATGCCGAGCGCGGGGTCGGGCGCCTCGAAGGCGATCGGCGAGACCAGCACGAACCGCGGCTTGCTGCCGGTGCCGTCGCGCTGGTACTTGTTCGCGTACTCGTCGAGGAACGACTCGTAGTCCTTCTCGAACTTGGCGACGCCGTCCTTCCCGGCGTACGACTCGTTGAACCCGAAGAAGC
Source organism: Urbifossiella sp. (assembly GCA_044220735.1). Taxonomy (GTDB): domain Bacteria; phylum Planctomycetota; class Planctomycetia; order Gemmatales; family Gemmataceae; genus Urbifossiella. The sequence goes on along the minus strand of JBGAQM010000022.1, from coordinate 10,671 downwards.
ACAGGAACGTGTCCGGCCCGAAGGCGTAGAGCGGGTCGTCGATCTTCGTGTAGTCGGCGGAGCGCTGCCGGACGGACACCTCGTCGGCGGGGCGGCCGAAGTTGCGGACGACGAGTTGCTTGTCGGCGAAGCGCTTGTGCAGCATCGCCTCGAAGTGGCCGAACAGGTTCATCCGCTCGGCGGTGCTGCTGCCGACGAGCGCGACCCGCTCGCCCGCGATGAGTGCGAGCGGCAGGGTACTCGCCGGCAGGTCGGGCCGCTTCGGGCGGTCGACGGCCTTTGGTTGGGCTTTCTTTTGGGCGTCGGCGCCCGAGGGGTAGTAGGAGGCGAGCGCCACCGCGGCCGTGGCGAACACGGCGGCGCGGGCCAGCTTCGGGAGGGGCATGAGGAGACGGCTCCGGCGGGCGGGAGGGTTCTCCGCTACTTTACCCGCCGCGCCGAGATCGGACACGTTCGCCTACTTCATGAACGGGAACCGCCCCGGCCCGCGCGGCTTCGGCGGGCCGTACCCGCCGACTTTCTCGTACGCGCGGACGTAGTCCACCAGCATCTCGGCCGGGAACGGCGTGCCGCGGTCCGGGTTGCCGAGGAACTGCCCGCCGACCGCGACGTTCATGACGAGGTAGAACGGCTGGTCGAACGGCGCCGGCCACGGCAGCAGGTCGGCTTCCGCGGCGGGGTTCACGCCCTTGTTTCCGGCCACCTTGCCGCTCGACCACCAGAACGACTGCGCGCCGTACACCTTGCCGTCCACCGACCAGCGGATCTCGCCCGGCTCCCACTCGACGCCGTAGACGTGCCAGTCGGCGATGGTCTGTCCGGCGGGGAAGACGTGCTCCTTGCTCGAGTGCGTGTTCGCCGGCCAGCGCGACCCGTAGTGCAGCGTGCCGAGCACCTTGGTCGGCTCCTGGCCGCGGGCTTCCATCACGTCGATCTCGCCGGAGGTCGGCCACGGGCCGTACTTGTCGTCCTGTGGCAGCATCCACAGCGCCGGCCACACGCCCTTGCCGCTCGGCAGCTTGGCGCGGAACTCGACCTTGCCGAACGTCTGCGCGAACAGCTTCGTGCCGTCGCGCTTCTTCGACCGCAGCCGGGCCGACGTGTACCCGCAGCCGTGCAGCGACTCCTTCACCGCGCGGACGTGCAGGGCGCCGTCCGTCACGAAGGCGTTGGTCGGCTCCTTCGTGTAGTACTGGAGCTCGTTGTTGCCCCACCCGCTGATCCACTGGTTGGCGTCGTAGTTGAAGAAGCCGTTCCCGAGGTCAAAGTCCCACTTCGCCGGGTCGATCGCGGCGCCGTCGAACTCGTCGGCCCACGTCTGCTTCCACTCCGCGGGCGGTTGTGCGCCGCCCGGCGGGGCGGGGAGGAGGCCGACGAGAAGGCCGGCGGCGGCGAGCGGGGCGGCGAGGCGACGCATGTGAGTCTCCGGGAACTAGACCGGCGCGGCGATGAGGGTGATGAACCCCATCAGCGCCGCGACCGCGGCCGCGATCAGCAGCGCGACCCACCAGCCGGGGAACGTGGACGGCGGCGGCGGCGGCGCGTTCGGGTCGGGCGGCGGGTCCTTCACCATGCCGCCGAGCGCCAGGACGAGGCCGACCAGGAACAGGCTGGCCAGCATCATGCAGACCGGCGGCAGGCACGCGAACGACGCCGTCATACGTCGCCCCGCGCGGCGGTCATGTCGCGGTGGATGCGGCGGCGGATCAGGAACTCGTCGTCGGCCAGCCAGCCGCGCACGGCCGGGCCGGGCGCGAAGTCGTCCGTCACCACGGCCCGCACCACGGCGTCCACCAACTCCAGCGGCTTGAGCGTGAAGTAGCGGTTCGTCGAGCCGGTCGTGGTGACGCGGTCGAGCCGTTGGAACAGTTCTTCGAGCCGGCCGTGGGCTACCCGCGGCGGGGCGAACCCGAGCGCGTCGGCGTAGCCGAGGGCCAGTTCGGTGCGCGCACGTTCGTCGCCCTCGCGGGCCACGATGAGCCGATGACGGGCGTCGTCCAGCAGTCGGGTGGCGGCGTCGTCGTCGCCGGCGGCGAACCACCCGACGGCGAGCCCGAGCCGGCTTGGCGGTAGGGACCGGTCGGCCGGCCATAATCCGCGGTCGGGGTCGAGCCGGTCAAGGATCGCCTCGGTCTCGGAGACCAGCCCGAGCTTGCGAAACGCCCGGAACACAGGCCCGGCGCACCGTGTCAGCGCCGACCGGACGTTCGCGTCCGTCCCTGCGCGGCGGCCCAGGTACTCGGCCAGCGGCCGCACCTCGGCCGCGAGCCCGAAGCGGGCCGCGGCCACCCCGGCGCCCGCGAACAGCCGCCCGAGGAACCGCTCCAGGCATACCGCCCGCTCCGCCTCGTTCCACCGACCAGTCTGGAGCCAGGCGTCGAGCCACGTCGCCGCGGGCACGGCGTGGCCGAGCGTCTCGCGAACGGCGTCCTCGTCGAGCCGCCCGGCGGCGTCGAGAAGCGTCAACGCCACGCGCGGCACCGTGGCCGAACACGGGTCGGCGGCGCAGGCGTCGAGCAGCGCGCGGGCCTCGGCGCGGGTGGCGGCGGCGTCGGTGCCGTCGGCGAGCAGTTGAAGGCGTTCGCCGAGTCGGTCCGAGCCGCGGACGAGCTTCACGTCGAGCCCCCGGAAGCCGACGCTTTCGCGCACCGGTTCGAGGATGCGCGAGTGGTCGCGGAAGCGGTCCACGGCGTGCCGGGACAGCAGGGCGAGGGCGTCGAAGCGCGGGAGGAGGTCGGCCGGGATGCCGCCGGCGGGAGCACGGCCGTCCTGAACGGTGCGGATGCGGTCGGCGAAAAGGCCGTACAACACGGCGTGCGTTTCCGGTTCAACCCCCGGGCCGCCTGTACGGATCAGCACCTTCCGCGCCCGCGTTGCCCAGTCGAGCGACAGGCTCCGCTCGCCGAGGCAGCCGAGCCCCCACGCGAGCATCAACTCCGCGTACGCGGACGTACACTCCGTCTCGGCGTCGATGCCCACCGACCGGAGCCGGCCGGCCGGGCCGAGCTTCTTGACCCACTCCTCGACCGGCTTTCGGACGCGGAGCAGCCAGTCGCGGGCGGTGCGGAAGCGGTCGGGAGACGCGGTGCCGTGGAAGCGGAGGAACGACGGCCCGTCGAGGTCGAGGCCCGGCCCCTTTTCACGCAGCCGGGCGACGAGCCGGTCGCGCCACCGGGCGAGGCCGAGGGCGTCGCCGCCACTCAGCGTGGCGGCGGCGTGGCGGGCGAGCCACGCGGCCCGGACGGGGAGGTCGTCGAACCGCTCGTCGAGGAGCGTCAGCACTCGCGGAAGGGCCGCGACGAGTTCGTCCGGGGGGTGCGGCTCGTTCGCGGCGCGGGCGGTGTACGCCGCCAGCACCCGCGCGGCCCCGAGGCGGTCGGCGGAGGCGAGGCGGCGGTCGAGCGGGTCCGCCGCCGAGACGCGGGCGGCGCTGCACTCGGCCGCGTACCAGGCGTCCAGCCAGTCGGCCCGCGGCGTGTCGGCGTCCCATACGGCGTTCGCCCAGCACAGCGAGGCGTCGCGGCCGTTCCCGCTCGCCTTGTAGACGTGGGCCAGTTCCGCCCACGCCGACGCCCGCTGCCCGGGCGCGAGCCGGTGGACCCCTCGGACGAGACGCGACTCCAAATCCTGCCGGCGGGCGGCGCGGTCGGCACCGTGGAGGAGGACGTCGGCGGACGGGGACGTGCCCGCGGGTCGGCCCGCGGGTTTCCCGGCACGACTCGACGGCGCCGGCTCCGCGGCCCGCCGGGCCGTGAGCCGGTCGAGCGTTCGTGCCAGCCAGCCCCTGCGGGGCGGCGTCACACTCGGCCGTTCCTCGACCGACGCCGGGTGTGCCAGCGTGACCTCCTCGCTCACGTCGGGCTCGGCGTCCACTTCGTTCGCGTCGAAGCCGTCGAGCGCGAACGGGTCCGGCCACGTCGCTGCGGCGGCGAGGCGTGCGGTCGTGGGGGCCGAATACCTCACCCACTCGGCGAGCGGGCGGAACGCCGACCGCGCGACCGACCGCGTGACCAACTCGCCGTTCGTCGCGGCATCCACCCAGGTGAGTCGGTCGTCGTCGATCCTCAGCAGGCGGGCGAGCTCGCGCGGCCGGAGCGGGGGGTGCAGCGCGCGACCGGTCGGCACGAAGCACGCGGCGGCGCGTGCGTCTGGATGATAACCGGAGGCCGGCAACGGCAACAGCGGGGCGTCCGAAGTCGCGCGCCGCACGATGAGCCCGCCCCCGCACGCCGCGACCTCGTACCCCGCGAGCGTGCGGTCCGCGGCGTCGCGGCACACGTCGCGCACGGCCTCGGTGTCGGTGGTCTCGACGACCCACAGTTGCGGGTCCGCCTGCCCCCCGTCGCGGACGAGCCGCAGTCGGACTTCGACCCGGGGCGGCGCCAGATTGTCCGGCCGATCGGGCGTGCCGCCACGGACCGGGAAGGCCGGCAGTTCTGGGGTCGGGAGCCCCGTGTGGAACGTGACCGCCCGCGGTGGTCGCAGCAACAGGACGTGCCCCGGGGGCAGCGTGAACCCCTCGGGAAACGGGTGCTCCCAGCCGGCCAGCGTCCACACCCCGGGAGCCTGTTCTGCGAACTGCTCGATGCCCGCGTCCGGGTCGTGCAGGTCGGGTGGCGCGGCGTCACAGCGGACCCATATCCGCCGGTCTTCGCCGGTGAGGTGCCGCACGCCGACCGGACGCGGACCGCCACGCGCGAGGACACGCAGGAACCGACCGAGGAGTTCGTCCGGAAGCTCGAAGAGAACGCCCGTGCCGGGCGAGTCGGGGGCCGGTCGCAGGGGCAGGAGTTCGGCCAACCCGCCGACCTGTACGGGGGTGGCGTGGCCCGCGCCGAGTATCTGAACGCCGAAGCGGCCGAGGGCGGCGAGGGCCGTCCGCGGGAGCGGGGCGGCGGGTTCGACCCAGAGCCGGCCGTGCTCGTCCCATCCCGCGCGGGCCGGGGCTGCGGTCACCGCGGCCGGCAGTACCCCGCTGGCGAGCACCAGTCGGAGGGTGTCGGGGTTCGGAAAGAAGAGCGCCGGCATGTCCCGAATGTAGTGCGGAAACGCCGCCGGGCCAACGCCGGGTCACGTTCCGGCCGCCGGGCGAGCGCGGCGCACGTCCTCGTGCACCCGCGTCCGCACGAGGGTTTCGTCGGCGTCGAGCCACTTCCGCCCCGTCGCCCCGAGCGCGAACTCATCACTCGTCAGGGCGACCACAATTTCTTCCACGACCCGGACGTGCTGGAGGGAGAACACACCGCTCCCCGTCCACCCCGTCGAAATCGACTTTCCGTCGAGGCCGGTCAGGACTTCTTTGATCCGTGCGATCCCCAGGTCCGCCGGCCCGTGCCCGACGGCGGAGACGTAGGCCCGGACCGTTTCCGCGTAGTACCTGGCGAGGGCCGGGACGCGGAGCCCGCCGCCGAGGAGTTCGTGCCGGGCCTCGTCGAGGACGGGGAGGGCGTGAGCCGTGCCGTGGAACGCGAGCCACCCGCTCGCGACGTTGAGGAGTGTCTGAAGCGCGACGGCCCACGTCGTCGGCTTCGTCGCCGTCACGCATCCCGAGTCGATTCAACCCGTGGAAGAACGACCCGGCCACGGTGTTCACCAGGACGAACCGCTCCTCCTCCGGCCTCGAGCGGAGCAGCGACACGAACCCGTCGATGACCGGCCGGATCAAGTCCGCCCGGCCGAAATGCGCGGCGGCGAAGAGCGCCCGTTCGACGAGCTCGCCGTGTCTCTTGGCAACGTCCGAGCCCTCGCCCGCCGCGCGATTCTTGCGGGCGAGTTCGGCGAGCACCGGGGGCACGAGCCGGAGGAGTTCGGTCGTGAGCCCCTCGCCCACCCGGCCGAGAAGGGGGAGCACCTCGTGACACAGGTGGAGGTGGACTTCGTGGAGAGTCTTGCCGGGGTAGCCTTCACGCGCGAGCTTCCGCACGCGGTCGGCAATTCGGGCCGCGTCGCGGATCTGGGGGAGGGCGGACAGCTCCTTTCGGAGCGGCTCGTGGTAGACAGTGTTGTACGTCGCGTACGGGTCGCGGCCCCCTTCCGGGTCGAGGATGCGAGAAACCTCCCGCAGCTTCGCGATGGCCAGCTCGGCCCGGCGGTAGGGGTTGTCGGACTGCTGACCCCCGCCCCGTTTGATCTCCGCCTTCGCGTTCGCCGCGATCGCGTCGTGCGCGTCGAGGAGGTGCGGGGGGAACGGCCCGGCGTTCGGCTTGCCCGCGTTGGCGAGCTCGACCCGGTACGCCATGGCGGCGTGAAGGAAGCCGCCCGCGACGGCCGTGATAACGGCGTCGAAGTTCTTGAAGTCGTGCCAGTCCTCGGGAACGGGCCGGACCATCCCGCGCGCGGCGGCCTGGACCAGATCCTTCGCCGCGGTGGCCTCCCCGAGCCGGGCGAGGGCGAACGCGAAGAACAGGTCCACGTACGGCCCGGTCGGCGGGTGGTGGGCGACCCACGCCCGGGCCGCGGCGTGCAGGTCGAGCGCCTTCTCGCGGACCTCCGCCAGTCGCTCGGCATCGCGGAGGCCGGCGAAGCGGAGGAACCCGGGCAGGTCGCGCTCGGCCCGCAACCCCTGCGTGAGCAGTCGGTCGAGGAGCCGGTCCCGGGCGCGGGCCAGGCCGAGTCGGTCACCACCGGCCAGTTCCGCGAGACGGACGGCGGCCAGCCACGCGGCCCGGACCGGCAGCACTTCTGCGTGTGCCTCGACGTACTTCTGGACGGCTGGCAGGCGTGGAACGAGCCAGTCCGGCGTCGGCTGCCGCGACGCCGCCACCAGGAACGCTGCCACGGCAGCCCGCGGTTCCGCCCCCGACGGCGACTGACCCTTCATCTTCGCGTCGAGCTCCGCCGCCCCGGGCGGCCGGCCGTTCAACTGCGGGAACTCGGCCGCCGCCCACGCCGCCTCCCACACCGGATGTGGTTTCTGGTGGATCCACAGGGCGTTCAGCCAGCACACGGCGGCGTCCGACGTCGCGTTGCCGGCGTGCGTGTACGCCTCGGCCAGTTGCGGCCACAGCGCCGTTCGCTCCTCGGCGTCGAGTGGGCCCTCGATCGCCAGAAACTCGTCGGCCAGCGCCTTCGCCCTCAGCTTCCATTCGTTTGGTGCCACCACCTCCGGCGCGGGCGTGACGTGGCCGGCGGTGTCGCTCTTTGCCGCCTTTGTGCGCGCGGGCTTCGGCTTGGCCGCGTCCGGCCTGGGCGGCACGGCTGGCGATTCAGACTTCTCCTGCGGCTCGCGGTCCGGCCTGTCCGGCTTCGGCCTCGGACCGTCGGCCTCGGCGCACACGAAGTGCTCGAAGTCGAACCGCGTCGCGCCGATCCACGCGGCCAGCGGCGCGCGCTCCACTTCGATGACGTAATCGACCCAGTCTTCCAGCGACCGGAAGGCCGCGTCCGGCACGCTCTCGGGCACGAACCCGTTCGGCCCGTCCGGGTACAACCACACCACGCGGTCGGGGTCGTCGGCGAGGAGGCGGCGGACGGCGTCGCGGCGGAGCGTCGGGTGGAGGCGCCGGCCGACCGGCACGAACAGGTTCGGCAGCTTCCAGTACGGCTTGAACGCGGCCGCGCCGTCCAGCGTCAGCGCCGGCGGCGACAGCTTCGACGGCCGCGTCCGCAGCACGGCGACGGGCGTGCCGTCGGCGGCCTCGGCCACGGCGAACATCAGCCGTTGCGTCAGGCGCTCGTCGGCGTCGCGGACGAGGGCGTCGAGCTGGCCGACGGGGTCGCCGCGAAGCACCCACAACTCGGCCGCGTCGGCGGCGTTCCCGGCGGTCAGCCGGAGGGGCACGGTGACCGGCTCCGGCGCCTCCGCCGGTTCCCACGCCACGGGGGTCGTCGGGAGCGGGAACTGCGTCAGTTCGTAGACGTCGCGGAAGGGGGCGTCCGCGACGAACTGCCAGGTCGCGGGCGGGGACAGGAGCGCGAACTGCCCGTCGGCGACGACGACCTGCGCGGCGAGCGGGTGGGAGTAGCCGGCCGCGACCCACACCCGCGGGGCGCGTTCGAGGTACGCACGCATCCCGCCGGGCGGGGCGTCGAGCGCGCGGAGCAGCGTGTAGTACGGCGGGCCGATGACGCGGAGGAGGACGCGCGTCGCGTCGGCGTCGCCCTCGGCCGCGAACCAGCGGAACCCCTGGCGGTCGTTGCCGAGCCGGAGGAGCTCGGTGACGACGGCGGGGAGGTCGTCGGCGGTGGGTAGCTCGAACAGCACCGCCGTGCCGGCCGCGATCTCCGGCGTGCCGGCCTCCCGCGTCAGCGGGACGAGCTCGACCCAGCTGCCGACCTTGCGGACCTCCTCGGAGCCGTGCCGCCGCGAGCCCTTCACGCCGAGCCGGTCGAGCACCTTCGTCGTGGTCCGCGACAGGCCCGTCGCCGGCTCGACGTAGAGTCGGCCGTGGGCGTCGGTGCTGACGGTCGCGGGGGCGAGCGTCACGTCGGCCGGCACCAGCCCGCTGGTGAGGGCGAGGCGGACGGCGTCGGCGTCGGGGAACAGGAGGATCATGCGACGGGGGTTCAACCGGGGTTGCTGGCCTTGGTCCGCTGCGGCTGCTCGGGCTCGGCCGTCTTCTCGGCCGGGGCGCGCGCGGGCTCGCGCTCGATGATGATCTCGCCGAGGTCTTCGGCGTTGACCCCCTTGCCGACCAGCTTCTCGACGAGCGTGCGGTGCATCTGCTCGTGCTCGACCGGGAGGGCGTCGGGGTCGGAGTCGAGCTTCACGATGATGTTCTGCTTGCCCGTGTCCGGGTCCCGGCGGAGCAGGATGGTCATCGTCGCCACGGCAGGCTCCCGGTCAGGACGGCTTGGCGGGGTCGGGCACGGCCGGGCCGGGGGCGCCCACGTCGGCCGGGTACTTGGCTCGCAACTCGGCGACGATCTCGGCCACCCGCTCGCCCTCGATCGTCTTCTTCTCCAGCAACTCGTCGCGCACCCGCACCAGGTCGGCCTTGTGCTTGGTGAGGATGGCCGCGGCGCGGGCCTGGCACTGCACGATGAGCGTGTTCACCTGCCGGTCGATGGCCTCGGCCTGCGACGCCGACAGCACCTCGCGGCGGCCGTCCTTGTCGCGGAAGGTGCGGAGCGGGGCGGCGAGGCCGCTCATGCCGAGCGTGTCCACGAACACACTCGCCAGCTCGGTGGCACGGGCCAGGTCGGACCGCGGGTTGCCGAACCCGCTCGCCCCCGTGGACACGTCGCCGAGCACGAGCCGCTCGGCCTCGATGCCGCCGTACAGGACGGCGAGGATGTCGAGGAGTTCGTTGCGGCTGTGGCCGATCCGCCGCTTGTCGTGCTTGAACGCGGTGAAGAACGGCGCCCACGGCATGTCGCTCTGGATCGTCACCTTCTCCGGCGGCGGGTGGTTCGGGCAGAAGATCGCGCACACGAAGTGCCCGGCCTCGTGCGTGGCGACCATCAGCGCGTCGTGGTCGGCCAGCTCGACCTTGTCCTCGAACTCGGTCAGCGCCCGCTCGATCACCTTCGGCGTGGTGGCGTCGCCGATCTCGTCGCGCATCCGCAGCCGGGCGACTGCCCGGCAGAGGGCGTTGAGGTGGTCGCCGCTGAACGGCGTACCCGTGGGTGTCATGTAGTTGTCGCCCGTCCGCCGGACGGCGTAGTCCAGCGCCTCGTCGGTCATCTTGAGCCGCATCTTGCGGTCGTAGATGGCGAGGATGTCCTTGCGGTCGGCGTCGTCGGGGTACGGGATGTGGAGGTGGAACTCGAACCGGCCGGGGCGGAGCAGGGCGGGGTCGAGGCTCTCGACGAAGTTGGTGGTGCCGACGACGAACACGAGTTCGTCCTTGTGGAACCCGTCCATCTCGGTGAGGAGCTGGTTCACCATCGAGTGCTCGACGCCGCTGCCGGTGTAGGTGCCGCGGGCGGTGGCGAACGAGTCGAGCTCGTCAAACACGATGATCGACGGGGCCGACTGGCGGGCCTTGTGGAAGATCTGGCGGAGGTTCTCCTCCGACTCGCCGACCCACTTGCTCTTGAGTTCCGGCCCCGACACGATGGTGATGGCCGCGCCGATGCTCGCGGCGACGGCCTTGGCGAAGTACGTCTTGCCGGTGCCCGGCGGCCCCCAGAAGATCAGCCCGCGCGGGATCAACTCTTCCAGCCGGGCCGCGTCGTCCGCGTCGGTCGCGCCGTCGCGCTTGGCGAGCACGTCGAGGATCTCCGCCTTCAGCCGCTGCTTCACCTTCGCGTAGCCGCCGATGTCGGCGTCGAGGCCCACGCTCGGCACCTCCATCGCCCCGCTCAGCGTGGCCTGCCGGAGTTGCCCGTACGCGCGCTTCGGGTCGGCGGGGTAGTCCTCGCCGTCGATCGTGGACAGGAGCTTGCGGAGGCGGACGGCGTTCACCCCGGACACGTACTTGTACAGCTGCAGCGGGGAGAACGACCGGCCGAACTTCCGCGACTCCTTCTGCGTGACGAGGTGCTTCAGCTTCGTGCGCGAGATGCCGAGGATGCTGACCCAGTGCGGGAACAGGTTCTCGATCACCTTCGGGAGCGGGAACGACGGGTCTTTGAACCCGAGCCACACCAGCTCAGGGTTTTCGTACAGCAGCGGGATCACCTCCCGCGCCTCACCCGTGAGCCCGCCCTGGCTGGTGGTCAGCAGGTCGAGGTGCGGTAGCACCACGACGCGCCGCTCGACCGCGCCGCGGACGGCGTCGCGGAGCT
>JBGAQM010000021.1:4664-31255 GCA_044220735.1 Urbifossiella sp. | reverse complement strand
GACGCGGCCGAACTGCTGTTCCGCATGGGCCGAGCGTCCGCGCCGGCGCCGCTCGGCTGGAAGCTCGGTGTCGCCAGCCTGCTGCTCACGAACGCCGTCGCGCTCGCCTGGATCGAGCTCCGGCCCGAGCCGAGCATCCCGCCCACGGCCGTTGTTCCCGTCGTGGTGCCGGTTCCGATGCCTGAGCCTACGCCCGGCTACCACGCGACCGAGTTGCCGCGGTACGGCGGGTTCCGCGTGTACGACGACCCGGAACATCGGCCCGCCGTCGAACCCCTCGCAGGCGTCGCCCCGCCCGTCGTCCCGCTGACCCCACTCGCCGGCCGCCGCGGCGAGATCGATTGAACTCCCGACCCACAACCGGAGGTGAACCCGTGCGGTTCCTCGTTCCCCCCTGCGCGCTCGTCCTCGCCGCCGTCGTCGTCGCCGAGGCCCACGCCCAACCCGGCCCGCAACTGAAGGACGGGAAGCTCTACCTCAAGATGTCGGTCAGCCCGGCCGCGCCGCCGGTGCCGGCGCTGCGGTACACCCTCCTCCCCACGACCCGCGACATGCGGCCGGGGAACCAGATTCAGGGGTTCTACAAGTGCTTCGGCGAGCAGAACTTCCTTTACCACAACAAGGAGGAGGTCGAGCGGCGTGAAAAGTGGCTCAACGCACCGCTGTCCGACCTTCGGGCTGTCAAGGAACTGGAAAACTACGGCGGCTCGTCGGTGCGGCAGGCGGTTCGGGCGGCCCGGATGGAGTCGATCGACTGGCAGATCGTCGCGGACCTCAAGTACGACGGGATTCAGTTGCTGCTGCCCGACATCCAGCAGTTGCGCGATCTGGCGCGGGTGCTGCGAGTCCGGGCGCGTGGGGAGATCGCCCGCGGCGACTTCGCGGCCGCGGCCGAGACCATTCAGACGCATCTGGCCCTGGCCCGCACCCTGAACGAACACCCCACGCTCATCGGGTCGCTGGTCGGCATCGCCGTCGCCGCGACCGCGGTCTCGTCGGTCGAGGAGTTCGTCGCAGAACCCGGCGCGCCGAACCTGTTCTGGGCGCTTTCCGACCTGCCGACCCCCCTGTTCGACATGCGGAAGGCCGCGCACGGCGAGCGGACGTTTCTGACGAGCGAGATCGACCCGTACCTCGACCGCAAGAACCCGATGACCGAGGCCCAGATCGGCGTCGTGGTGATGAAGGTGACCGCACTGCTCGACCTCGCCGCCCCGCCCAAGGAGGCACTCGCTCCTGCCAAGGGGGGCAAGATCGATCCCCCGCCGCCCCCGCGGAAGGCGCCGCCGACGCCGGCCACGTATCTCGGCGAGCGCGCGGCTGACGCCAGGCAGGTGGCTGATGCCCGGGCCAGGCTCATGCCGACGCCTCCGGTCAGGGACCAACGGGTCGAGCAGTTCCCGCCGATGCAGGTGATTCTGATCGACGAGGTGAATCGGTTCGAAGCGAGCCGGGACGACGTGCTCAAGTGGCTGAGCGTGCCCGCCTGGCAGGTCCCGCCCGAGGCCGACAAGGGCGTCGAGAGTGGGGTCTTCGGGCCGTTGGCGCCGGCGATCTTGAAGGTGTCGATTGCCCGCACCCGTATCCAGCAGCAGATCGTCATGCTCCAGGCCGTCGAGGCGGTTCGGGCGTTCGCCGCGGCCAACGGCGGCCGGCCGCCGGGGTTGCTCGACGAGGTGCGACTGCCCGTCCCGCACGACCCGTTCACGAACCGGCCGCTGCGGTACGAGGTGGCGAACGGCGTTGTCGTGATCCGCGGCACGCCGCCCACCGGCCGGGAAGCGGACGCCACGCTCAACCGCGTCTACGAGGTGCAACTGAGGAAGTAAGCGAATCGTCGCGTCTGGTGAAACCCGCCCCGCGGTGCGGCTGACCTGGGAGGCGCTCCCGCCGTCGCGCAGAATAGCGGGATGCGCGTTCCCGAGTTCACGGCGGTTTACGGCGTCGACTTCTCCGGCGCGAAGCTCGCCGGCCGCAACATCTGGGTGGCCTGCGTCCAGCCGCGCCGCCGAGGCCGGGCGGTTCTCGTCGCCCTCGACCGGCTCGAAGCTCTCGCCGGCACGGCGGAACGCGGGCCGGCACTCGCGCACCTCGTCGGGTTGGTCGCCGCCTCCGAATCGGCCCTATGGGGGTTCGACTGCCCGTTCGGCCTCCCGGTCGAACTTTTCCCCACGACGGCCGACTGGCTCCACCAGTTCGACTTCCTCCGCGAGTGGGGCGAGGAGGCTTACGCCTGCGGGCTCGAATGCGTTCGCCGGGCGTTGCTGGTCGGCGACCGGATGCACCTCCGCCGCACGACCGACACGGACGCGAAGGCGCCCTTCGACGGCTACCACTACCGGATGATCTACCAGACCTTCTTCGGCATGCGTGACGTGGTGATGCCGCTCACCCGCGTCCCCGGCACGGCAGTCCTGCCGTTCCACTACCGCAAGCTGGGGCGGGCGAAGCGGGTGCTGGTGGAATGTTGTCCGGGGAGCGTGCTGAAGAAGCTCGGCCTGCCACACCAGAACTACAAGCAGCCGGAGGGCGGACCGCTGACCCGGAAGCGACTACGCACCCGGCACACGCTCCACGACGCGCTTGATGCTCTCGTGCGGATCGACGACCGCTTCCGGCGGGTGATGATGCGGAATCCCGGTGCGGACGCGCTGGACGCGGTGATCGCCGCGGTCGGGGCGGCGCGGGCGGTCGCGGCCGCGGACCACGCCGCGATCGCGCGGCACCCGCGGTACATGCGCGAGGGGCACCTCTACGTGTGATGGCTCGGGGCTTCGCCGCTCGTGGTGGTACACCCGCCGCCGGAACGCCGGAACCAGAGTCGAGAATCAGGCGTTCTGCAACCGGTCGTTCCAGTCGTCGAGGAGCTTCCCAATTCCCTTGAACGTGTAGTCCAGGTTGGCGAGTTCGTGCCCCAGGTCGATCGCCCGCGCCAGGTCGTCCTGCTCGGCCGCCCCGGTCGCGAGCTGGTACAGCAGTTCCTTCCGCCCGCCCTCCTCCGACTCCGGCACCGCGGCGAGCGCTTCCTCGAAGTTGCGCTGCGCCAGCCGCCAGTTGTTCCGCTTGCGGAAACACAGGCCCAGCGACAGCCCCGCCCGCCACCGCAGCCGCTCCTCCTTGCGGGCCTGCTGCAACTCGGCGATGGCCTCGTCGTACAACTCGGCCTTCATCAGCCGCAGGCCCAGCTCGAACCGCTGCGACAGGTCCGTCGGCGAGCGGTCGGCCTTCAGCCGGTACAACTCGATCTCGCGGGCGTTCACTTCCTTCGCCAGCCGCCGGTTCAGCGTCACCAGCTCGGCCTCGGTCAGCGGTTCGTCGTCCTCCGACTTGTCGCGGTCCGGGTCCTTGGCCCGCTCCCTGAGTTTCCGGAGCCGCCCCTCTGCAATCTCCAGGTTCTTCCGGACCGGGGCCAAATCCAGGTCCATGAGGGCGAGCTGAATCTGGTGGTTGTTGCCGGTCGGACCGAGTCCCTGCTGAAGGGTGGCGCGGGCGCGGTCGTCCTGGTTGTACTTGCGGTACGTGTTGGCGAGCTGGATGTAGAGCGTCGCCTCGGTCGGGGCGGCCTCGATGCGCTGCAGCAGCGGCTGCGCCTCGCGTGTGCCGCGGTCCTGCTTCTCGGTGGCGCGGGCCTCGATCCGGCCGAGCACCGGCGACTCTTTCGTGCCGGACGCGGCTTCCTCGTACTGCCCGCGCTTGATCGTCTCGCTCGCCGCCAGGTCCTTCGCCTTGTGGGCCGCCTCCACGTCGTTCGGGGCCACCTCGCGCACCAGCTGCCACAGGGCGATGGCCTTCTGGAAGTCACCGCGCTTCTCGAACAGCCGCGCCAGCGCGCGGTTCAGCGTGGCGTCGCGTGGGTTCTTCTGGCGTGCCTGGTCGAGGCTGAACACGGCCAGTTCGCCGAGCCCGAGCGCGTCGAACGCCTCGGACATGTCCATCTGGATGCCCACGTCCCACGGGTTGCGGCAGAGCACCTGCTCGCCGTGTTCGAGCACCTTCGGGTAGTCGCGGCCGCGCTTGGCGGCTTTCGCCCTAGCCTTCCAGCGGGGGGTGGTGAAGAACGCGAACCGGCTGCCGCGGAGGTTGTTCCCGTACTTGTCCTTCTGGGCCTTGCGGAGGGTCTGCCGGTAGAAGAAGTTGCCGGCGTCGAGTTTGCAACACGTGAGGAGGAGGCTGATGGCGTAGTCGAGCCCTCCCGTCGCGATGGCCTCCTTCGCCCGGACGAAGCTGTCGGCGGCGATCCGCTTCTGCTCGGCGGTGGGGGGTGGAAGGTTGGGCGTGTCGGGCATGGAATGACGGCCTCCGCGCCGCGGCCGCCAGGGGAGGGGGCGGCGTACAGTATCGTTGTAACTTATCTTACGCCCCGCCGGAATAGGTGACGAACCGGTGACGACCCAGTTGCTCCGCGTGGACCCCGCCGCCCCCGACGCCGACGCGGTGGCGCAGGCCGCGGCCGTACTACGCTCCGGAGGGCTGGTGGCGTTCCCGACCGAGACCGTATACGGGCTCGGGGCGAACGCGCTCGATGCCGAGGCAGTCACCCGCGTCTTTAGGGCGAAGGGGCGCCCTGCCACGAATCCGGTGATCGTTCACGTCGCCGACGTCGCTGACGTGGCAACCGTCTCAACCGCTTGGCCGGCGTCTGCGGCCGCGCTGGCCGAACGATTCTGGCCCGGACCGTTGACTCTCGTGCTGCCGCGCGGTCCGGCAGTGCCAGACGTGGTGACGGCTGGTGGGCCAACCGTCGCGGTCCGCTGCCCGTCCCATCCCGTCGCGCGGGCGCTGATCCGGGCCGCTGGCGTGCCGGTCGCAGCACCGAGCGCGAACCGCAGCACCGAGCTTTCGCCGACCCGGGCTGAGCACGTCATGAAAGGGCTTGACGGGCGGATCAACCTGGTCCTCGACGGTGGTCCGTGCCCCGGCGGGATCGAATCAACCGTGGTGGATGTGACTGGCAAGCAAGTGCGACTCTTACGACCCGGGCTGGTAACGGCACCCATGGTGGCGGCCGTAGTCGGTCCCCTCGGGGAATGCCGTTCGGAGGCGGGCGTCGCGCGTTCGCCGGGACAGCAGTTGAAACACTACGCCCCCCGGACTCCCATCCGACTCATCACTCCGGGCGTGGTTCTCCCGGCGGAGGATAGCGTGAACGTTTTGAGCGGCATGCCATCAGACCCAATGGCTTTCGCGGCTGTGCTTTATGCGAAACTGCACGAGCTTGATGGGAAGGGGTTCGCCCGGATCGTGATCGAACTGCCGCCGGACACGGCAGAATGGGCAGGTGTGCGGGACCGCCTGATCAGGGCGGCGAGTCCAGTTGAATAACACGACGTTTGTTAAAATATCGTAAATACTTGTTTCCGTGACCCGGTAGGGGCTGCAGCGGAAACAACGATTTCGAATCAAATCAGGCGGCGTGATCGACGCTGATTGTGTCGGCCTGTTCGACCCAACCCCAGACGCGGCTAGCGGCTTCGAGCTGTCCGGCAGCAACCAAGACGCGAGCGAGGCCGTCGAGAGCGTGCGGTGCGTCGTTGCGGACGAGGTCTCGGAAGCGAAACAATTCGACGCTCAGATCGCCACCGATGGACTGCATGCACGAACTCCTGTCCGACCCAGCCGGGGAGGGTGGTGGGTGGAAACAACTCCCCAGAAACGACGTCACCTTATGGATAGATTAGTCTACAGAATCGGTCCAAAAAATCCAGTCAATCAGGGTGCGTCCGGCGAATTGTCATAACTTCCGACTCTGCAATGTTTCTGGCAACTTCCCGGAACAGTGACTGCGGGATGTCGTGAAGGTGTAACTCTCTCGCCGGCGGGCGGATTGCCTGTACAGTAGCCCGGACGGACCCCGCATCGCCCCGGAGTGGGCCGGCCCGCATGCCGATTACGCTCTCGCTCACAGCCCAGGTTCCGACCGGGCTTCACCGCCTCACCCGGTCCGAAGCCCGCGACTGGCTCGGGCGGGCAGCCGTATGGTTCGAGCAGGTCGGCGACACCATTCTGGAAGCCTTCGTCGTTCGCGACGCCGACGAGAAGCCGGTCCTTCTGGTGGCATGCCACCCGGCGGTGCCCCCTGCTGAACTCCGGCTGGGTGCGGGCGGTCGGTTGCGCGTGCATGCCTGCACAACTCCCGCCGGCCCGGGATACCACGCCCACCTCTGCGGCCTACTCCGCCAGTTCGCAGCCGAGTTCGGCGTCGTGTGGGTCGCCGACGACGCCGACGACCCGACCGGCTTTTTCGCCGACACGAACCGCCCGGCATGCGAGAAGGCATTCGACGCATGGCTTGCGGCGGAGTGCCGACACGCCCTCGCCGTCACACCGCCAGTGGCGATCGGGCTGACGGAGTTTCACGGCTTCGGCGACAGCGGGCCGGTCTTGACGCCGCTCGGCCCGCGGACGCGAGCCTGGCTCGGGGCCGCCGCCGCGAACCCGGTCGTGGGCCGCGATGTGTTTGTGTGGTGGTCGCCAGGGACCGACGCCGCGTTCTACCGAAACCGTGCGCTGTGCCGCCTCTGGTGCGACTACCCGTGGCGCCCGCCGTTGACCGAGGCGGAAGGGGAGATGACCGACCAGATCGCCAACGACCTGGCCAGTGCCTACAAGCTCGACCCGGCCGGCGACCTCCCGTGGCGCGAGTGGCTCGAAGTGCTCGATGCGATCGAGCACGACGAGGAGGGGCACACCGTCACCCCGGCGGACGAGGAATTGCGCGAGCGGGTGGCACAGCGGGCATTTGAGGTCGGCGCGGCCGACACGCCGATCGGCTACCGGCGAGCACCCGTGCGCACGCCGGTGGGTTCGGGATGGTCAATCGTCGTGCCGGGCGACTTCGCGCACGAGTTGGGAGAGGACCGCACCTGGACCGGCTGGAACGCCACTCGCACGGTGTGGTTCCATGCCGTCGGCTACACCAAGCCCGACGGCACCCGCCCGAACCCGGAGGAGTCTGTCGCCGTCGGCCGCCGGAGCCTCCCCGACGGCGACACCGTTCCCGGCGTGGAACAGCCAGGCCTTCGCGGCGAGGCAGTGTTCGGCGAGACGACGGACGAGGACGACCGCCGCGTGTGGCGCCTCAGCGGCGTGACCGCGGCCGACGGCCAACT
The DNA here is from genome assembly GCA_044220735.1 of Urbifossiella sp. Taxonomy (GTDB): domain Bacteria; phylum Planctomycetota; class Planctomycetia; order Gemmatales; family Gemmataceae; genus Urbifossiella. The sequence continues at coordinate 24,146 of JBGAQM010000021.1, read as the reverse complement.
CGTTGTCTGTCACGTGTACAGCGAGAACCCCGGCGACCGGTGCTGGGCCGTCGAGACCTGGCAGAGCCTCCGGCACGACGGCTGACGCATCGAACTGCCCGCCCGTTCCCGGCCGTGTGGAATTCGTCACGGCTCACCTGCTGGGGTAGTCGCCCCGTCGGGAGTCCGGCCCCGACGCGTCTCACGGGAACAACCCCCGCTTCAGTTTCTCCGTCGCGACCTTCTGCACCCCGAGGCTCAGCGCCGCCAGCCGGTTCGACAGGTTTCGCTCCACCGCCTGCTTGCGGACGCGAGCGAAGGCGTTCAACATCAACTTGCGCAGCTCGTTGTTCACGTCTTCCTCGCTCCACATGAACTGCTGGATGTCCTGCACCCACTCGAAGTAGCTGACGGTGACGCCGCCGGCGTTGCAGAGCACGTCCGGGATGACGTACACGCCCGACCGCGCCAGGACCGCGTCGGCGTTCGGCGTCGTCGGGCCGTTGGCCCCCTCGGCCAGCACCCGGCAGCGGAGCTTGCCCGCGACCGACTCGGTGATGACGCGCTCCATCGCCGCTGGGACGAGCACCGTACACGGGGTCGTGAGTAAATCGTCCGGCGGGATCTCGTCTGCCCCGGGGAAGCCGACTACCGTCTTCCGCGCGTTGTCGGCCGCTGCGACGTGCCGCGACAGCGCCGGGATGTCGATCCCCTTCGGGTTGTGAATCGCGCCGTAGCGGTCGCCGACGGCCACGACCGCCACGCCGAGTTTGTTCAGCTCCTCGCACGTCACCGAGCCCACGTTACCGAAGCCCTGCACGACTGCAGTCGCCCCCACGGGGTCGATGTGGAGTTCGTCCAGCGCCGCGCGGACGCAGTAGACGACCCCGCGCCCGGTCGCCTCGCGGCGGCCCATGCACCCGCCTAACTCGACCGGCTTGCCCGTCACCACCTCCGGCACGGCGTAGCCGATCTTCATCGAGTACGTGTCCATGATCCACGCCATCGTCTGCTCGTCGGTCCCCACGTCCGGGGCCATTACGTCCACCCGCGGGCCGATGATCGACAGCACCTCCTCCGTAAACCGGCGGGTGACGCGCTCCTTTTCGCCGAGCGAGAGCGCCGCCGGGTCGCACGTGATGCCGCCCTTCGCGCCGGCGAACGGCAGGTTCATGATTCCGCACTTCCAGCTCATCCACATGGCTAGCGCGGCGACCTCGCCGAGGTCCACCGACGGGGCGTAGCGAAGCCCGCCCTTGCTCGGCCCGCTGGTGAGCGAATGCTGAACGCGGTAGCCCATAAAGATGCGGGTGGCGCCGTCGTCCATGCGGACGGGGAAGCCGGTGATGAGCGACCGCTTGGGGACGGCAAGCCGGGCGGCGATGCCGGGATCCAGGTCGATCGCGGCGGCGACGGCCCGGAGTTGCTCGGCGGCCATTCGGTACACGGGCGACGACTCGTAGAGGTTGTCGGTGGACATGGAGGGGGTCTCGCGGGAGAGGGGCCGTTCCCAAGTAGTATACCTCTGGAACCTCCTCGCCCCGGGCCTTCGAGCGGTCACCGGATCGGGGCGACAAGCACCACGATTGCAACGTGCCGGGTGGTGGCACGGGAGGGCCGATGGGCGCGGCTCAAGTGACTTGAGCCTGCGGGGGCGCGGGCTTCCCGAGTCCGTGGACGAACGAGGCCCGCCGGGGTAATCGGCGGGCCTCGTACGGTCATTATCAGGGAGACTTACTTGAACAGGTAGCCGAATCGCTCGCGGAACTGCTCGGGCGTTTGCTTCACCACCGCGGCCAGCCGACTCAGCTTGTCGGCGTCCGTGAAGTCGGTCGGGTCCAGCCGGATCATGTAGCGGCGGGCGCACTCGTAGGTCTCGGAATCCATGTCCACCAACCGCGGTCGCATCCGCTGCGTTTCGGGGTTAATCATGCTCTCGAACGGCAGCGGCTCCAGCTTGCCCTCCACGAAGCTCACGATCGCCCCGAACTCGTTCGCCGCCTCGGACAGCAAGAACTTCACCGCCCCGTATCCGAGGTTCCGGGTGTATTCGGCGTCGAACGGGATCGGGTCGGCGCAGCGGAGCTCGTAGCCGAGGTCCTTATCGACGATGGTGAACTTCATCCCGAGTTGCTTCAGACGCTTGGACAGAAGGGCGCGCACCATGCGGCCGAACTCGATCTCGCCGAGCCGCAGGTGCCCGAAGGCGTCGCGCTCTACGCTTCCGTACCGCTTCAGGTGCTTCGCCAGTGCGACCTCGCGCTCCTTCGTACCGAGCGCGTCCAGCTCCGCCTTCTCGTCGTCGTCCAGAATCTCCTCGACGGCGGCGAGCAATCCCGCCTCGCCGATCGACTCGAGGAGCCCCTCAGACAGTACGGCGAGGCCGTAACCTCGGCCCTGGGCCTTGCGCTTGATCATCGAGCCGATGAGGATGTCGCAGATGTGGCCCAGGGTCACTTTCTTGCCGCGGAACTCCTCGGAAATGATGGTGACGGTGGCCGCCGACGCCTTCCCGACGCCGAGCGCGAGGTGCCCGGCGGCCCGGCCCATGCACACGATGAGGTACCAGCGGGTCGTCGTCTTCGCGTCCTCGCGGATGTTACTCGCGACCTGCACGCCGTAATGGCGGGCGGTCTCGAACCCGAACGTCGGCACGCCGGGCGGGAGTGGGAGGTCGTTGTCGATCGTCTTGGGGACGTGTGCGACCTTGATGGCCCCGCCGCACTGCCGGTACACCTGGCTGCCGCCGAACGCCGTGTCGTCGCCGCCGACGGTGACCAGGTACTTGACCCCGAGACCCTGCAGCGTGGAGATGACGCGGGCGAGGTCGGCCGGGTTCTTCGCCGGGTTGGTCCGGCTGGTGCCGAGGATCGACCCGCCGCGGTGGTAGTACGGCGCCACGTCCGCGATCGTGAGCGGGCGCGCGGCAGTAGGGTCGCCGACCACGAGGTTCTTGAACCCGTCCTGGAAGCCGATCACGTCAAGACCCTGGTTGATGGCCTCGATGGTGACCGAACTGATGACTCCGTTGATTCCCGGGGCCGGCCCCCCGCCCGTCACGATCGCAAGCGTTCCGCGGCTCGACTCGGCCATTTGCTGCACCCTTCGCTTCCCCCTGCCGGGGCGGACGTTCGGTGTCAGAATCGGAACTGTTGCGGCCGTTTCAAGGGGACGGTGGCGTCGGTACGATGGGGTAGTCGCCCCAGCCAGCGAGACGAACGGGCACTTCGTGTCACAACTTCCTCACCCGATCCGCCTCCGAGGCGCCTGGACGGTTACTTCCGACGGGTCACGCTATCGGCATACCCGCCCGTTCGGTTGGCCGGCGGCCCTAGACCCGCATGAACGAGTCTGGCTCGTGATCCCCGGCGCGACGACGTCGGACGCGATCACCATGAACCGTACGCCGATCGCACACGAGGCGGACGTCACGGCCCTGCTCCGGCCGCGGAATGAGTTGGTGCTCACGCGCGACACCGACCAACCGCCGGGTGAGGTGAGGCTGGAAGTCCGCCGAGGGGATTCGGACCCCATCTGAATGACGTTGCGACTCGACGAGTATCGGCTGGAATCCGACCGGCAGGGCCACACGCATCCGCGTGGTGAGCTACGGTACGCTTGGCGGACGGTACACCCGCCCGGTCGCCCCAGGTCAAAGGACCGCGTCCGATGCCCAGTTGCCCGACGTGCCTGACGGCACATCCCGACGCGGCCGGCAGTTGCGCCCGGTGCAATGCGTTCGCCGCCGGTTCTCCGGTGCTCCTGACCGTGGCCATCACACCCGAAGGTGGTCCTGGCGGGTCGCGCCTCGACTCCCGCTTCATGACGAACGCCGCCGCCCCGCCCGTCACGCCGCCTCCCGACCGCACCCTCGCGGCCGCGGCGCTCAGCGTTTCCCCCCCGCCCCCACCACCAACGGTCGTCGTGAAACTCCGGGTGGTCCGGGGCCTGCGCGTCGGCGCCGAGTACCCGGTCTACGCCGGACGTAACGTCATCGGCCGGTTTGCCGACCGTCCCGTGGACATCGACCTGACGGCGATCGAGCCCGACGGCCAGGTTTGGAGCTCGCGCCGCCATGCCTGCCTGACCCTCGACAAGGCGCTGCTTGTTGTCGAAGACCTGAATAGCCTCAACGGGACGTGGGTGAACGGCGCCCGGATTCGGCCCGGCGGCGCTCTGCCGCTGAAGGCCGGCGACGTGATCCAGATCGGCGTTGCACAACTCCGCGTGGATGTGGAAGCCACTCCGTCCCAGTCGTGACCGCGTATTCTGCCCCGGTACCCAACCTGCGGGGTGGCTCATGGTCCGCGTCACATCTCTTCTCGCGCTCCTTTTCACGACACCCACGGTGTTTGCGGCCGACCCTCCGCGGGTGGTCGTATCGAAGGACGGCGCCAGCTTCGTGCGGACGCCGGGAGGCGAGCCGTTCCGCCCGTGGGGATTCAACTACGATCACGACCCGACCGGCCGGTTGATCGAGGACTACTGGGCCGACGAGTGGGGCCGCGTCGAGCGCGACTTCAACGCCATGGCGGTTCTCGGCGCAAACGTGGTGCGCGTCCACCTGCAATTCGGCCGATTCATGTCTGGCCCGGAAACTCCCGACGCCGCGAACATTGCCCGACTCGGAAAACTGCTAGACCTCGCAGCACGCGAGAAACTGTACCTGAACCTCACCGGCCTGGGCTGCTACCACAAGGCCGATGTGCCGCAGTGGTACGACCGGCTGGGGGAGGTGGAGCGGTGGGCGGCGCAAGCACGGTTCTGGACCGCGGTCGCGGGTAAGTGCAAGGGCCGCTCGGTCGTCTTCTGCTACGACCTGATGAACGAGCCTGTCGTCCCAGGCGGGCGGCGAGCGGCCGGCGATTGGCTGGGCCCTGCGTTCGGCGGCAAGCACTTCGTACAGGCCGTGTCGCTCGACCAGAAGGACCGCCCACGGCCTGACATCGCCCAGGCCTGGACGAAGCACCTGGCCGCTGCCGTCCGCGTGGCCGACCCTAACGCGCTGGTCACGGTAGGCCTCGTGGACTGGAGCCTCGACCGCCCCGGTCTGACCTCCGGGTTCGTACCGGCGCGGGTGGCGCCGGAACTCGACTTCGTGTCCGTCCACCTGTACCCGGAAGCGGGGAAACTCGACGACGCGCTGAAGACGCTGGCGGGGTTCGCGGTCGGCAAGCCGGTGGTGGTCGAGGAGACGTTTCCGCTGAAGTGCGGGCCGGCCGAGTTGGGCCGCTTTATCGAGCGTGCCGGGCCGCGGGTCGCCGGGTGGACGGGCTTCTACTGGGGTCAGCCGCCGGAGGAGCTGCGGCGGTCGCGCGAGTTCAAGGACGCCCTGACGCTAGGCTGGCTGGAGCTTTTCGAACGCGAGGCACGGCGCTCGAAGTAGTGAAGGCGTGCCGGGGGCTGCTGCCCCCCGGCACGCCTCATGACCTTACTCGGACTGCGGGCCGCGCGGCCCGACTTCGAAGCGAGCGGCGTGCAACACCTCGCCCGACTCGTCGTCCTGGACCAGGGCGATCACCTGGAGCTTGGCCATCTCAAGTGGCCGGGCCGCCGACGGGAACGGCCGTTCGTTCGCGGCGAAGTCGTCGAGGTACTTCGACAGGTCGCTCCGCACCTTCGACACGTCCACCGTCACCGCCTGCTTCCCAACCTTGTCCTTCATCGCCATCCCGTCGGCGCCGCCCGGCATCGCGCGGACGACCGAGTGGTGGAACCGCAGCCGGTTGCCGCCGACGTACTTGACCGTGTCCTCGACCAGCAGCAGCCGCAACTTCGCGTCGCCCCCGGCCGGTGCCCCGGCGAACTCGACCGCGATGTCGATCTTCTCGCCGGTGCGGGTGGCCTTGCCGGTCAGCTTGATCGGAGTGGCCTCTTCCAGGAGCGGGTCGATGACCGACACGTACTGCCCGTACTTGGCCTCGGCGTTTGCCATCCCCCCGCCGCCGCCGGCCTTCGGCGTGCCGTTGAACAGCGACGTCGGCGTGCCGCCAACCTTGCCCGGGTGGAGCTTGCGGTAGTAGTCCCAGCGGGCGATCGTGTCCTTGTTCGTCATCGGGTCGGGGCCGGGGATGTGCATGTGGTACTGGATGAGCACCAGGTCCTTCGACTGGTAGCTCTTGTGGAGCGCGTCGAACGCCACGTCCGCGGCCACGCACGGCGGACACTGGGCGCCGGTGAACAACTCCATCACCACGGCGCGGTTCGCCTTCGTGTCCTTGCGGCCGGCGAACGGCTCCGGCTTGAACGGCGGCACCGTGGCGTGGTACTCGTCGTCGAGCCGCTTCTCCAGCTTCGTCAGCTTCCCGTCGATCTCCTTCAACTCGTCGCCGCCGCTCGCGGTCAAGGCCGTCTTCAGGGCGGTGTACACCTTGACCTGTGCGTTCGCGGCCGGCTCCTTGTCGGTGAAGCCCTTCGTGAGCGGGCGGAGGGCGTCGGCGGCGACGGCTTCGAGCCCCTTGACGCCAGCTACCGTTTCCGCGGCCTGCACGGTCACGAACCGGGCGTAGTCGGGGCCGTAAGCGGCGGCCTGCTTGCCGATCGTGCCCAGGAGGGTGCGGGCCTCGTCGGCCTTCAAGTTGGCCTTCGCCCCGAGGTCGAGGAGCGAGAGGGCCGCGTCGATGGCAACCGGCTGGTCACCGGCCGCGGCGACGGCCTTGCGGAGGAGCCCCGGCACCTTCTCGTCCGCTTCCTTCGCGGCCTCGTCGGCCTGGGCGAGGAGTTCCTTTTTCTTGTCGGCGTCCTTCGCGGCGCGGGCCTGAAACCGGAGCGTGTTCGCCTTGGCGGACAGCTTGGTCGCCTCGCTCATTTCCGGGAGCGCCTTACCCGGGGTGAACGCGGCCGTGATCTCGTCCTTGTCGGTCCGCGTAAGCCTGGCCCGGAACTGGATCGACTCGTTGCCGAACGAGCCGAGGATCTCGTCGCCAGACTTTCCCGGCGCGCCACTGAACGCGGGGCCGTTGCTGAACGTGAGCGACACCCGGCCGTCCGTGATGGTCGTGGCCTTGACGGTGAACGACGGGGCGTTCGGCGGCGTGGCGACGACCTTGGCCGTGGCCTTGCTACCCTTCGCGTCGATCTTCACGATGCAGTAGTTCTGCACCGCGGTGCTCCCGCGGGGGCTGTAGCTCAGGAGCCACGTACCGGCTGGGTCGCCGTCGGCGGCGGGGGCTCGGACGGGGGCGTTCATCGCTGCGGCGGTCGCGAGCACCACGACCGCGGGCCAGACAAGGCGGCGCATGTGAAGACCTCTGGGTGCAGAATCCCCACCTTCCGGCAGGAGAGTCCGGAGGCAAAGTTGACCGGCGGGGTGAAGTATAAGTAGGCGCGACTTGCGGGGTTGCCAACGGTAAGTCGCCCACCCGTCGTGACGGGTGGGCGTTGGACTCTCAGTACGCCCTCGCGAAGACCACGCGGCGCGGCGACGGCTTGCCCGTAAAGATGCACGTTCCGGCTTCTGCAGTGTCGGCAAACGGGAGGCAGCGGACCGTCGCCTTGTAGTCCTTCTGCACCATGTCCTCGACCTCGCGGCTGCCGTCGTAGTGGGCGGACACGAACTTCAAACCCGAGCCGCCCTCGTCGCCGTCCTTCTCGATCGGGAAGAGAGCCTTGAACTCGTCCAGCGTGTTCGCCGTCACCGTGTTCGCGTCGCGGAACGCCTTTGCCTTGTCGAACAGCTTCACCTGGATGTCGCGGAGGAGCGCGTCGATGTGGGCCGCGGCGCCGGCCAGCGGCACTCCGAACTGCTTCCCGTCCTTGCCGGGCACGTCGCGGCGGGCGACGGCGCACGCCGACTTCTCGATGTCCTTCGGGCCGATCTCGACACGCACCGGCACGCCACGAAGCTCGTGCTCCGCGTACCGGAAGCCGGGCTGCTTGTCGAACATCGTGTCGATCTTCACGGTGATCGGCTCGTAGCCGTAGAAGTCGTCGCGGGGAAGGGCACGCAGATCGGCCGCGAGTTGCTCGGCGGCGGCGATGCTCGGCCCGCGCTCGGCGTCGTTGCGGCCGAGCGGCACGATCACGACGTGCGTCGGCGCCAGCCGCGGCGGGCAGACGAGGCCGTTGTCGTCAGAGTGCGTCATGATGAGCCCGCCGATGAGCCGCGTGCTCACGCCCCAACTCGTCGCCCAGGCGTACTCCTCCTTGTTCGCCGCGTCCTTGAAGGTCACGTCGAACGCTTTCGCGAAGTTCTGGCCGAGGAAGTGCGACGTGCCGGCTTGAAGCGCCTTACCGTCTTGCATCATCGCCTCGATGCACAGCGTGTACACGGCGCCGGGGAACTTCTGGGCGTCCGTCTTGGGGCCGACCAGCACGGGCATCGCCATCCACTCCTCGGCGAACCGGCGGTACACGTCCACCATGCGGTGCGTCTCCTCCTCGGCCTCCTTGGCGGTGGCGTGGGCGGTGTGTCCCTCCTGCCAGAGGAACTCGGCCGTGCGGAGGAACAGCCGGGTGCGCATCTCCCAGCGCACGACGTTCGCCCACTGGTTGATGAGGAGCGGCAGGTCGCGGTAGCTCTGAATCCACTCCTTGTAGGTCCGCCAGATGATCGTCTCGGACGTGGGGCGGATGACGAGCATCTCGTCGTCGCCGAGCGCCGCCTTGGGGTCGGGCATGAGGCCCTTTCCGTCGGGCTTGGCGACCAGCCGGTGGTGGGTGACGACCGCGCACTCCTTGGCGAAGCCCTCGACGTGTTCGGCTTCCTTCTCCAGGTAGCGCTTCGGGATGAACAGGGGGAAGTAGGCGTTGACGTGGCCGGTGTCCTTGAACAGCCGGTCGAGCGCCCGCTGCATCTTCTCCCAGAGCGCGTACCCGGTCGGCTTGATGACCATGCACCCGCGCACGTCGGAGTTGTCGGCCAGGCCGGCCTTCTGGACCACGTCAAGATACCAGCGGGGATAGTCCTTCGCGCGGGGCGTGATCACGTCGGCCATGAGCGGGCTTCCTGAATGAACGAACCGGGGTGGTGTTATACGAGCCGACTCGCAGTTGCCCTCGACACCGCGGGCGGCCCCAAGTATGCCGCTGGTTCCGCATTCGGGGACGAGAGAATGGACCGCCGCGCCGTGTCCGGGTTCGCCTGCGGACTGCTCCTCCTCAGCGGCTGCACCCACACCGGGACGTTCTCGGTCGAGAAACTGTTGGGCTGGGAAGAGACCGGCACGATGAACGTGACGCCGGAGTCGATGAAGACGGCCGAGCGGGTGGACTCGCTCGGCCGCCGCGTCGTGGCACAAAACCCGTTCTCCGGCCTGGAGCCGTTGTTTCACGTCGTGTGGGTGCGCGAGTCGGTCCTGTTCCACCGCGGAACCGCGGAGGTGTTCGTAAGCGCGGGGCTCGTCGAAAAGTGCAACACGGAGCCCGAACTGGCAGCGGTGCTGTGCGCGGAACTCGGCAAGATGTCGGCCGAGAAGCGCCGCGCCGCCTTGCACGGCAAGGACCGCGACGGCATCGCCTCCCTGGTCTCCCCCGACCCGAACGCACTCGACGCCGCGAAGTCCGCCGAGGTGTCGAAGCTGGACAAGTCTCCGCCCCACCGCTTCACCACCGACGAGCTAAACGCGGATACGGTGGCTCGCGAGCTGCTTCGCGGGGCGGGTTTCGACCCGGGCGAGTTGGACAAGGTGCAACCGCTGTTGAAGCAGTCGCAACGCGGGACCGACATTCGAAAGCAACTCGCCGGTTCTGCCGCCGCCCCGAAGTGGGAGCGATAATCGGATCCATGCCCTTGCCGCCGTGCGGGTCGGGGGTACTTTGTAAAGAACCTTTACGAAGTCCTCGCTCCCCACTCCCCGGGTGTAGCAATGGCGCGATGGTCACGGTTCGGGCTGATCGCTGTGGTCGCCCTCGGCCTCGGCTTCATCCCCGCGTGTGGGAGGAAAGACGCTTCAACGAAGCCGAAGATCGGCATCATCACCAACTGCGTCGATCCGTTCTGGGACCTGTGCGAGGCCGGGGCCAACAAGGCCGCCGCCGACTTCGACGTGGAACTGGTCTTCAACCAGCCCAAGGCCGGCGACGGCGACATCCAGAAGCCGGTCATCGACGCCTGGGTCAGTCAGGGGTTTAGCGGCATCGGCGTGAGCGTCATCAAGCCGAAAGAGCAGACCGACGACTTGCGGCTCGTATCCAAGAAGTCGGTACTGGTGACGATGGACAACGACGCGCCGGACTCCGGGCGGGTGTGCTACGTCGGCGTGGACAACAAGGAGGCCGGGCGCGCGGTCGGCCGGCTGGTGAAGAAGGCCATGCCGAACGGCGGCACGATCGCGCTGTTCATCGGCAGCGTCACGTCGGCGAACGGCCAGGCCCGACCCGCGGGCGTCCTGGAGGAACTGGCCACGGCAGAGAAGAACGGCACCCCCGGCGCGCACGAGACGCGGCCCGAGCTGAAAGGCAAGTACTACGGCAACTATTTCCTCGTCGACGGCGAGCCGAAGATCGACGACATGGTGAAGGAGAAGGCCGCGAGCAACGCGCAGGCCATACTCAGCCGACTCGACGGGGTGCAGAACGTGTGCATGGTCGGGCTGTACGCCTACAACCCGCCGACCATTCTGGAAGCCGTCCGGTCCAAGAACCTGGTCGGGAAGGTGAAGGTCGTCGGGTTCGACGAGAACCAGGAGACGCTGAAGGCGATCGCCGACGGGCACATCGAGGGGACGGTGGTACAGGACCCCTACAACTACGGCTACAAGACGGTCGAGGTACTCGCGGCCGAGGCCCGCGGCGACAAGTCCAAGCGGGTGACCGGGTCGGCCCCGTACCAGGTCATCACCCGCGACGGCGGGCCGGACCAGACGATCAACAACCTGCACATCAAGTTCCCCAAGGCGGGCGAGTACCTGTCCACGATGCGCGAGCAGTTAAAGTCCCTCAACCGCTGATACTCCACGAAACCCGGGGGGCGATTCCCCCCGGGTTTTCATTGCGCCCATGACCACCCCGCGCGTCACCGCCGCCGCCATCTCCAAACGCTTCCCGGGGGTCGTGGCCCTGGACGGCGTGTCGATGACGCTCGCGCCCGGCGAGGTGCTCGCCGTCGTGGGTGAGAACGGCGCCGGCAAGTCCACGCTGATGAAGATTCTGGCCGGCGTCTACCAACCGGACGAGGGGGTGGTTGAACTCGACGGCCGGCCGGTCCGCTTCGACGGGCCGGCGGCGGCGACGGCGGCCGGTGTCGTTCTCATTCACCAGGAACTTAACCTCGCCGAGAATCTGACTGTCGCCGACAACCTGTTCCTCGGCCGCGAGGTCACCGCCGGCGGCGGGTTACTCGTCCTCAACCACCGGGCGATGTCTGAACGTGCCGCGGCGCTCCTGGCCCGCGTCGGGCTCCCGGCCGACCGCGTGACCCGCCGTGTGGAGACCCTGCCGCCGGGTGAGAAGCAGTTGGTCGAGATCGCGCGGGCGCTCGGCACCGCGGTCCGCGTCCTCATCATGGACGAGCCCACGTCGAGCCTCACGCAGCGCGAGACGGAACGGCTCTACGAGGTAATCGACGCCCTCCGCTGTGACGGCGTGTCGATCCTGTACATCTCGCACCGGCTCGCCGAGGTGAAGCGCTGCGCCGACCGGGTGACCGTGCTGCGTGATGGGAAGAACGCCGGGGAACTGGCGAAGGCCCAGGTCACGCACGACAACATGGTCCGGCTGATGGTGGGCCGGGACATGAAGCAGTTCTACCCGAAGGTCCACCGCACCGGCACGGGCGGGGCGGCGGTCCTGTCGCTGAGGGGGCTCTGCCACCGGAACGGTCCCGACACGCCGGTTTCACTCGATGTCCGCGCCGGCGAGATCCTCGGCATGGCGGGGTTGGTCGGCGCCGGGCGCACGGAGTTGGCGGAAGCCGTGTTCGGCGTCCGGCACGTCACCCACGGGACGATCTCGCTCGGGGACAAGCCGCTGGTCGTCAGGTCGCCGGCCGACGCGATCGCGGCTGGGGTGTTCCTCGTTCCGGAGGACCGGCGACTGCATGGTCTCGTCACCGGAGAGAGCGTCGGGTTCAACCTCAGCCTGCCGAACCTCGACCGGCTTCGAACGCGGTTCGGCCTCCACCGCCGCCGCGAGGCCGACCTACACGCCACCTGGATCGACCGCCTCCGAGTCAAGACGCCGTCCGCGGCGCAGGCGGTCGGCCTGTTGTCGGGCGGCAACCAGCAGAAAGTCGTGTACGGCAAGTGGCTCGCACGCGGCCCGCGGGTCCTGATCCTCGACGAGCCGACCCGCGGCGTGGACGTCGGGGCGAAGGCCGAGATATACGCCCTGATCGACGAGTTGGCCGGCCGCGGCGTCGCGGTGTGGATGATCACGAGCGACATGGAAGAACTCCTCGGCATGTCCGACCGGGTGGTCGTGATGCACGAGGGGCGACTTGCCGGCGAGTTGTCCAGGGCGGCTGTGACCGAAGAAGCCGTCATGCGGCTGGCGACGGGGGGGGAAGCCGGATGATGCGCATCCTCGGGGTCCTCGGCCTGCTCGTGGCCCTCTACGCAGGACTCGTCGGCACCTACGTCGAGAACGCCCCCGGCTTCGAGCCCGCTGCGCGCACCCAACAGCGGATACAGGGTAACCTCACCGACGTGGCCAGCATCCAGGGTCGCTACGGCGTGATCACGCTCGGGGCGGCGCTGGTCATCATCACCGGCGGCATCGACCTGTCCATCGGAGCCGTGGTCGGCTTTTCGGCGGTGTTGTTCGGCGTGCTGACGGAGCGCGGCATTCACCCGTTCCTCGCCTTCCCGCTCGTCATCGCCTGCGGCGGGCTGGTGGGTCTGATCAACGGCGCGCTCATCACCCGGCTGAAACTCCAGCCGTTCCTGGTGACGTTGTGCGGCATGTTCGTCTACCGCGGCGCCGCCCGGCTCCTCGCGGGGACAGTCAGCCGTACGGCGACAGTCGAGGCACACCCCGATTTCGCGGGCTCGCTCCAGTCGCTGCGGTACGTCCTCGTCGGGAAGGACGCGACGGGCGAACTCCAGTTCCCGGCGCAATTCGTGGTGCTCCTCGTGCTGGCGGCCGTGGTCGGGTTCTTCCTCCACCGGACGGCCTACGGGCGGTACTGGCTCGCGATCGGGCACAACGAACTGGCCGCGAAGTACGCCGGCGTGAACGTGGACCGGCAGCGGACGTGGGTGTACGTCGTGTGTTCGGCACTGGCCGGGCTCGCGGGCGTGCTGCTGTTCCTGGACTCGGCCTACGTACAAGCCGACAGCGGCGGGCAGTACCTCGAACTGTACGCGATCCTCGGGGCCGTGCTCGGCGGGTGCAGCCTCCGCGGCGGCGAGGGAACCGCGGTCGGCATGGTGCTTGGGGCGATGGTCCTGCCGGTGTTGGAGAACCTCGTCACCATCCGCGGCCTCAAGAGCGACCTGATCCCCACCGTGATCGGCCTGACCCTACTGGCCGGCACTGTCATCGACGAGTTCATCCGCCGACGTCAGCGGGCCAGACATTGACAACGAAAAAGCCCGCAGGCAAACACCTGCGGGCTTCTCCTGAGTTCACTTCGTCTCAGGCCGCCTTCGCGGCCGCGGCCCAGAGCATGTACGCGACACGCTCCCGGAGTTGCGACCTCCGACGGCGGTGCTGGTATACGTCACGGTAGGTGTAGTACAGGGCGGCGATCGCCAGGCAGGCCAGGTCGCAGACGATCAGGTGGATCATGGTCGAAAGCCCGTGGGCGGGCGAGGCGGGGCGAGGTTTGGGTCGGAGTACCGGGCGGGCGGCCGGAACTACTCGAACCTAGAACGGCTCGTCGGGCGGTCAACCAGACGCGACGGGAAAATGTCCGACCGGGGCGCCGACATTTCCGGCACACGGCCTGTCGGTTCAGCCGACGGAGGACCCGGCGGTTACTGCCGGCTCGCCCCGAAGGCCCGCCAGCCCCTCGCTGCCGAGGCGGATGATGCGGCCGGCGACTTCGACCTCGAACAGGTCGTCGAGCGGCTGGTAGTGGAGAATGTGAACCGTCGCCCCGGGCGTCAGTCCGAGGTCGCGCCAGTGGCGGAGTCGGGCCGGGTTGTCGTCCTGCACCTCCCGGATCACCACCCGTGCTCCCTCGCGAAACTCCGACAGCCGCAGGAGCTCTCGGTGCCGGAGTTCGCCCGTGCTCGACGGGATGGGATGGCCGTGCGGGTCTTCCAGCGGTTCGCCGAGGTAATCCGCCAGCGCCTGTTCGAGCCGCGGCGAGATGGCGTGCTCCAGCGCCTCAGCCTCGGCATCGACCTCGCTCCAGTCGAGCTTGAGCACCTGAGTCAGGAACAACTCGACGAGCCGGTGCCGGCGGATGACGCGGAGGGCCTCGGACCGCCCGGCCGGCGTCAGGCGTGCGCCGGATTTCGGCGTGTAGTCGATCCACCCGGCGTCAGCGAGCCGCTTCAGCATCCCTGTGACGGACGGGGCTTTCACGACGAGCGCGGCCGCGATTTTGGCGGGCGGCACGAAGTCGCCGCCGCCGCCGAGGCGGTGAATGGCCTTCAGGTAGTCCTGGACCGCCTGCGACGGCTGGTCGGGCATGCCGGCTCCGGCACCGGTGTGAGGTAGCCGCCATCCTATCGGACGGCCGGGGATACTGCCGCGGGATTCCACTCAGGCGGCGGCGCGAGCGTGGCCGGTGGCGGCGTCGAGGAGGAACGCGGCGGCGCGGTCGCAGGCCCCGGGCCGGGCCTCACGCTGCGTGAGCGCCCGCAACCTGTCCACGACCGACGCGCGGGCCGCCTCGTCGTTGAGCCAGTGCAGCAACGGCACGGCGATGGGGGTCGGGTCGGCGGAGTACGTCGGGTGTTCGGGGAAGATTTCCTCACCGGCTAGCAGGTTGACCAGACTGATAAACCGCACCTTGACCAACCGCCGCATCAGCATCATGCTCCACCGGCCGATGCGGTAGACCACGACGGTCGGGACGTGGCGAGTCATTAGTTCGAGCCCGACCGACCCCGACACGGCGACGCAAGCGGTCGCCATGGCGATCACTTCCGGCGTCCGCCCGACCAGCACCTCGACGGGCAGACCCGTGGGCGCGAACGCGGCCCGACACGCCTCGGCCTGCCGCTCGTTAAACGCCGCGACGCGGAACCGCACGTCCGGTCGGGCGGCCGACACTCGCGACGCGGCGCCTGTGAGCAGCGGCAGGTTGGAACTCACCTCCTGTTCGCGGGACCCGGGTAGCAAGCCGACGATCGGCCCGCCGGCGGCTTGTTCCGCAGCCACCAGGGCCAAGTCGGGTCGCTGGGCGGCCAGTTCGTCGAAGTACGGGTGACCGACGTAGTGCGTGGCGACGCCGCGGGTGCGGTACCACTCCTCCTCGAACGGGAGGACGGTAAGGACCCCGCTGCACCACCGGCGAATCTTTTCGACGCGGTGACTCCGCCACGCCCAGACTTGCGGCGGCATGAAGTAGTAGACCGGAATGCCGGCGGCGTGCGCCCGCTTCGCCAAGGGAAGGTTGAAACCGGAACAGTCGATGATCACGACCGCGTCTGGCCGGTCGGCAACCCAACTCTGCTGCGCCATCCGGGCGGCACGGAAGAACGTCCGCAGGTGCTTCAGCACGCGAACGAATCCCATGACCGCGTGATGTGCGAGGGGAAAGAGTATTTTCGCCCCTGCGGCGGCCATCCGTTCACCGCCGAGCGCAGTGACACGAATCGCCGGGTCGCGGTAGATGAGGGCACGAACGAGGTTACCGCCGTGAAGGTCGCCGCTCGGTTCGCCGGCGGAGATGAACAGGTGCATGGCATCCGTGCCGGGGCAAGAATATCGAGTTCAGAGTTTAGAGTTCAGAGGCGGGTAGGTGCAACCCTGAACTCGAAGGCTCGAACTCGAAGCAATCAGCGTGTCGGGATGGGAGACACGCCGGACTCTCGCTTGCCGGTCGGCAGCGCAGTCGGTTCGGCCACGCGGCGATACCCGAGGGAGCGCATGACCTCCAGGACCTCGCTCCAGGTCGGGAACGGGCGGCGGTTCTCTCGCTTGTACCGATCCATGGCCTTCATGAACTCGGTCTCTTCATCGTTGTAGTCGCGCTCGCAAGTGGTCGGGTCGATGAGGCGCCGGCGCTCGCTGGCCGCGCGCTTGGCGGCGGCGTTCGCGGCGCGACGGTCCTTCGCCACCGGGATGTTGCGCTTCCGTCGGTCGTTCGGGAAGCCGTCACCCTCAGCAGACGAAGCAGGTGCGGCCGCGGGGGGCGGCGTCACGTTCGGATTGGTCATCGGTGCTGTGCCTCGCAGCCGGGTGGGGGGTGGCTGAGGGGCCAGGCTTGCCATCCGACCGGAGTGCGTCCTGCGCCGGTCTTCGGGGATGGACGGGATAAACTCAGACTACCCGACGTGCGGGGTGAGTCAACCAGAATTCAGTCCGGGCGGCAATCTGGGGGCGAAAAACCGGTTCGGATTGTGACGGCGGCTGAAAACGCGTGCTATGGGGAAACTTTACCGTCCCCGCCACCGGCCGAGGGCCACGTTCGCCAGGAGTAGGACGCCGATCAGGATGTACTGCATCTCCACCGGAACGTTGAACAGACTGACGCCGTTCTTGATGAGTCCGAGAATGGCGACGCCCAGCAAGGCACCCACCACGGTCCCCCGCCCGCCGGCGAGACTCGCCCCGCCGATGACCACCGCAGTAATTACGTCCAGTTCGAGTTGCTCGCCGAGCGTCGGGTTGCCGCTGTTGCTGTGGGCGAACATCAGGACACCCGCCCAGCCCGTGAGCAAGCCGCTGAGAACGTACACCGCCAATTTCGTGCGTGAGACGTTGACTCCACACAACCGGGCGGTCGCCTCGTTCGATCCCACGGCGTAGAGGTGTCGCCCGAACACCGTCAGGTGAAGGAGGATCGCCACGACACCGGCCAGGACGGCGAGCGACCACAGCCCCGGGTTCAGCACCGACGTCTTACCGAGGGTCACCACCCAGTCCGGGGTGACGCCGCCGGGGAAGGCCAGGGTCGTTCGCTCGGCGAGCCATACGGCAAGGCCGCGGGCGACGCCAAACATGCCGAGGGTGGCGACGAACGGTGGTAGGCCGAGTCGCGTCACG
Source organism: Urbifossiella sp. (assembly GCA_044220735.1). Lineage (GTDB taxonomy): Bacteria > Planctomycetota > Planctomycetia > Gemmatales > Gemmataceae > Urbifossiella. The sequence goes on along the minus strand of JBGAQM010000021.1, from coordinate 7,124 downwards.
AGTAACCCGTTCGCGAGCCCGCACAACCCGCCCGTGAGAACGCCCGCCGCGACGGCCGCCAGACTCGCCTCGCCGCCATTGCCGGACGACGCCAACACAGCCGTGTAGACCTGCATCGTCGCGACCGTGACGAGGGCAACGACCGCGCCGACGGACAGGTCGATTCCACCGCTGATGAGAACGAGCAGCATCCCGAGAGCGACCACGGCCGGGATGGTCCCCTCGTGCAGTAGCACTTCCAGGTTGCCCAGACTGAGGAACGTCTTCAGCCCGCCCTGCGAGCCGATCAACACGGCGAACAGCAGCAACACGCCCCCGAACCCGCCCCACGGGCCGGATGGAAGGGTGAGGCGCTTCGCGGGTGAGTCAGCCATGGTGGGCGGGGGTTGAAGGTTCCGTGGCACTGCTGGCCGACGCGATAACGGCTTCCGGGGTCCAGTCCGCGACGGGCCGGGGGGGGCCGAGGACGCCGCGGGTCATCACCGCAATTTGGTCACTGACGCCGAAGAGTTCCGGCAGGTAGCTGCTCACAACAAGTACAGCCTTTCCGGCGGCCGCGAGTTGGCCGATCAGCCGATAGATGTCGGCCTTGCTCCCGACGTCCACGCCGCGGGTCGGCTCGTCGAGGAGGAACACGTCGGCGTCCTGGTGTAGTAACCGGGCGAGGGCGACTTTCTGCTGATTCCCCCCGCTCAACTCGCCGGCCGGCTGGTCGGCGTCTCGGTGCCTCACGCCGAGTCGGGCGAGCTGTGCCGAGGCCGCGGCGCGAACCCGGGCGGGGCTCAGGAAGCCGAGGCGGGACAACGTGCGGAGGCGGCTCAGGGTCAGGTTGTCGGCGAGGCTGCGGTGGAGGGCCAGACCTTCCTCCTTGCGGTCCTCGCTCAGGAGGCCGAACCCCTGACTGATCCGTTGCGCCGGTGTCGAGGTACTGCCGGTGAGGGCGTCTGCCGAACGGGACTGAGACCGTAGACGGCGCGGAGGAGTTCGGTCCGGCCCGAGCCAACGAGACCGGCCAGGCCGAGGATCTCACCTCGTCGTAGCGTCAGGCTCGCGGACCGGGGCAGGGGATCGCTCGCGAGCCCGTCGAGGGTGAGGACAACCTCTCCCGCCATGTGCGGCACCCGCGGGAATTGCTCGTCCACAGCCCGGCCGACCATCATCTCGATGAGTCGGGCTCGGGTTACCTCGTTGACGCGGCCGGTGCCGACGGCCGAACCGTCTCGCAGGACGGTGTAGCGGTCGGCGACCGCCTCGATCTCTTCGAGGAAATGGCTGATGTACACCACGGTCACGCCACGGGCTTTGAGTCGGCGGACCAGTTCGAACAATCGCCTGGCGTCCTCCTGAGTGAGGGCGCTGGTGGGTTCGTCGAGGACAAGTAATTTCACGTCCGTGAGCAGCGCGCGGGCGATTTCGACCACCTGCCGCGCGGCCGGCGACAACGATTCCACCGACGCCGTCGGGTCGATCTCGGGGTGCCCGAGTTCGGCCAGTGCGGCCCGTACCCGTTCGCGGTCGGCGGCCGTGCGCAAGAATCCCGCGCTAGTGGATTCGAGCCCCAGGAGCACGTTCGCCTCGACCGAGAGGTGAGGGCAGACGGCAAGCTCCTGATAGATCATCGCCACGCCGTGCCGACGCGCCGCGTTCGGGCCGGCGGGGCGGTACGGCAACCCGTCCAGTTCCATCGCGCCAGTGTCGGGCGGCTCGGCGCCGCTGAGCACCTTCATCAGGGTGGACTTGCCGGCGCCGTTCTCGCCGACGAGCGCGTGAACCTCCCCGGGCGCCAGCTCCAGGTCCACGCCGCGGAGCGCGTGCGTCGGCCCGTAGCTCTTGCGGACGCCGGTCATGCGGAGCCGCGGGGTGGTCACGGCGTCGCCCCCCGCGGTGGGAAGCGAGGCGGGTTCATCGCACGCCGAGCCTGCAACTCCGGGTCGAACAGCCCCCGGATGGCCACGCTCTCGACGTTCTCGTGTGTGACAACGTACTCGCCGGTGCTGAGGTCCATCTGCGTCCGGCCGGCGTTCACGTCCTCGCCGAGTCGGTGGCGCACGGCGCACCACGTCGAGAGGTAGCCCATCCGGTACGGGTCTTGGAGTACGCTGCCGACCACGTCGCCGCTTTGGATCGCGTGCAGCAGCGGTTTGCTAGAGTCGAACCCCATGACCAGCACCTTGCCGTTCAGATTCTGCGAGCGGAGGACGTCGACCAGCCCGCTCGCGGACGACTCGTTCGGGGCGAACACGGCGTCCACCTGGTCACGGAATTGAAACACCAGCGGGCCGGCCTCGCGCATGGCCGAGTCGCGCGTCGAACCGGCGTAGCGGTCGGTCGAGAGCCACACCGCGTCCGGGCAGAGCCGGCGGGCCGTGTCCTCGAAGCCTTTCTCGCGCTGCTCCGTGCTCTCGGAGCCGACCGCGTAGCGGAACAGGATCAGCTTCGGCGTCGTCTTCCCGCGGCGCT
>JBGAQM010000021.1:0-4634 GCA_044220735.1 Urbifossiella sp. | reverse complement strand
GGCCGCGAGGCAGCCGCCGCGGTAGTTGTCGGTCGCGACGTACTTCACGAAGTGGTCGGGGTCGGCGAGGCCGGAGTCGATGACGACGACCGGCAGCCCCGCGTCCGCGGCCCGGCGGACGCACGCCGTCATGGTGCGGCTGTGCTGCGGGGCCAGCACGATGCCGTCGGCCCCGGTGGCGACGCGGCGGTCGACGATCCGGATTTGTTCCATCGCGTCGCGCTCGCGGAGCGGGCCGTCGAAGACGATGCGGACGCGGCGCCCCTCTGCTGCCAGTAGGTCGGAGGCGCAGCGCTCCGCGCCGCGGCGGACTGACTGCCAGTGCTCATGCGTCATCCCCTTCGGAATGACGACGATGACGAGTTCGTCCGCGTCGCCGCCGCAGCCGGCGGACAGGGCGGTGGCGAGCAGGAGGAGGAGACGCAGCCTTCGGAACATGGGTCGAAGCGTAAGGCTGGCGGCGGGGCGGGTCAAGTTGCCGGGGCGGAATTCCCGATACAACCCCGATGACCGGCCGGCCGCGCCGGCACCCCACGGACTGCCGCGGATGGCGAACGGCCAGCCGGTCAACCTGATCCGCGTGTTCGACTTCTACCTGGCCCTGATGTTCGTCATCAGCCTGGTCCGGCGGTGGGAGGTCTACTGGGACGCGGTCCGCATCGTGTTCGCCGTCCGCGGCCGCTGGCCGCGGTTGATGGGCCGACTGGCCGACCACGGTAGCCTCTTACTGAACTGGGAGTTCTTCCGGCCCGCCGTGTTGGCGCTGGGGTTGATGCTCATCCAGATGATCTGCTCGCGAGCGATCTGGCCGGACGCCGAACTGAGTAGCGACGCGCTGAGGGCCGACCGGGTGTGGTTCGCGGTCGTCGTGGCGGCGCTGGTTCCGATGCTGGCGGTGGACCTGTACTTCGTCATCAGCGTCGGCCGGTTCGACCACTCGGAGACGGTGAAGTACCTGGACCAGGCCGAGACGTGGCTCGGGTGGCGCGGGCCACTCGTCAAGGTCGTCACCCTCGGGATGGTGAACCCCACGCAACTGGTGGACGCCGAGGTCCGCAAGAGCATGTCCGAGTTCGGGGCGACGGCCCGGTCCACGCTGTGGTGGGTGTCGGCCCAGATCGCGTGCCGGGTCGTGTCCGGGCTCGCCCTGTGGGTGGCGTGGGCGGCCTGGGTCGGGGGAACGGGATGACCGGGTACGACGCCGACGCCGCGAACCGCGTGTGGCAGCACGGGATCCACGAGGAGCAGCTGTTCCACAACCGGCTGAACTACTTCTCGTTCCTCGAAACCGGCCTGCTGTCGCTGTGCGCCATCCTCTACAACAAGGAACCCGCGCTCGCCCTGTTCGTGCCGTTGGCGGTCGTCGGGCTGCTGTTCACGCTCCTGTGGTTGCTCATCCAGACGCGACACTGGGCGTACTGCCAACACGTCCACTCCCGGGCCCGCGAGCTCGTCGCCGATTACCGAGAGACGCTTGCCGGTTGGGCCGGACCCGGCCGGAGGGACGGGTGGTCCATCTCCCGTCCGCTCGCGCTGGCCGTACCGCTGCTATTCGCGTTCACCTGGGTCGGGTTCCTGGCCTGGCTGCTGGTGCGGGCGCAAGTCCCGTCCGGTGACGCGAACGTCACCCCCGAGCGTGCCGCCATCCTCGCGCTGGCACTCGTGCTCGGCTGGGTCGTGCTCCGCCTGCGCCGGGCCGAGCGCCGGCTGAAAGCGGTCCGGGCCGCGGTCAGTTCGCCGGCCGCTCCTCGAAGCGAAGATGTTTGACCGACTCACCCTTGTCGCGGAGCTCGACAAGGGCGTCGATCCCGATGTCGAGATGCGCTTTCACGAACTGGGCGGTCACCGCCGCGTCGCTGCGTGAGGTCTTCACCCCCTCCGGCGTCATCGGGTTGTCCGAGACGAGCAGCAGTGCCCCCTTCGGGATGTGGTTCGCAAACCCGACCACGAACACCGTCGCGGTCTCCATGTCGATCGCCGACGCGCGGATGTCGGTGAGGTACTGCTTGAACTTGTCGTCGTGCTCCCACACCCGGCGGTTCGTGGTGTACACGGTGCCGGTCCAGTAGTCGAGATTCCGTTTCACGATCGCCGCCGACACCGCGGCCTGGAGCCGGAACGACGGCAGGGCGGGGATCTCGGGCGGCATGTAGTCGTTACTCGTCCCCTCGCCGCGGACCGCCGCGATCGGGAGGATGAACTCGCCGACCTTCGTCTTCTTCAGCCCGCCGCACTTCCCCAGGAGTAACACCGCCCGCGGTTCGACGGCCGCGAGCAGGTCCATGACCGTGGCGGCCATCGCGCTCCCCATCCCGAAGTTGACGATGGTGATGTTTTCGGCCGTCGCCGACTGCATCGGCCGGTCGCGGCCGACGACCTTCACGCCGAACCGCTCCGCGAAGAGTTCGAGGTAGTTCGTGAAGTTCGTGAGCAGGACGTACTTGCCGAACTGGTCGAGTTGCCGGCCCGTGTAGCGCGGCAGCCAGTCCGCGACGATCTCGGCCTTCGTGTTCATGCCGCCCCTCCCGGGTGTGGGGGTCATTCTGCCGGGTGGTCGGGGCGGTCGCCAGCCCGCGTAACGACGCGGTAACGAACCCGCGAAGCAGTCTGCCGCTGTTGGCAGTGGGGCGGTATGATCGTCGGTGTTGCTTCGCGTTCCACCCCCGAGGGTCTGCCATGCTGCGTCGGAAGGTGATCTGGAGTCTCCCGCTCGCCGGCGCCATCGGGGCCGGCGTCGCCGCCGACCGGTGGCTCGCCGCCGAGGCGCTCGCCGACGCCAGGCAGGACCTCAAGCCCGCGGTGACGCTCCCCATCAGCCGGGTCGTCATGTTCAACAGCGGCGTCGGCTACTTCAGCCGCAGCGGCGAGGTGGACGGCGACGCCCGCGTGGACCTGACGTTCCAGGAAGCGGACATCAACGACCTGATCAAGAGCATGGTGCTTGAGGACTTCGGCGGCGGGCGGGTGGCCGCGGTCAGCTACGACAGCCGCGAGCCGATCGCCCGGACCCTCGCCAGCTTTTCGATCAACCTCAACGGCGAGACCACGTTCGCCGGCATCCTCCAGCAGGCCCGCGGCGAGCGCGTCGAGGTCACGACCACGCCGACGGCCCAGAACCAGCCGGGGAAGGTCACCGGGTCGATCGTCGGCATCGAGTCGCAGGTGGTCGTCGGCGGGCCGAACCAGCCGGCGGTGCCGGTGGCCGTGCTGAACCTGTGGTGCGCGGAAGGCATGCGGGCGGTGAAGCTGACCGAGGTACAGCAACTGAGGTTCCTCAACCCGGTGATCGAGAGCGAGTTCCGCCGGGCGCTCGAGGTGCTGGCGCTGAACCACGACGCCGCGAAGAAGGCCGTGTCGCTGCACTTCGCAGGCGACGGGAAGCGGCGCGTGCAGGTGGGATACGTCGTCGAGGCGCCGGTGTGGAAGACCTCGTACCGGCTGGTGCTGGACGCGGAGGGGAAGGGCGGCAAGCCGTACCTGCAGGGGTGGGCGGTCGTCGAGAACCCGACGGACGAGGACTGGACCGGGGTGCGTATGGCGCTGATCAGCGGCCGGCCGATCAGCTTCAAGATGGATCTGTACAACCCGCTGTACGTGCCGCGGCCGACCGTCGAGCCGGAGCTGTTCGCGTCGCTACGCCCGCCCACCTATAGTGGCGGCTTCAATGGCCGGGGCGATGCCGACAAGCTGGCGTTGCGCGACCTGCAAGCGAACGAACCGCAGGCGAAGCGGGCTCCCGGCGCCCCGCCCCCGGCACCGACCGCAGCCGCGCCGATGAACGGCCCCATGGGCGGCTTCGGCCGTGGCGGCGCCGGCGCGGCACCGGCATTCGGCCTCGCCGCCACCGACAACCCCGCCGACGTCGCGGAGCGCCGCCGCCACGCGGCGGACGTGGGTCGTGAACTCGCGGGTCGGCTCGGCACGGCCGCCGTCGGCAGCGCGGCGACCGCCGGCAAGCTCGGCGACTTCTTCCAGTACGCGATCGACCACCCGGTGTCGCTCGCCCGCCAGAAGTCGGCGCTGCTGCCGATCGTCGGCAAGGAGGTCGAGGGCACCCGCGTGAGCATCTACAACCCAGCCGTGCAGCCGAAGCACCCGCTCCTCGGGCTACGGTTCAAGAACACGTCGGGCGTGCACCTGTCGCAGGGGCCGATCACCGTTTTCGAGGGCTCGACTTACGCCGGCGACACCCGCGTCCTCGACGTGCAGCCGGGCGAGGAGCGGCTCGTGTCCTACGCCATCGACCTCGGCACCGAAGTCGATCCGCAGAACGGCCCGGGTACGTCCCGCATCACGAACGTGCGGGCGGTGAAGGGGATCGTGACGACGACGACCAAGGTGCGTGAGGAGAGGAAGTACCGCGTCGCCAACCGGAGCCAGACCGACCGCACGCTGGTGATCGAGCATCCGAACCGCACCAACCAACAGTTCAAGCTGGTCGAGACGGCCGTGCCCGTCGAGGACACGAAGGATGTGTACCGCTTCCAGGTGGCAGTGAAGGCGGGCGAGGAGAAGACGTTCCCGGTGACCGAGGAGCGCGACGTGGCGTCGCAGGTGGTGCTGACGAACAACCCGGACCAGACGATCCGGTTCGTGATGAGCCTGAACGAGGCGACGCCGGCGCTGAAGCAGAA
>JBGAQM010000495.1:0-3683 GCA_044220735.1 Urbifossiella sp. | reverse complement strand
GCCGTCCCGGTACTGACGGTCGCCGCCCGGCCGACGCCGGCGCTGTGGCTGGACAAGGCGGAAACGGTATACTCGCCGGGCGTGCCGGTGGCCGCGACCGACGACCGGGTGGTGGTGGCGACGACGGAGCCGGCGGCCGTACGGGCCGAGCCGACGAAGCCGCTCCTCCCGCCGACCTTCGCCCGGACGCCGGCGTGGCCCGACGCCGACGCCCTGATCGACCTCGACGGCGTGTACGTGGGGTGAGCGACCGTTCGCCCCCGGCGAGCCGGGAGAACTGATGCTCAGCCTGCCGCGCCTCGTCGGCCGTAACCTGCACTACCACTGGCGCGGCAACGTCGCCGTGCTGCTGGGAGTCGCGGTCGGGTCGGCCGTGCTCACCGGGGCGCTGCTCGTCGGCGACTCGCTCCGCGGCAGCCTCCGCGCCAAGGCCGAGCGCCAGCTCGCCGGCGTGGAGGCGGCGGCATTTTTCCCACGGCCGGTGCGCGCCGCCGTCGCCCCGGGGCCGCCCGGCACCACCGCCCCGGCGCTCGTCCTCCCCGGTTCCGTGCAGACCGACGGCGACGGCTACCTCGGCCGCGTCAGCGTGTACGGCATCGACCGCCGCTTCGGCCCGCTGGCGTTCGCCGGCGTCGACTGGGACGCGAAACACAAGCACGGCACCGCCCCGGTCGTCCTGTCGCACCGCGTCGCGGACCGACTCGGCGCGAACGTCGGCGACCGGGTGACAATCGGCGTGCAGCGGTTCTCGGACCTGCCGCGGTCGTCGTCGCTGGCGAAGCGCGGGGCGGACGACGTGGCGGCGGCGGACGGCTACGTCGTCGCCGCCGTGCTGCCCCCCGACGCCCCGGCCGGCGACTTCAGCCTCTCACCGACGCCGGCCGCACCGCTGAACGTGTTCGTCCCCATCGCCGCCCTCTCGGACCAGGCCCGCGACAAGACCGACAAGTCCACCACCCCGCTCGCCACCGCCGTGTTCGGCTGGGGCGCGGGCGCAGACGTGCTCACGGCCGGCCTGCGGGAAAAGCTTACGCCCGCGGACTACGGCGTCCGGCTGCGGGTGACGCGGAAGGAACGCTACGTCAGCGTCGAGTCCGACCAGCTGGTGCTGCCGGCGGCGCAGGTGGATGCGGTCCGCACGGCCGCGGCGGACGCAAATGTGCGGGCCGAGCCGACCGTGGTATACGTCGCGGACACGCTCGCCGGCGGCGGGAAGGAACTGCCGTACCCGGTGGTCGCGGGGCTGAACCCCGCCGCCGCGGCGCCGCTCGGGCCGTTCCTGCCGAAGGGCGTCGCGGAGTTGAAGGACGACGAGGTGGTACTGCCCGAGTGGGCCGACAACCCGTTCCGCGGCCTCGCGCCGGGAACGCCGCTGACGCTGACCTACTTCCACCCGGACATCGAAGGCGAGGGGAAGGTTCTCACCGCGCGGCTGACGTTCCGCGGGTTCATCCCGCTGGCCGGGGCCGCGAACGACCGCGACCTCACGCCCGTCATCCGCGGCGTGACCGACGAGCGCGCCGACCTGTTCAAGTGGGACCGGCCGCCGATGCTGCCGCAGAAGCAGATCGAACGCCGAGTGCCCGACAACAGCCCGCGGTCGCGCTTCTGGACGCAGTACAAGGCCACGCCGATGGCCTACGTCAACCTCGCCACCGCCGAGCGGCTGTTCGCCGGCCGGTTCGGTACGGTCACGTCGGTGCGCGTCGCCCCGGCGGCGGGCGAAACCGCGGAGCAACTGGCCGACCGCCTCGGCCCGGCGCTGCTGCGGCACCTCGACCCCGCGTCGTCGGGGCTGGCGTTCCAGCCGGTGCGCGACCGCCTGTTGGACGCCAGCCGCGGCGGCACCGACTTCGGCGGCCTGTTCCTCGGCTTCAGCTTCTTCCTCATCGCCGCGGCGCTGATGCTCGTCGGCCTGCTGTTCCGCCTGTCGCTGGACCGGCGGGCGAAGGAGATCGGGCTGCTGCTCGCGGCCGGGTTCGCGGTCCGCCACGTCCGCCGGATGGTCCTCGCGGAAGGGCTGCTCCTCGCGGTCGTCGGCGCCGCCGCCGGGCTGCTCGCGGCCGTTCAGTACAACCGGCTGCTGCTCACGATCCTCCTGACGCTGTGGCCCGACCCGGAGGTCGCGAGCTTCCTCGAACCGCACGCCGCGCCGCTGAGTTTCGGCGTCGGCTTCGGCCTGACGGTGGTGATGGCCGTGGGGGCGCTGTGGCTGAGCGTCCGCGGGCTCGTCCGCGTCGCGCCGCCGGCGCTGCTCCGCGGCGAGACCGCGGGCGCCGCCGGCCCGCCGAAGCCGCCGCGCCTGGCGCGCTGGCTGCTGGCGGGCGTGCCCGTCGGAATCGGCCTGATCGCGGCGGGTCCGTGGGTCGGCAACCCCGACTACCGGGCGATGACGTTCTTCGGCGGCGGCGGGCTCCTGCTCACGGCGGCGCTCGCCGGCGTGTGGCTGTGGATGAAGCGCACCCGGCACGCGGAGGTGAACGGCCGCGGCCTCCCCGCGCTGACGCGGCTCGGCGCCCGCAACGCCGCCCGCAACCCCGGCCGGTCCCTCCTCACCGCGGCGCTGCTGGCGGCGGCCGCGTTCCTGCTCGTCGCCGTCGAAAGCTTCCGCCGCGACCCCGGGCGTGAGTTCGACACGCGGACCGGCGGCAGCGGCGGGTTCAACCTCGTCGCCGAGGTGGACGTTCCCACCTACGACCCGGTCGCCGTGCCGGGGGCGGAGGTATTCCCGCTGCGGCTCAAGGGCGGCGACGACGCTAGCTGCATGAACCTCTACCAGGCGACGCGGCCGCGCGTCCTCGGCGTCCCGGAGTCGCTCGTCGCCCGCGGCGGGTTCCACTTCTACCAGACGGAGGCCGACACGCCCGAAGAGCGCGACAACCCCTGGCTGCTGCTGAACCGCACCTACCCCGACGGTTCGGTGCCGGTGTTCGCGGAGAACAACACGGCCGTGTGGATGCTTCACGTCATGGTCGGCGGCACCGTCACGGTTCCCGACGACGCCGGCAACGACGTGAAATTGCGGCTCGTCGGCACGCTCACGGACAGCCCGTTCCAGAGCGAATTACTCATGGCCGACGGCCGCTTCCTCAAGCTGTTCCCGCAGCAGGACGGCAGCCGCGTGTTCCTCGTGAGCACCCCGCCGGAGTCGGAGCGCGACGCGACACGGACCCTGCAATCGGCACTGCGCCCGAACGGCGTCGTGGTCACGCCGACGCGCGAAAAGGTGGCGGCGTATCAGGCCGTGGTCGGGGCGTACCTGTCCACGTTCCAGCTGCTCGGCGGGTTCGGGCTGCTCCTCGGCGTGCTCGGGCTGGCGGTCGTACTGCTGCGCGGGGTGTGGGAGCGCGTCGGCGAACTGGCGCTGCTGCGGGCGGTGGGCTACCGGCCGCGAGCGTTGCAAGTCCTGGTGCTCGCGGAAAACGCCTTCCTGCTGCTGCTCGGACTCGCGGCCGGCGTACTGGCGGCGCTGGCGTCGGTGGCGCCGCACGTCGCCGGCGGGGCGAGCGTGCCGTGGGCGCGGCTCGCGCTGATGCTCGGCGGCGTACTCGTCGTCGGATTCTGCGTGGCGGCGGCCGCGACGGCGGGTATCCTGCGGGTGCCGGTCGTCCCCGCCCTCCGCCGCGAGTGACCCATGATCCGCTTCGGCATCCTCGACTTCGACACGTCCCACGCCACCGCCT
>JBGAQM010000494.1:0-3651 GCA_044220735.1 Urbifossiella sp. | reverse complement strand
GACAGCGTCAGCCGCGCCGGGCGACCACGGTGAACAGCGTTTCCGGCTTGCCGTTCAGCGTCGCGCCGGTGGTCGTGGTCACGGTCGCGCGCGTGAACCCGAGCGTGCCGAGCATGGCGACCACCGCCGCCGGCCGGAAGCACCACCACGCCTGGTCCTGCGTCGGGTCGGCGGGCGTCGGCAGGAACAGCGCCGCCGGCGCGTCGAGGACCGACCGCAGCGTCGCCTCGGCGGCCGCGCCGCGGGCGCGGAGGGCTTCCTCGCGGCGCCACCAGCCGCCGTCGCCGAGCAGGCGGTGGAGCAGCCGCAGCACCCGGCCGCGCTGCCCGCCCGGCGTCTCGGCGAGCGCGTCGGCCGGCGGCGCGGGGAACCGGCTCCAGTGAACGGGATGCTCCGTCACGATGATCGTGTCGCGGACCAGCCGGGCGGCGGACGTGAGCGCCCGGTACGGGTCGCGGAGGTGGAGGAGGATGCTGCCGAACGTGGCGACGTCCACCGTGCCGATGCCGGCGGGCACGTCGTACACGCTGCCGTACACCGCCCGCGCCTTCGACCCGCACGCCCGGTGCGCCAGCCACCAGCCGTTGTTCAGCCGGCGCACGAAGCGGCGGCGCTCGGCCGCGTCGGCGGCGGGGTCCGGGCGCGGGAACGGCACCAGGTCGCCGTCGAAGTCTTCGGACAGGTCGAACCCGACGACGTCGGCCCCGCGGGCTTCCATCTCGCGGCACAGGAAGCCGCTGGCGGTGCCGAGTTCGAGGACGCGCTTGCCGCGCAGGTCGGTGCCGCCGAGGTAGCCGTCGGCGCACCCGCGCAGGTCCCACGCGCCGGGGACGGTGCCGTACCCCGGGAGTCCATCGTGTGGTAGAAGTAGCAGTCGTCGAGGCGGGTCACGAGCCGCGGCGGGGCGAACACGGACTCCCGGCGGCGGGGACGGCGGACATGCGGGCACCTCGGTCGTGGGGAGAACGGCTTCCAGCCGGCCGGGCTCACACAGGCCGGCAGGAAGCCGGCCCCACGTTCTACGGCCGCACCGTCGTCGGCGTCAGCACCAGTAGCATCGCGGCCGGCTTCCCGTCCGCGCCGGTCTTCGTCTGAACCAGCACGACGGTCTGGCCGGACGGCACCAGCACGGTCGCCTGCGTCGCCGAGACGTTGAACGGGACCGCCGTCGCCCCGGCCCGGATCACGACCGGGTTCGGGGCGGGCGCGCTCGTCTGGACGCCGACCCGCAGCATTACCTTCCCGTCCGGCATGACCCGCGGGGTGATGTCGGCCGACACGCCGGTGAACCGCGTCTCGGCCGGGCCGCCGGGAACCGTGGGGGCGCCGACGGGGACGTCCTGCCCGACGGCCACGTGGCCCTTCTGGTTGTCGCGGACCAGCAGTTGCGGCCGCGACAGCACCTCGCGCCCGGGGTAATTGCGGAACGCGGTCTGGAACAGCGCCAGCTCCCGCGCGCTCAGGGAGAAGCACCCGCCGCCGGCGGTCAGCCCGCAGTCGGCGAGGAACGCGGCCGGCACCTCCGCGACCAGCAGTTGAACGTGAACCTGCGGCACGTCCCGGTCGATCTCGCCGACCAGCGCCGCCACCCGGGCGTGCGTCGCGGGCGAGCCCTGGACGACCAGCCGGTTCTCGGCGGTGTCGATTCGGAGCGAGCGGCCGCCCCCGCCGAGCGCCTCGACGACGGCTTCGGCCACGTCCGCGACGGCGACGTTCCGGAGGTGGTAGCTGGCGGTGACCACGGGCACCCCCCGCGGCGCCGGGGCGACCGGGGCGACCTCGACGAACGGCCCGGCGCGCTCGGCCGGGACGCACGACGAGACGACGAGCTGCTCCCGGTCACGGGCCAGCGTGTCAGGCGTCGGCCGCGGCTCGCAGCGGAGTTCGAGGAGCCGGTCGAACAGGACGGGCGGGGGGTTGTGGGCCGTCGCGCCGGGAAGGAAGTGGCCGGTTCCGAACATCACCACCGGGCGGGCAGGGTTCTGCACCAGGGCGCGGCGGTAGTGGAGGCCGGCGAGTTCGAGCAGTTCGTCGCGGCGCGCCGCGGACGGGCAGGCGCGGGCGGCCCGGGTGAGGGCGTCCGCGAAGGCGACATCGGCGTCGAAGGCGTGGCAGGCCCGCGGTTCGACCGGGGGCGGGGTCGGGACGGGGCCGCCGGCGCCGAGGACGGCCGCGACGAAGAGGCTCTCGAACATCCGTGTCTCCCCGGCGGGTGGGGGCGGGAGGTGTCGCGCCCCGGTCGATCGCGGAGGATAGCGAACCCCCCGCGGGGCACAAGGCGAAGCGGGGCGGCGCGGGCCGCGCGGCGCACGCGGCCTCCCGGAACGAGGAGCGGCCCGGCCGGGGCCGGGCCTCTACCGAGTTTACCCTGGCCGCCGCGTCAAGGGACGGTCGCGTCCGGCGGCAGGCGCAGGTCGGTGCCGGCCGCGACGCGCTCCGGCGTCACGCCCGGGTTCAGGTCGTAAATCTCGCGCCACCGGGTCGCCGTGCCGAGCGTCCGCTGGGCCACCACGTCGAGCGACATCCCGCCCGCCGGCACCACGTACCGCTTGCCGGCGGCGCGGAACGTCGGGGCCGGGTCGGTCGCGGCGGGCGGGAACGCGCCGGGCGCGCCGACCAGCTGACCGTACCGCTGCCGCAGCACGTGGACCGGCGGCACGTCCACCGCGCGGCCGGCGGTCAGCGGCCGGCCCTGGTTGTACGCGGCGAGCGCGGCGCCGTACCGGGCGTCGTTGTAGAACGCCTTGCTGATCGACTCGTAGGTGTCGCCCGCCTTCGGGTCGTGCATGTCCACGTCGAACGTCGTCTGCGGCGCCCGCACCCCGGCCGCGGGCGTCACCGTCGGCGTGAGGGCCGGCGGCGTCGGCACCTGCGGCGGCGCGGTCGGCACCTGCGGAGGGGCCGTGGGAACCAACGGCGGCGCCGCGGGAACGAGTGGCGCTCCGGTGACGGGCGCCGAGGGCACGGGCGTCAGCACGGGCGGGGTCGTCGGCACCAGCGGGGGTGCGGCGGGAACCTGCGGAGGGGCCGTGGGAACCAACGGCGGCGCGGCGGGAACCAACGGCGGCGCGGCGGGAACGAGCGGCGGCGCGGCCGGCGCCTGCGGCGACACCGTGGGAACGAGCGGCGGCGCGGCCGGGGCCGTCGGCACGACGGACGGCACCGGCGGGAGATCGACCTTCGCCGGCGGCGCGGCCGGGACGAGCGGCGCGACCGGGGCGGGGGGGGTGGTCTTGCCGTCGGTCGCGCCAATCGGGATGAGCGGCGGCGTGAGCGGCGGCGGCGCCACGGGCGGGACCGCCGGCACGACCGGCGCCTGCGGCCGGCCCGCGGGCGACGTGTAGTCGGCGGGCGTCAGCGGCGGCGCGACCGGGAGTTGCGGCGCGGGCGTCAGCGGCGGCGCGACCGGGGCCGCGTCGGGCAGCACCCGCGGCGGGTAGGTCGCGACCGGGTCGGGAGTGACGACGGGCGGCGGCAGCGTCGGCGGGACCGGCACGACGATCGGCGCCGCCGACGGCACGAGCGGCGCCGGCGGGTGTGCGACTGGCTGGTGCGGGTTGAACGGGAGCACGGGCACCGGCGGCGCCGACACGGCGACGCCCGGGGGGCCGGGCGGCACGGCCGGCGGCTCGGCCTTCGGCGGCGCCTTCG
>JBGAQM010000493.1:0-3705 GCA_044220735.1 Urbifossiella sp. | reverse complement strand
CAACCCTCCCCCTCAGAGGGGGGAGGGAGCAAGACCAGAACATTCGCGGTCGCGGTTCTACATGGTCAGGCTTGCTCAAATCCCCCACGGCCGGCGGTTCCGCACCTTGGCGCGGTCGGCGGCGCGGGTCTCCTTCGGCCGGCCCATCAGCCAGGTGAAGAACCACCGGGCGCGGATCGAGTACACGGCGAACTGCCGCATGTAGTTCAGCGAGTTGTAGTCCTGCATCGACTTCGCGGGGAGCAGCTTCGCTGGCTGGCGGCAGGTTCGTCACCTCGAACGCCATGTAGTCCTGCTCCGCGTAGCTCAGCGGCTCCGTGATCTCCACCTCCGCCGAATCCACCCACGGGTGCGTCGCCTCGTCCCACGGTTCGAGCGGGTTGCGGATCACGTCCGGGTCGTCGGGCTTCGTCATTCCTGGTTACGGGACGTAGCCTTGCCGCTAGGCCAGCCTTCAGCCGGGCGTACCACTCCTCGCGCAGGTAATCGACGGGCCGCGGCTCGCCCTGCGCCGCGTGCTGGTCGGCGGCCGTCTCGGCGAGCTTCACGTCGGCCGCGACCTGCTTCACCCACGCCGGGTTCGGCGGGAACGGGTCGTGCTCCGGGGCACGGTCGCCGGGGATGAGGCGGAAGCGGACGTAGCGCGGCACCCCGTCCTTCGCCCGCCAGTCGAACGGCGTCTGGCTGTGGTAGTACATGGTGGCGTTGGACGCCGGCGTGCGGAACTGCGCGTCCGCCGCCGACTTCCGCCCGTCGCCGTACTTGCGGTGGTAGGCGCGGTAGTGGATGAGGTTGTCGGTGCTGCGGAACATCGACTCCTTGATGCGCGTGCCGACGAACTCCAGGAAGCTGCTGGCGTTCCAGAAGAAGCAGTGGCGGCCGGTGTTCATCTGGAGGTCAAGGGGGCTCTTGAACGAGCTGTCGGCGAACTTGAGGCTGCCGCTGCGGACCTGCCCCATCGCCTCGTCGAGGTAGCCGGCGGCGCCGTGGCGGATGCGGCACGGGAACTCGCGGCCGGGCTCGAAGAAGTCGGAAACTGGGAACTTTTGGTCCTGCACGATGCGGAGCTTGCCGCGGCCGCCGCAGCCGGCGTTGTGCGACATGCGGCGGCGGAAGACGTTGATCCAGAGGATGACGGTGACGATGAAGAAGCGGGCGGCGAGCCACAGCTTCGCTCGCTCCCAAAACGCACGCATGGGCGACGGCCTCCGGAAATACTCAGCTCCTGCGTTGCCGCTTGCGGCTTCGCGCTTCGCAACGCGAAGCCGCAAGCGGCAACCGAACCACCACGGCTTCAGTCGGTCGCGCGAGCGGCGAACAGCCGCGCCCCCTGCGCCGCCGCGACGGCGCGGGCCGCGTCCCGCCGCGCCGCGGCGCCGGCGGCGTCGCCCTCGTCGGCGAGGAACATCGCCTCGCGCCGCAGCAGTTCGCTCTCGAACGCCCGCTGGCCGAGGCGGTCGTTGTGGTCGCGGCCGCGCGCCAGCGCCGCCCGCGCCTCCCCGCGGCTCCCGGAGCGCCACAGCGCCTCGGCCAGCTCGCCGAGGAAGCACGTGTGGAGAATCCCCGAGCCGATCGCGTCGCACCCGGCGATCGCGTCGCGCAGGCACGGCACCGCCTCGGCCGGCTTCCCCTCCAGCGCCAGCAGCATGCCGCGCACGCCGAGCCCGAGCGCCACCCAGAACGCGTACGATTCCTCGGTCGAGACTGCGAGTACCCCTTCTAATAGCGCCCGGCTCTCCGCCGTCCAGCCGGCGAGGGCGTAGAAGAAGGCCACGTGCCACCGCGTGGCCGTACGCAGGAACTTGTCGTTGAGCTCGTCGGCGAGGTCGAGCGCGCGTTGCAGCCAGCGCCGCCCCTCGTCCGGCCGGCCGAGCATCAGGTGCCCCCAGGCCACGTAGCACGTCATCAGCGGGCCGCAGTTCTGCCCGTGCGCCGCGGCGTGCGGCCGGCTCGGCTCGATCTGGTACAGCCCGACGCCGCGCGTGGACAACTCCAGCGACAGCTCGAAGTTCCCCGCCCACCACTCGCACGAGCTGCGCGACCAGTGCGCCTCGGTCTTGAAGCTGTCGTCGCGGTCGGCGGCCAGCGCCAGAATCTCCTGGCTCGCCTCGACCGCGGCGCCGGACTGGCCGCGGATGAAGCGCACGGCCCACGAGATCATCAGCACGTGGAACAGCGGCGACGCCGGCCCGAGCCGCTCGCACAGGGCGCGGGCGCGGGCGATGTGTTCTTCCACCTCCGGCGCCGCGTACCCGCGCACCGCGAGGAAGCTCGCCGCCAGCGGCAATCGGAATTGCAGCTCGTCGCCGTCGCGCTCGGCCCCTTCCGGCCGCGTCGCCAGCAGCGCCAGCCCGCGCGTCAGGTGGCGGATCGCTTCCGGGTACGCCGACCGCCCGCGGGCGCGCTCGCCGGCCGTCCGCCAGTAGCCGACCGACCGCGCCACCTCGCCGGCTTCCGCCAGGTGGTGCGCCAGCAGTTCCGGCTGCGTCCCGACCACCTCGGGGAACGACGCCTCCAGCGCCCCGGCCACGCGCTTGTGGAGCTGCTGCCGCGTCTTCTTCACGAGCGACTGGTACGCCGCGTCCTGAATGAGCGCGTGCTTGAACGTGTACGTCGCCCGCGGGATCGTCCCCTTCGGGAACAGCAGCCCGGCGTCCACCAGCTTCCGCAGTTCGGCCCGCAGCACGGCCTCGTCGCGGTCGGTGGCGGCGCGGATGAGGTCGTACCCGAAGGTGCGGCCGATCGTCGCCCCGAGTTGCACCACCTCGCGGTCGCTCGCCATGCGGTCGAGCCGCGCCAGCAGCAAGTCCTGAAGGCTCGCCGGAATCGCCGCCTGCAACCCGTCCTTCCCGCCCTCGGCGACGAGGCGGGTGAATTCTTCCACGAACAGCGGCACGCCGTCGGTGCGCTCGGCGATCTTCTCGACCACGTCGGCGGGCACATCGGCGCCGGCCTGGGCGCGGATGAGCTCGCCGACCTGCGCCCTCGTCAGGCGGTTGAGCGCGACCTGCGTCTGGACGGCCTTCCCCTTCCACGGCGGGTCGTACTCGGGGCGGAACGTGAAGACGCCGAGCACCCGCGCCTCGCCGCCGTCCTCCACGAACCGCGCCAGCAGCGCCTCCGTGGACGGATCGACCCAGTGCAAGTCCTCGACGACGAACAGCACCGGCGCCGCCCCGGCGCGGGCCGCGAGCCAGCCGAGCAGGGCGTCGAGGGTGCGCTCGCGCTGCCGGTCGGGGCTCAGCGCCAGCGCCGGCAGCCGGTCGCCGACCGGCACCGACAGCATCGCCGCGAACAGCGCCAGCTCCTCGGCGTCGTGCACGCCGTCGTCGCGGAGCCGTGCCACGAGGAGGTCGAGGCGGCGCGCGGCGTCGGGCTCGCGGCCGAGGCCGTAGGCGCGGTCGAAGTAGTCGATCACGGGGTAGAACGGGCTGCCGGCGTGGTACGGCGAGCAGTACCACTCCACGGCCGCGGCCGCGCCGCCGGCGAGCGCCGAGTCGCCGGCGTGCGCCTCGTCGCGGCCGAGGGCGAAGTCCTTCAGCGTGCGCACCAGCCGCGACTTGCCGAGGCCGGGGTCGGCGACCAGCAGCAGCACGTTCCGCTCGCCGTCGGCGGCCTGCTCCCAGCGCTCGCGGAGCAGCGCCACCTCGCGGTCGCGGCCGACCAGCGGCGTCAGCCGGGTCGGGTCGGTGGCGTCCACCCGCG
>JBGAQM010000492.1:0-3695 GCA_044220735.1 Urbifossiella sp. | reverse complement strand
GCGACGCCGCTAGCGGCTGGTCCCCGCCGAACCCCTTGTCCCCGACTACCTCGCCCACGCCCGGCATCAGGGCCAGGGTCCCGTTCAAACCCGGCCGCCCCGACTGGTCGAACACGTCAGTCCGGCGCCGGGTGCCGGTCCAGGAATCGGGCCAGTGGCCCGTAGAAGTCGTCGCCGCCGATCGAGTGCCCGGCCCCCTCCACGCGCAGAAACTCCTTCGGTTCGTTCGCGGCGTTGAACAGCGCCTCCCCCTGCCAGAACGGGACCACGTTGTCCGCGGTGCCGTGGGCGACGTACAGCGGCCGGGTGCAGCGGTCGATCTTCGCGATGCTGTCGAACCGCGACCGCATGACCGAGTGCGTCGGCAGGAACGGGTAGTGGCTCTTCGCCGCCGCCGGCAGGCTCGTGAACGGGCACACCAGCACCAGCGCCCGGTGCGGGTGCCGCGACGCCAGATCGACCGCGACGCCCGAACCCAGCGACTGCCCGAACAGCACCACGCGCCCCGGCGGCGTTCGTCCCTGGCCGGTCAGCCACGCGTACGCCGCGTCCGCGGCGGCGTAGCAGCCGGCTTCGGTCGGCGAGCCCTCGCTGTGACCGTAGCCGGGGTAGTCGTAGAGGAACACGCCGGCGCCGGTCGTGCCGTTGAGCGCCGCCGCCATGCCGCCGCAGTACGACAGGTTCCCGCCGTTCCCGTGCGACACCAGGATCGCCCCCGCGTCCGGTCGCGCGGGCGGCAGCCACCACCCGTGTAACTTCGTGCCGTCCGTCGAGGTGAAGTACACGTCCTGCGTCCGCTTGTCGTGCGGCGGACGCCACCCCTCCGACGGGGTGTGAGGGCGGAAGACCAGCGAGAGTTCGAACCACAGGAACACGGCCACCACGGCGACGTAGATCGCGGCGTAGACGGGGAGGCGCTTCCGCCAGAAGTGCCAGGCGCGGCGGCGGAAGGTCGGGGCGGGCGGCGCGCTCACGCCGGCTCCTCCCCCTCGGCGTCCAGCGCCCGCGTCAGCGGCGACAGCGCCTTCCGGACGATGCCGCGCATCAGTTCGAGGTCCGGGGTTTGTCCGGTGAATAGTTCTACCTGCCGCGCTGCCTGGCGGACGAACATGTCCACGCCGGTGATGGTGTCGCACCCGCGCGCCTTCGCCTCGCGGATCAGCAGCGTCGTCTCGGGATTGTAGATCGTGTCGAACACCGTCAGCCCGGGCTTCATCACGCTCACGTGGACCGGGCTCTCGTCCACGTTCGGGTGCATCCCGACCGGCGTGCAGTTGACGAGCACGTCGAAGAAGACGCTGTGCCGGGCGTGCCAGTCGAGCGTCTTGCAGCTCACCTCCTCGGCGAGCGCGTGCGCCCGCTCCGGCGTCCGCGCGGCGATGGTGATGTGCGCCCCCTCGCGGTGCAGGGCGTGGCAGACGGCGCGGGCGGCGCCGCCGGCCCCGAGTACCAGCACGGCGCATTGGCGCAATTCCAGCGGCTTGCCGTCCGCGCCGGTCTTGCCGCGGAGGTGCTCCTTCAGCGAGTCGATGGCCGCGTGGTAGTCGGTGTTCGCCGCCGAGAACTTGCCGTCCGGGAGCCGCACGAGCGTGTTCGCCGCGCCGGTCTGCTCCACCGTCGCGTCCTTCTCGCGGGCCAGCGCGGCGGCCGCCTCCTTGTGCGGGATCGTGACGCTGTACCCCTCCACGGGAATCTGTCCGTACTCCTCGATCGCCTGCGGGAACTGGCCGCGCGGGATGCGGAACGGCAGGTACACCGCGTTCAGCTTCATCCGCCGGTAGACGTGGTTGTGCAGGATCGGGCTCTTGCTCTGGTCCACGGGGTCGCCGGCGACGCCGAACACCCGCGTGTCCGCGTCGATGGAGCGCACCGGGTACGTGGTGCGGAACTCTTCCAGGCTCGGGAGCCCGGGGGCGATGCCGCGCTCCTTGTTGAACGCGGCGTAGATCCACGGCGCACCGTACTTGAGCGCCAGGTAGCGGCTCGGCGCCCCCACGTCGCCCATGCAGAACGCCACGGTCGGCTTCGGCGCCGCCTTCTGAAGCCGAAGGACTCGGGCCACGTCGGCCGGCGTCTGGGCCATGACGGCGAGCTTGTACACGTCGCCGTCGAGCTTCAGCATGTCGGCGAACAGGTCTTCCAGGTTGTCGGGCGTCTCGTTGAGGTTGTGGTAGCTGACGATCCGCTTCACCGGCCCGAACCGCGGGATGGACTTGGCGATGTCGTGCTCCAGGTCCACCCACTCGAACGCGCCCGAGACGATGGCCTGCCGCATGATCGTCTGGCGTTCGGTCTCGGTGCCGGGGTAGCGGCCGCCGTCGGCCGGGCGGCGGATGGTGCAGACCCAGGGGCACTGCTTGACCGGCGTGAACCGCTTGAACTCGACCGCCTTGGCGAGGAAGTCGAGGCGCAGCTCGAGGAACTTGGCCCCCCGCTTGACGGCCTCGCCGAGCTCGGCGGTGATCATCTTGTGCCGCGTCCGGCCGATCACGACCAGCACCCGGTCCGGTCCCACGGACATGACCCGCCCCCCGCCCGAAGTCGTTGCGATGACGTTACCTTAGCACCGCCCGGGAACGAAAACAGGGGGCCGCAGCCCCCTGTGCATTGAACCACAACGTCCACCCGCCGCGGCGGGTAGGCTTGAGGCCGTTACAGCTTGCTGGCTTCCTTGTACATCACGACCTTGCGGACGATCGGGTCGTACTTGCGGAGCTGGATTCGCTCCTTGGTGTTGTTGCGGTTCTTCTCGGTGAAGTAGCAGTGGTCGCTGGCCTCGCTCTTGAGCTTGATCGTCGAGCGGGCCTCCTTCGCCTTGGCCATCGCGGCCTCCGGTGGGTGTGGGGGGGCGGCGCCAGGGCGGTCCCCGGCGGTAGACTGAATACCATAGCGGGTTCCGGTCGAAAGGAGGAGGGGGGAATTGCGGTGGCGCCTGGAGAACCCATGACCGGTGCGGCGGTTTGCCTCGGCCTCCTCGCCCCCGCGACCGCCGTCGCGGCCGCCCAGGCGGCCCTCACCGCCGTCGGCCGCTTCCCCCGTCGCCGTCAGTTTCCCCAGCCCGCCCCACTTCTGCCGTCGTTCGTGGTGCTCATCCCGGCCCACGACGAGGAACTCACGCTACCCGTCACCCTCCGGTCGGTCGCCGAACAGGAGTACCCGCCTGGGTGCGTCCGCGTCGTGGTGGTGGCCGACAACTGTGCGGACGCCACGGCCGCCGTCGCCGCGGCTCAGGGCGCGCACGTCGTGGTTCGCACCGACGACGTACGCCGCGGGAAGGGGTATGCCATCGCCGCGGGTTTGGAGGCGGTGCGCGCCGAACCATTCGACGCTGTTCTCATACTCGACGCCGACTGCACCCTGAACCCCGCCGCCCTCTGCGAACTCGCCACCACACTTTCGAGCGGGGCCGACGTGGTGCAGGCGAGTCTCCGCTCGCGCAACGCGGACGCTGGGCCGGGCGGGTTCGTGGCGGCCGTCGGGTCCGCGGTCGATGCCGCGGTCGCGGCCGGTCGTGAACGCCTCGGCCGCGCCGGCCGACTGCGCGGAACGGGGATGGTGTTTCGCCGGTCGGCGCTGGGAGGTGTGGGCTGGGCGACCGCGAGCCCGGTGGAAGACGCCGAGTACGACCGGTGGTTGCGGGCGGCGGGGGTGCGAGTGCGGTATTGCCCCCGGGCCGAGGTGACGGCCGCCGCCCC
>JBGAQM010000491.1:0-3697 GCA_044220735.1 Urbifossiella sp. | reverse complement strand
TCCCGAACCGGACGAGGATGTCGGCATTTCGAGCCATTCTCGGGAAAGTATGCTGGTGTAGACGATGTCACCACGGATTATGAGTCACAACCGCAGCGGCCCCAGTTCGGGCAGGTCGGCCAGCGCGCTCGGCCGCGGCAGCGAAAACCGGTACGGGTCCGACTTCGTGCCCTTCCCGGTCCTCGTCGCTAGCCCGGCCGCCGCGGCGCGCCGGAGCCAGTCGTACAGCACCGCGACGGGCGGTGCCACCTCGTCCGCCGGCCAGTCGGCCAGCAACTCCCGATGGGTCGCCGCCGACCGGTGGTCGGACAGCAGAGCGCGCACCGCCTCCCAGTTCTCGCGGAACCGGGCGTCCGGGTCGTCGGGCACGACGCGGAACTCGGCCGACCCCGGCGCCCACTCGTACACCACGTCGTCCGGTGCCGCCCGCCGCGACCGGGCCGTCAGCCGCCGCCGGTTCCCCTCCCGGCCGCGGCCGACGTGGTGTAATTCCAGGATCACGTCGACGTACCCGAGCAGCGCCCCGCCGCCGCGCGCCGTGCTCCCCTCCGCCGACTTCGCCCGCCGCGGGTGGTGCAGCACCAGCACCGCCGTGCCGCGCGCCGCCACCTGCCGCAGCGGGCCGAGGAAGGCGAGCAGGGTGCCGGCGTCGGCGTCGCTGCGGCCGGGGAGGAACGCCCCCAGCGGGTCCACCACCAGCAGGTCGAGCGCCCCCTCGGCCCGCATCGCCTCGACCCACGCCAGCAGCTCGCCCCACTCGCCCGGCGTCGGCCGCCCCGGGAACGGCCGCGACACCAGCCGGGCGTGCGGCCCGACGGGGATCGCCGCACGCCGGTCGTCCCAGTGCGCGTCCGACTCCTCCGACACCACCACCGCCCTGCCCGCGGCGCACGCGCGGCCGAGGAACGCCGCACCGCCGCCGAGGGCACTCAGGAGGCCCGTAAGGAGGGTGGTCTTGCCCGTCTTCCAGGTGCCGGTGAGAAGTGCCACGTCGCCGCGGGCGAGGTACCCGTCCCACACCCACTCGCCGCCGCGCGGGTGGGTCGGGGCGGCGAAAACGTCCAGTGTTCGGTAGGCGAACGGGGTGGTCGTCATGGCGGCGTCGCTCCAACGGTGATTCCTACAGTTGACTCAATGCTTCTGGGACGGGGTCCCTCTCTTTCCCAGAACCAAGTGTAGATAATATACTGACGTACAGTACAGGTCCGTTGGCGGGTCGCGGCGGGGGCGTCGTCCGTAGACTGACCCCCATCCCGAGGCACCCGGATGCTGAACTTCGTCCGCCCGACGCCGCTCACCGACCGCGTCTACGAGTACGCGCTGACGATCGGGCTGCGCGAGCCCGAGGCCTTCCGCCGGCTCCGCGAGGAGACCGGCCGGCTGGCCGAGGGCGAGTGGCAGATTGCCCCAGAGCAGGGGCCGCTGCTGGCGCTGCTGGTCAAACTGCTCGGGGCGAAGAAGTGCCTGGAGGTCGGCACGTTCACCGGCTACTCGGCGCTGTGGGTGGCGTCGGCGCTGCCGCCCGGCGGGCGGGTCGTGTGCTGCGACGTGAACCCGACTTTTGCCGAGATCGCCCGCCGCCACTGGGCCGCGGCCGGCCTCGCCGACCGCATCGAACTCCACCTCGCCCCCGCCCTCGACACTCTCGTCGGGCTGCGCGCGTCCGGCGCCGACGGCACCTTCGACTACGCCTTCGTGGACGCGGACAAGTCGAACTACGACGCCTACTACGAGGCGGCGCTGGCGCTGCTCCGGCCCGGCGGGCTGGTGGCGATCGACAACACGCTGTGGGACGGGAAGCCGGCCGACCCGGCGGTGAATGACGCCGACACCGCCGCGATCCGGGCGCTGAACGCGAAGGTGCACGCTGACGCCCGCATCGATCTGTGCTTCCTCCCGTTCGCCGACGGACTCACCCTCGGGCTCAAGCGGTGACACCACAGGAAGCGTTCGCGGACGGCCAACTTGCGGAGGCCGTCGCGCTCCAGGAATCCCAGGTCGCGGCGCGGCCGGACGACGCCGCGGCTCGGCTGTTCCTCGTCGAACTGCTGGCGTTCGCCGGCCGACTCGACGACGCCGAAACGCACCTCGCCGCGATCCGCTCCGACGACCCCGCGTGGCCGGCGTCCGCCCGCGGCTTCCGCCGCCTGTTCCGCGCCGAGCGACAACGGAGTGTCACCGTGCGCCGGCCGACGGTGCTGCCGGCGCCGCCCGCACACGCGAAGCGCCGCTGGCTGGCGGTGAAGCGGCTCCGCGAC
Organism: Urbifossiella sp.; assembly: GCA_044220735.1. GTDB lineage: Bacteria > Planctomycetota > Planctomycetia > Gemmatales > Gemmataceae > Urbifossiella. The sequence continues at coordinate 1,439 of JBGAQM010000491.1, read as the reverse complement.
GGCGACCCGGCCGACGCCGTGCGCTGGACCGACCGGGCCGACGCCGCGTCGCCCGACGTGGAAGGCTTCCTCGACGGCCAGGAGTTCGACGCCCTCCGCGACGCCGACGACCGGTTCGCGTCGGTGCTGGAGGCGGTCGTGGGCGGGCGGTGGGTGTGGTTCCCGTGGGAGGCGCTGCGGCGGGTGAAGCTGGAGCTGCCGCGGTACGCGCTGGACCGCCTGTACCGCCCGGCCGAGGTGCGGCTGCGCGACGGGAGCGAGCACCGCGGTCACCTGCCGCTGGTGTACCCCAACTCGCACGCCGCCGACGGCGCGTTCGCGGCCGGCCTCGAAACCGACCGCGTCTGCCCCGACGACGGCCCGATCCGCTGCGTCGGCGGTAAGTTGCTGATGGCCGGGGCCGCGGAGGTGCCGCTGGCGGAGTGCCGGATGATCGAGATCAGATGACAGCGGGCAGAATGCGGCAGAGCCCAGGGTCGTCCCCGGGCTCTGGCTTCTCGCCGACCTCGGTCTTTCGACCCCCGGCCACTACTCCGCCACCTTCTCGCCGTTCTTGTACCGGGACACGATCGGCGTCTTCGGCGCGGGCGCGGTGTTCTTCAGGTCGTACTCGATCTCGTTGCCGAGCTTCGTCAGCGACGCCGACAGGTTCTCCGGGGCCACCTCGCCGGGCGTGATCAGGATCGCCGGCGGCACCGGCCGCTCCGGCGCCGCGGCCACGTCCTTCGACTCGGGCGCGGCGTCGGTCTTCGCGCCCATCATCTTCGACAGCGGGCCGGTCGTCTGGAGGCCGGTGCAGCCGGCGGCCGCGGCGGCGAACAGGACCGGCAGGAGGAGGCGGGTCATGGCCGCACCTCCCGCACGTCGCGGTCGGAGGTCGGGGCGGTGGCGCGGGCGGCGGCGGTCGCCGGGCCGGCCGGCGTCGGCGGGGCCGGGGCCGTCAGCGGCGTGACCGCGACGCCGGTGCCGAGTTGGCGGTCGAGGACGTCCGCCGGGCGGCCCTTCGGCAGGCCGAGCGAGGCGACGCGGGCGTGGTACAGCGACGCGGCCTTCTGTTCCATCTCGTCCACCTGCCGGTGGAGGCTCTCGTCGCCGCTGGCGACGGCGATCTCGCGGAACTTCAGGCACACGGCCATCCGCCGCTCGTAGGCGTCCTGTTCGTCGCGGAGCGCGGCGGCCTTCACGTCCGCCGGCAGGCCGGGCGGCACGTCGGCCTTCGGGGCCGGCGCCGGCTCGGCCTTCGCCTTGCTCTTGCCGAACAGCTTGTCGACGACGGTGGTTTGCGTGGGGCGTGCGGCCCGCGGCGGCGGGTCGGCGGCGGCCGCGGTCGCGCCCGCGGCGGCGACCGCGGCGGCGAGCCCCCAGGCCCGGATTCGGTGCATGTCTTCCCCCCTCGGGCCGCGGCCGGGGCGCCGGCACCCCATCCCCCGGGGTTCCGG
>JBGAQM010000490.1:0-3682 GCA_044220735.1 Urbifossiella sp. | reverse complement strand
GTGGTCATGTCCCCCGGGCTCGTCGCCGGAATACTGCTCCTCACCCCTGTAGACCCGCCGCGCGAGTGGGCGCCCGCCCACCGCGACGCCGTCGCGCGTTATGGGGCCGCGCTCCTTCAGGCTCGCCGCGACCGACTCATCACTGCCGCCGCCGGGCTCGAGAAGGCCGCCAAGGACGATCCCGCCGCGACCGAACCGCTGATGGAACTCGTCCGGCTCTACAGTCAGACGGGCCGCGAGCCGGACGCCGTTCGGGTCGCCCGCACCGTTCTCGAACGCAACCCGACTGACACCGAAGCCTCGCTGGCACTTGCGAGACTGCTGTTCGGGCTGGGCGAGGTGCAGGAGGCGGGAGCCGTGGCGAAGGCCGCCGCGGCCGGGATCGATTCCGCCGCGAGGCCGGAACGAGCGGTCGCCGTGTACCGCGACCTCGGCACGATCCTGGAGAAGTCGAACGACCCGGCCGGCGCCGCGGACGCGCTCGGCAAGGCGCGAGACGTACTCATTCTTCAGCGGAAGCGGCTCGTCGTCCCCGGGGGGTACACGGCGACCGAGGCCGACGGGGTGCTCGCCGACTGCCACGAGCGGATCGGGAAGGCGCTCGTGGCCCGGAAGCAGTCGGAGCCCGCGGTCGCGTCCTTCCGTGCCGCGCACGCCCTGTACGCCGACCCGAAGCGCCTCGGCGACCACGCCGCGGCGGCTCGACTCGACTGGAATCTCTCCGCCGCCCTCGCCGCGAGCGGCGACACCACCGCCGCGCTCCGGCACCTCGACGCATTTCTCAACCTCCGTCCCCAGTCCGTCGAACCCTACGAACGCCTCGCCGACCTGTTACGACAGGCCAACCGCGCGGCCGACGTCGTGACGCTGCTCCGCGGCCACGGCGCGGTCGACCCGCAGAACCTAGCGGTGCAAGCCGTCCTCGCCGCAGAACTGGCCCGCGTGCCGGGTGCGCGGCCGTCGGCGGACGAGGTCTTTACTCAACTGGGTACGCAGACTAACGACGCCAGGATTCTCGGCGTCGTCATCCGCTCACACGTTCAGAGCGGTCGGCCGCAACTCGTCCTCGCCGATCTGGACCGGTGCTATCAAACCTTGAAGGACCGCGAGGAAGGGGGCTCGGCACGGGTCGCGGATCGGGACTTCGCCGCCGCGCGGGCGCGGGCGCTCGGCGAACTCCTTCGCAACGAACCCGGGTGGGCGAACGCGGTCATCACCGCGGGGGCCGACGACATCGGGGCCGGCCGCAAGCACGAGTACGGGACGACACACGTTCTCGGTGTACTCGCGGCCCGGCACGGCCGGCTCGACCTGGCCGTGGTTCAGTTCCGCCAGGCCGTCGCGGCGGCGCCTCGGGACACACAACCGGCCGCCTACGGGGCTCTGATCGACGCCCTGTGGCGGGCCCGCAAGCCCGGCGAGGTTGCTGCCGTCTGCCGCGAAGGGCTCCGCGCCGCCGACGGCGTGGCACCCGCGTACTTCCACTTCCACCTGGCGTACGCCCTGGCCGAACTCGGCGACGCGGCCGACGCGCTCGCGTCGGCCGACCGAGCGATCATGATGGCCGGCGATGTGGCGGGCCCGCAAGCCCGGCGAGGCTGTTGGTCTGCCGCGTCCGCGCCGCCGACGGCGTGGCACCCGAACTTCCACCTGGTCGCGGCCGTTGAAGGTGCTCGGCGAGCGATCATGATGGGGCGATTCCGCGGTGACCGTCCGGCTGCGCAAGGTCACGGTGTTGAAATTGCTCGGCCGATGGGACGAGGCCATCGCCTTCGGACGCCGGCTGTTCGACGAGTTCGACACGCCCGCCGACCGCACCCGAACCCGATACGCCCTTGCCGGCGCCTACTGGGGCGCGAAGCGGGACGCCGAAGCCGAGGCCGAACTGCGGGCGATCCTCGATCACGAGCCGGACCACGCCGCCGCGTGCAACGACCTCGGGTATCACCTCGCGGACCGCGGCCGCAACCTGGAGGAGGCGGAACGGCTGGTTCGGCGGGCGGTCGCGCGCGACCGGCTCGACCGGCGCCGGGCCGGCGAGGCGGAGCCGGACAACCCGGCGTACCTGGACAGCCTCGCGTGGGTGCTGTTTCGCCGCGACCGACTGCCCGAAGCGCGGGCGCTGCTGGGTCGTGTGTCCCTCACGCCCGAGGGCGCGGCCGACCCGGTCGTGTGGGATCACCTCGGCGACGTGTGCTTCCGCCTGGACGACAAGCCGGCGGCGAAGGCGGCGTGGGAGCGGGCGGCGGCGCTGTACCCGACCGACCACCGCGGCCGCCGCGACGGCCGGCTCGACGAGGTCCGTCGGAAGCTACGGCGGGTGTCGTGACCGGTCCGTATACTGACGCTTTCGAGCCACGGGACCGAGGTCGAGGACATGGCCGGCCACAGCCACTGGGCGAACATCGCCCGCCACAAGGGGATCGTCGACGCCAAGCGGGGCAAGCTGTTCAGCAAGCTCAGCCGGTACATCATCATCGCGGCGCGGAACGGCGGCGGCGACCCGACGATGAACTTGAAGCTCCGCTACGCCATCGACAAGGCCCGCGCCGTGTCGATGCCCAAGGAGAATATCGAGCGGGCCATCAAACGCGGCACCGGCGAGCTAGAGGGCGTGACCTACGACGAAATCCTGTACGAGGGCCGCGCCGTCGGTGGCATCGCGATCCTGGCCGAGGTGCTAACAGACAACCGCAACCGCACCGCCGGCGAGATCAAGAAGATCTTCGAGCGCGGCAACGCCGAGGTCGGCAAGCCTGGCTCCGCGGCGTACCTGTTCGACCGGAAGGGTTTCTTCGCGGTGGACGCCGCGAAGCACCCGGACGAGGACCGGTTGATGACCGTCGCCCTTGACGCGGGGGCCGAAGACCTCCAGCGCGAGGGCGACGTGTTCGAGATCACCTGCGACCCTTCGAACTTCTCGGCCGTGCTCGACGCCCTGAAGGCCGCCGGGGTCGAGCCCGCGGAGGCGGAAGTAAAATACCTCGCGAAGACGCAGCAGGCCGTGGACCTGGAGACCGGTCGCAAGGTCGTGAAGCTGATCGAGGCACTCGACGACCACGACGATGTGCAAAACGTGGTGACCGACGCGATTCTGACCGGAGAGATGGGGGAATAACCGGCGCAAGTCCCCCAGCCTGCTGCGTTCGAGGTGCGACAGGCCCGCGGGCAGCGGGCCGCCGTGAGGAACCACCTGTGACCACCCTCGTCCTCGGCCTCGCCCTCTCGACCCCCGCTCAGGCGCCCCATGGGGTTGTCCGGCCGGTGGTCGGCCACCCGCACGTCCGCGTGCTGCCGCCGCTCGCCCCCCTCCTGCCCATCGCACCGCTGCCGCCAGTGCAGGTGCTCCGGCCCGGTTTCCCGCCGCCGGTGGTCGCCCCACCAGTCGTGGTCGCGCAGCCGGTCGGGGCGCTGACGCTGCCGCAATTTTCGCGTGTGTTCGCCCCGACGCCGGGTCGGCACCACTATCTCATTGTTCACCCGCGGACGTGCCAGCCGGTGGAGGTGTGTTTCGTGCTGCCGAATTGCGGTCGGCTCGACCGGGTGCGCGTGGACCGCGACTCGATCCACATCGACATCGACAACCCGGACTTCGACGTGGACATCGACTTCCGCAACGACGGAACCGTGCGGGTGCGGTACAGCGACTGAAGCAACGAACCGAGGCGGGCGGCCGGCGTGC
>JBGAQM010000489.1:0-3740 GCA_044220735.1 Urbifossiella sp. | reverse complement strand
GCGAAACCTGGCGCGCGACTTCCGGGTAACCTCGGGCATGTCGCGCGGCGCCGCCCTGAAACCGATCCCGCTCCACCGCGAGGTGTACGACGCCGAACCGGAGGTGTACGACGCCACCGTCGCGCCCGAGCCGCCGAACCCGTTCGGGCTGGTCGGTCGCGTCGCCGAGTGGCTGTTCGGCGCCGCCACGCTCACTCTCGGTCTGGCGCTGCTCACGGGCGTGCCGCTCGGACAGGTGGTGGTACTCGGCTACCTCCTCGAAGTGACCGGCCGGGTCGCCCGCACCCGACGGCTGCGCGACGGGTTCATCGGCGTGCGCGAGGCGGCCCGACTCGGCGGCGCGGCGCTCGGTGCCGGCGTGCTGTGGGTGCCGCTGTACGTCGTGTCCGGCGTCGCCGAGTCGGCCCGGATCATCGACCCCGGCGGGTCCGCCGCTCGCCTCTGGGAAGGCCTGCTGCTCGCGCTGGTCGCGGGGTACGTGCTCCACGTCGGCGGCGCGCTCGTCCGCGGCGGCCGGCTGCGGCACTTCCTCCACCCGCTGAACGTCCCCTGGCTCGGGCTGCGACTGCTCCGCGGCGGGCTGTACGCCGACTGCCGCGACCGGGTGTGGGCGGCGGCGGTGCGGCTGCGGCTGCCGTACTACTTCGGCCTCGGCGTCCGCGGCTACCTCGGGGCCTTCCTGTGGCTCGTCGTGCCGCTGGTACTACTCGGCTCGGGGCACCGCGCCCCGGCGCTCGGCGTCCTCGGGGCGGTGCTGCTCGGAGTCGTGGTCCTGTACCTGCCGCTGTTGCAGGCCCGGTTCGCGCGCGACAACCGCCTGCGGGCGTACCGCGAGTGGCCGAGCGTACGCCGCGACTTCGGCCGGGCGCCGCTGGCGTTCGCGCTCGCGGTCTGGGTGCAACTGCTGGCCGCGAGTCCGCTGTACCTGCTGAAGATCGAGGCGATCCCGCGCGACCTGATCTTCCTCGAAGGGTTCGTGTTCCTGGCGTTCATGTTCCCCGCCCGGCTGGCGGCGGGGTGGGCCTACGCCCGCGCCGGGAGGCGCGAGGAGTTGCGGCACTTCGCCTCCCGGTGGGCCGGCCGGCTGGCGGTGCTGCCGGTCGTGGTCGCCTACGTGGGCGTGGTGTTCACGTCGCAGCACGTCGGCTGGTACGGGGTCAGCAGCCTGTACGAGCAGCACGCGTTCCTGCTGCCGGTGCCGTTCACGGACGTGGACGCGAAGTGACCCGCGCGGCCGGTTGCGGCTTCGCGCTGGGACGCGCGAAGCCGCAACCGGTGTCACAGCTTGAGCCCCTTGAACTCCCGCACGCACCCGGTGATGGCGACCTCCGTCGGCAGCCGCTCGATACTCGATGCACCGAAGAAGCCGACGATCCCCCGCGTGTTGTCGAGGACGTAGCGCACGTCGCTCGGTTCGCTGATCGGGCCGCCGTGGCACAGCACCAGCACGTCCGGGTTCACGGCCTTCGCCGCGTCGGCCAGCGCCTGGACCTGCTTCACCGACTCCGCCAGGGTGATCGCCGTCGTCGCGCCAATGCTCCCCTTCGTCGTCAGGCCCATGTGGGGGATCAGCACGTCGGCCCCGGCCCGTGTCATCGCCACGGCCTCGTCGGGCGTGAAGACGTACGGGCACGTCAGCAGGTCCATGTCGCGGGCCAGTTTCACCATGTCCACTTCCTTGCCGTAGCCCATGCCCGTTTCCTCGAGGCCGGCGCGGAAGGTGCCGTCGATCAGGCCCACGGTCGGGAAGTTCTGCACGCCGCTGAACCCGGCGTCCTTCACGTCGCGGAGGAAGTTGCGCATCAGGCGGAACGGGTCGGTGCCGCACACGCCGGCGAGCACGGGCGTTCGCTCGACCACCGGCAGCACCTCGCGGGCCATGTCCATGACGACCGCGTTGGCGTCGCCGTACGGCATCATGCCGGCGAGGCTGCCGCGGCCGGCCATGCGGAACCGGCCGGAGTTGTAGATGATGATGAGGTCGATGCCGCCGAGTTCGGCACACTTCGCCGAAATGCCGGTGCCGGCGCCGCCGCCGATGATCGGGCGGCCGGCGGCCACCTGCGCCCGCAGGCGGGCCAGGCATTCGTCGCGGGTGAACATGGCGGGCGTCCCGGGTTACCCGAGTGTCGGGGTGATCCGGGTATTCTCCGGGACCGGCTCCGAAGGGGTAGAGGCCGCGGCCTGTTTCGCCTCCGCCTCGCGGAGCAACTGTTCGAGCAGTTGCTCCGCAGGGTCCGGCCCGGGCGGCGGCGGCGGGGCCGGCGGCTTCGGCCGGCGCTTCAGGACGTACCACAGGAACAGCTCGCCGACGACGACGAAGCCGACGCCCCACGCCGCCATCATCAGCGGGATGCGGTAGCCGACCACGTCCGGGCTCGCGTCCGGGGGTGTCGCGGGGGCGTTCGGGTCCATCCGGGCGGGCGCCTGGGCGATCAGCCACATCCGGGCCAGTTCGGCGAGCCCGTACCCCATTACGGCGAGCAGCGAGGCGGCGATGAGGCTGTTCGTGAGGATGCGTTTCAGCAGCGGGTGCATGGCGCGCGGCAGGCTCTGGCGGGGCGACCGGGTTCAGCCGTAGCATAACACGCAATTCTCCCCCGGGGGTGCCGCATGTCCGTCCTCCTGATCGGCACCCTCGACACGAAGGGCGCCGAAACCGCGTTCGTCCGCGACCGGCTCCGTTCGGCAGGGGTCGATGTCACCGTGTTGGACGCGGGTGTTCTCGGCCCGCCCGCGTTCGCCGCGGACGTCCCCCGCGATGCCGTGTTCGCCGCGGTCGGTGCCGACCCGGCCGAGTTGGAGGTGGCCGGCGACCGCGGTCGTGCCGTGGCGCTGGCCGCGGCCGGCGCCGCGGCGGTCGCGGAACGTCTCCACCGCGAGGGGAACCTGTCGGGGGTGCTGGGGCTGGGCGGCTCTGCGGGCACGACCATCGCCACGGCGGCGATGCGGGCGCTGCCGGTCGGCGTGCCGAAACTCGTGGTCAGCACGTTGGCGAGCGGGCAGGTCGCGCCGTTCGTCGGCACCCGCGACGTGACCATGATGCACTCGGTCGTGGACGTGGCCGGCCTGAACCGCATCAGCCGGGTCGTGCTGGCGAATGCCGCCGCGGCGATGGCGGGCATGGTGCTGGAATCCATCAACTCGAAACTCGAAACTCGAAACTCGAAGCCGGTGATCGCCGCGACGATGTTCGGGGTCACGACGCCGTGCGTCGAAGCGGCCCGCGCCATCCTGGAACACGCGGGGTACGAGGTACTCGTCTTCCACGCCACCGGCACCGGCGGGCGGACGATGGAAGGCCTCATCCGCGACGGGCTCGTCGCCGGCGTGCTGGACATCACCACCACCGAACTGGCCGACGAACTCGCGGGCGGCGTGCTGTCCGCGGGGCCGGACCGGCTCACCGCCGCGGGCCGGTCGGGAGTCCCACAGGTAGTCTCGGTCGGGGCGCTCGACATGGTGAACTTCGGCCCACCCGATACCTCGCCGCCGTGCTACGCCGACCGCCGCTTCTACCGCCACAACCCGAACGTCACACTCATGCGCACGACGCCGGAGGAGAACGCCGCGCTTGGCGCCGAGGTGGCTCGGAAGGCGTCCGCCGCGACTGGCCCGACGGCCGTGATACTGCCACTGCGCGGCGTGTCGGCGTTCGACGCGGAGGGGAAGCCGTTCTGGTGGCCGGAGGCGGTCGCGGCGCTGTTCGCGGCCGGCCGTGCCGGCACGGGGCCGCGGGC
>JBGAQM010000020.1:0-32254 GCA_044220735.1 Urbifossiella sp. | reverse complement strand
GGCCGGCCTCCCCGCCGACGACCCCGGCAAGGTGCTGCTGAAACAACGCCCCGTGGGCCCCGCGGCCGACGGCGGCGTGCTGGCCCCGCTGGCCGGCCCCGACCCGCACCGCGCCCTTCCGCCTCCGCGTCGCCGCGCCGGGCGCCCGACCCCGACCTGTTCGCCGCCCGCGGCAACCCCGGCGTGAAGGTGCTCGGGGCGCAGTTCACCACGCGAGCCGCTCGCGCTTGCCGAGGCCTCGCCTACGCCGGCGAGCCGGGCGTGGCGTGGCCGCCGCCGAACCCCGCCACCAGCCCCGCCGGCCCGCGCGAACTCGTGTGGTGGCCCGAGGCGCGCCGAACAGCCGCTGCCGCCCGGCACCGCAACCGACCTCGTGACGCTCCTCCGCGGCGCGCTCCGGCGACACCGTCCGCATCCGCCACACCGGCCTCCTCCCGTGCAGCAGCTCACGATCGAGCCGCCGCGCGGCCGGCGCCGAGCGCGCGCCCGACTTCCACCTGACGTTCGCCCCGTTCGAGGGGAGCGCCCCCGTCCTCACCCCGGCCGCGGACAACAAGCTGAACTTCTCGCTGTTCAAGCTGTGGGAGGGCCGGCTGACGCTGAAGGGGCTGGAATTCCAGCTCAAGCCCGGCGCCGAGAACGACGCCGTCGCCGCCGTCACGGTCGTGGCCGGCCGCGCCGTCGAGTTCAAGGACTGCGTGTTCACGCTGGACGAGCCCGACGGCAAGACGGCGGCGGTGGTGGCGGTGAACGACCCGGGCCGCGAGATGATGATGGCCGCGGCCAACCGGCCGACGCCGAAGGTCGAGTTCGACGGCTGCCTGATCCGCGGCCGGGGCCGCGTCCTGTCGGTGCCGGTGAGCCGGCCGTTCGACCTGGACCTCGACCAGTGCGTGACCGCCGTGGCCGGGCCGCTGGTGTGGGCGAAGGCCGGTGGTCGCGCGGCCGACGCCGGCCCGGTGTCGAAGGTCCGGTTCCACCGGGTGACGGCGTTCCTCGGCGGCCCGGTGGTGGAGCTGCACGGCGGCCGGCTCGGCGAGATGCGCGCCAGCGGCCTCGTTCCCACGGAGGTGACGGCCGAGGCGTCGCTGTTCGTCGGCGTGCCGGGGGCCGGCCGGGCGATCGCCGAGGTGGACGGCACCGACCTCGACCGCGACGACCCGAACCGGGTGCTGAAGTGGGAGCCGGGCCGCGGCGGCGCCAACCGCTACGCGAACTTCGACGCCGGGACGATCACGGTCGTGGTCCGGCCCGGCGGCGACGCGCCGGCGCGGGAGTGGGACTGGGACCGGTGGCTGGCGTTCGCCCGCGAGCTGGGCCGGCCGGTCGGCACCGCGACGTTCGCCGACGCCCCCGACGCCCTCGGCGAACTGGCCGGCATGACGCCGGCCGACGCCGTGGTGAAGTCGGTGACGTTCCCCGACCTGACGGACCCGCGCCCGGCCGACGCCGGCGCCGACGTGGAGAAGGTCGCCCGCCCCGCCGGCCGCTGACCGCGGCCCCCGATCTCACCGCCCGCCGGGCGGGGCGTAGCGCGTCAGCCAGCCGAACACCTCGCGGTGCCAGTACGCCCCGTTCTTCGGCTTCAGCACCCAGTGCCCCTCGTCGGGGAAGTTCACGAACCGGCTCGGCACGCCCTGCCGCTGCAACGCGCTGAACAGCTCGTGCCCCTGGCCGATCGGGCAGCGGAAGTCCAGGTCGTTGTGGATCACCAGCATCGGCGTCTTGTTCTTCGCCAGCTCGCCGGCCCGGATGTGGGGGCTGAACTCGCGGTACTTCCCCGGCACCTGCCACGGCAGCCCGCCGTGCTCGTGCTCGTCGAACCACAGCTCGTCGGTCGTGCCCCACATGCTCTCGAAGTTCCACACCGAGCAGTGCGTGACGAGGCACTTGAACCGCTTGCTGATGTCGTTCACCGCGAACCAGTTCATCATGTACCCGCCGAAGCTCGCGCCGGCCGAGGCCATCCGGTCCTTGTCCGCCCAGGGCTGCTTCTCGGTCCAGTCGAGGCCGGCGACGAGGTCGCGGTAGCACTTGCCGCCCCAGTCGCCGCTGATCTCGTCCACGAACTTCTGGCCGAACCCGGTGGACCCGCGCGGGTTCGGCAGCACCACGACGTACCCCTGCGCCGCCCACAGCGACGGGTTCCAGCGGAAGCTCCAGCTGTCCTCCCACGCCCCCTGCGGCCCGCCGTGCACGAGGTACGCCACCGGCCACTTCTTCGCGGGGTCGAACCCCGGCGGCTTCAGCACCCACATCTGCATCTTGCCGCCCTCGATCGGCACCTCCACGGATTCGGGCCGCGGCCGGTCGAGCTGTGACAGCAGCGTGTCGTTCGCCTTGCTGATGACGACCATATCCCCGGCACCACGCCAGGCGACGACCTCGGCGGGTGCGTCCATGCTCGTGCGGATCATGACGCCGGCGCGCGCGGCGTTGGACGGCGCGCTGAACGAGCCCGATTCCTTCGTCGGGGCGATTTGGATTCCGGCGTTCGGGTGATACACGTAGAAGGGCGTCGAACCCCGGGAGTCGGCGGTAAAGATCATGACCTCGTTGTCCACCCAGGTGAACTCGTTGACCGACAGGTCTTCCGCCCCGATGACGGGTGTAGGCGGTCCGGTCAAGGTACCGTCCGGGTTTGCGGTAGCCTTCACGATGTCCCACTTGTCCGCCTCGGACCCCGGCTTCTTCTGCGCCCGCCATGCCAGCTTCTTGCCGTCCGGGCTGAACCGCGGGCCGCCGTCCGCGGCCGCGTTCGGCGTCAGCGTCTCCCACTCGGTCTTCGTGTTGCCGATGCTCACCCGGCACAGGTCGTAGTTGGTGCTCCACGCCTCGTCCTTCGCCGGCACGGCGGTGAACACGAGGTGCTTGCCGTCCGGCGTGAACGTGAAGTCGTCGGACGTGCTGAACGTCATGCTCGTCGGGTTCGCGTCGCGGTCGCCGGGGGTCACGTCGCGCGGCTTGAACGCCGTGTCGGGGTTCGCGGGCGACTCGTGCGGCAGGTACTTCACCCGCTGCACGAACAGGTGCTGCCGCTTGTCGCCGACGTACTCGTCCCAGTGGCGGTAGAACAGCTTCGTGAACACCTTGGCCTTCACCGGGTTCTTCTCGGCCTCCTCGTCTTTCGCCTTGTTCTTCGCGTCGCTCTCGGCGAACGGCAGCGTGCTGAACTCCGGGAACACGCTCGACACGAACGCGACGTGCGAGCCGTCCCGCGACCACACGCCGGTCGCGGCGCCGGTGCTGACCTCCGTCAGCTGCTTCGGCTCGCCCCCGGCCGCGGGGACCGTCCACAGCTGCGAACTGCCGGAGCGCGTGGACTCGAACAGTATCGTCTTGCCGTCCGGGCTCCACTTCGGGGCGGCGTCGCGCTTCCCCTTCGGGTCGGTCAGCTGCGTCGGCGGCGTCTTGCCGTCGGTGGCGGTGACCCACAGGGCCGTCGTGCTCTTGTTCGCCTCCAGGCTGACCGTGCCGACCTGGTAGGCGACGTGCTTACCGTCGGGGCTGATCTGCGGGGCGGCGACGCGCTTGAAGGCGTAGAGGTCGTCGATCGTCATCGGCCGCTTGTTCTGGGCGGCCGCGGGGCCGGCGGCGAGCAACAGCACGGCCGCGACGTGGAAAGCACGCATGAGGCGCTCCGGGGGGCGGAGAGGGGTTCGGACAGGATACCCCGCCGCGGCGCGGGGGCCAGCGTTGCCGCTTGCGGCTTCGCGCGCCCCAACGCGATGCCGCACGCGGCAACGTCACTCCGCGGTCGCCCGCCCGGCGTCGAGGCGCAGCGTGCGCGTCACGGAGCGCGGGAGTTCCGGCGGGTGGTGGCTCACGAACAACAGCGTCTGGTCCGGCGCGAGGTTGGCGTCGAGCCAGTCGCGGCAGCGGCGCACCGTGTCGGCGTCGAAGCTCTGGAACGGCTCGTCGAGGATGAGCAGCCGCGGTTTCTTCACGAGCGCCCGGGCCAGCAGCACCAGCTTCTGCTCGCCGGTCGAGAGCTGGCGGAACGGGCGGGTGGCGAGCGCCGACAACCCGAAGTCGGCGAACAGCCCGGCCACCGTCGCGTCCTGCTCGGGTGTGGTGGCGTGGTCGGTGACGCCGTCGAAGAAGCCGGTGGAGGCGGCGCGGGCGGCGGTGAGTGGGCCGGTGAAGTACAGGTGGAACTCGGGCGACGTGAGGCCGACGGGGCGCTTCACGTCCCAGATGCGCTCGCCGGTGCCGCGGCGGCGGCCGAACAGCCGCACGTCGTTGGAGAACGCCTGCGGGTGGTCGCCGCACAGGAGGCTCAGGAGCGTGGTCTTGCCGCTGCCGTTCGGCCCCATCACCGCCCACCGCTCGCCGGCGCGGACGGTCCACGAGACGTTGTCGAGAAGGACGCGGCCGCCGTGGCGCACGGTCACGTCGCGGAGCTCGATGATGGGATCGGGGGACTTTGGGACCGGGGGACTTTGGAACCGGGGGACGAAACGCGACCACTCAGGCTGTCCCCCAGTCCCACTGTCCCCCGGTCCCACAGTCAGCCGGTTCGTCACCCACCCCGGCACCGCGTCCGCGGCGCAGACCAGTACCAGCCGCAGGCCCTCGCTCACCAGCCGGCCGAGGAACGCGGCCACATCCTCCCGACCGGCGGCGTCGAGGCCGAGGAACGGGTCGTCGAGCACGAGGAGTTCCGGGTGCCCGAGCAGCGCCCGGGCGATCCGCGCCCGGCGCGTCTGGCCGTTCGACAGCGTGATGAACGGCTGCCCCAGCCGGTCCGCAAGGCCGAGCCGGCCGGCGACCGCGGCGATCTCGTCGGCGGTGGCCGGGCTGCCGCTGCGGAGGAACGTGCCGAGCGACAGCGGCTCGTCGGCGTCGGCGAACTCGAACCGCTGCTGGTAGTAGTGGCCGGCGTAGCTGAACAGCCGGCTGTTCTCCTGGAACGGCACGTGTCGGGCGACGTCGGAGACGTACTTCACGTCGCGGCCGGCGGCGCGGAGGCGGTCGAGGAGCGGCCACGACAGGTCGCCGGCGCGGAGGTGGATGCGGCCGAGGAGGGCGTCGGCGAGGGTGGACTTGCCGCTGCCGACGGGGCCGGTGACGGCCCACGTCTCGCCCTCGCGGACGGTCCACGAGAAGTCGGTGAGGACGGCCGGGCCGCCGGGCCGGGCCACGGTGGCGCGGTCGAGCGCGAAGACGGGTTCGGTCACGCCAGCAGCTCCGCGGCGCCCTCGGCGAGGAGCATCGCGGCCAGCTCCTGCCCCGTCGCCAGCGGCGCGTCGGCCGGGCCGGCGTGCGTCGCCGACACCTTCCGCCGGCCGTCCGGCGACAGCACCATGCCGCGAATCGTGATGCGCCCTCCGTCGATGGCGGACGTCGTGCCGATCGGGACGAGACAGCCACCGCCCAGCGCCGCGAGCATGGCGCGCTCGGCGGTCACCCGCGCGAACGTGTCCGCGTCCGTCAGCGCGAGTACCGCGTCGATCGTGTCGGCGTCGTCGCTGCGGCACTCCAGGCCGATGGCGCCCTGCCCGACCGCAGGGAGCATCCACGTCGCGTCCAGCACCTCGGTGACGCGGTCGGCGAGCCCCAGCCGCACGAGTCCCGCTTCGGCGAGGATGATGGCGTCGAGGTCGTTCTCCTCCAGCTTCCGCAGCCGCGTCTCGACGTTGCCGCGCAGGTCGATCAGCGTCAGGTCGGGCCGCCGGTTCGCCAGCATCGCCCGCCGGCGGAGACTACTCGTCCCCACGACGGCGCCCGGCGGCAGCGCGTCGAAGCGGCGGTGCTTCACGGACACGAAGGCGTCGCCGGTCGGCCCGCGGGGCGGCACCGCGACGAGCTCCAGCCCGGGTTCGGGGATGGTGGGCAAGTCCTTGAGGCTGTGCACGGCGGCGTCGGCGCGCTGGTCGCGGAGCGCCGTCTGGATGGCCTTCGTGAACACGCCGAACCCGCCCATCGCGGCGAGCGGCGTGGCGCGGTCGCGGTCGCCGTGCGTCTCGATGAGCACCAGCTCGACCGGCCGCGGGGCCGCGACGGGGCGGAGGCGGTCGGCGATGTAGTGCGCCTGCCACAGGGCGAGCGGGCTGCCGCGGGTGCCGAGACGGAGGTTCATTTGGGACTGTGGGACAAGGGGACAGTGGGACAAAAGGACCGAGATCACTGCGGGTTGGGTTCCTGTCCCAAAGTCCCTCGGTCCCACTGTCCCAATGTCTTTTCGAGGTGGGTACGCAGCCGGGCGACGGCCTCGGGACGGGAGACGGGGCCGGATTCGAGCCGGGCCTTCGCCGCGGGGTCGCGGTCGGCGGCGTCCAGCGCGAACCACACCGGCCGCAGCCGGTCGGGGTCGTCGGCCGTGCGCGGGAACAGGTGCCAGTGCAGGTGCGGCACCTGGTTGCCGAGCAGCTCGTAGTTCAGCTTGTGCGGGCGGAAGCAGGCCTCGATCCCCTCGGCGAGCGTCGCCATCTCGTCGAGGAAGGCGGCGCGACGCGGGCCGAGCTGGCTGAGTTCCGAGGCGTGGTCGCGGCTGACGAGGACGCAGTAGCCGGGGTAGTGCTGCCAGGGGCCGAGCACGGCGACGGAGTGCGGGAAGCGCCACACCACGTCCGCGGCGGGCCACCCCTCGGGGGCGGCGAGCTTCGCGCAGAACGGGCAGGCGGACGCGGCGGACATACCGAAAGCATAGCGACCGCGGCCCGGCGGTCAGCGCACGGCTTCGGCGCGGAGCTGCTGGACGGTGCGGATCACGCCGTCGAGTACGCCCGCGTCGGGGGCGCCGTTCACCTTGCCGCGCGGGCGGCCGGCGGCGTCGAGGACGACGAGGTTCGGCTCGCCGGCGGTCAGGCCGAAGTGCGTCTTCATGGCGTCGGTGAAGTCGAGCCACACCGGCACGTCGGGGGCGCCCTTCGCAATCTGCGAGCGGATGACGCCGCGGATCGGGCCGGGCACCTTACCGCAACACGCCACCGGAATCACCTTCACGTCCGGCGCCGCCTTCCCCGGCGGCAGGCCGTCGAGGGTCACGACCGGCGCCGCCTGCGCCTTCGCGGCCGACTGGCCCTTCGCGGTCGGGTGCCAGCAGACGTGCAGCTGCTCGCCGAGCGCCTTGCAGGCGTCGGTGCCGCGGCGGTCGCCGTAGACGAGGATGACGACCGACCCGCGGTACGCGGCGGGGTCGGCCTTGCGGTCGAACTGGTCCTCGAGCGCCAGCTCGGGCAGCGCCGCCGGCGGCTGCGCGACGGCGACACCGGCGAGAACGAACAGCGCGGCGGCGGCGGCGGTCGTGCGGGTCATGGTCGGTTCCTTGCGTGTCGGTTCACTGTGTTGCCGCTTGCGGCTTCGCGTTGGGCGACGCGAAGCCGCAAGCGGCAACGCATCAACCTGTGATCCCCGCGGCCCGGCGGCGCTCGTCGGCGGTCAGCCGCCACACGGCCAGCGCCAGGAACGCCGCCGCGAACGCGGCCACGGCGCCGACGTACGGCAGCGCCTCGGCCAGCCCGCGGCCCTGCCACGTCACCCGGTCGAGGCCGCGCATCGCCCACGTCGTCGGCAGCGCCAGCGCCGCGTCGCGCACCCACTCCGGCAGCAGGAACGCCGGCACCCACAGCCCGCCCAACATGCTCACGCCCAGAATCACCAGGATGCTCACGCTCCGCGCCCGGGCCTCCGTTCCGCCCACGGCCGCGACCAGCAAGCCCGTCGCCGCGGCGAGCCCGCACCCGGCCAGCGCCAGCAGCGCGAACCCGACCCACGACCCCGCGGCCGTGACGCCGAACGCCACCCGGCCGACGCCGAACGTGACCGCGACCATCAGCAGCGCGAGCGCCGCGGTCGTAAGTGCCTTCCCGGCGAGCACCGCGGCGAGCGGCACCGGCGCGGCGCGGACGCGCACCCACGCCCCGCGGCGGCGCTCGCGGAGGAACAGCAGGCCGCTCTCCATGCCCCAGAACAGCAGGTACTGCAGCGTCATCCCGCAGAAGCTGTGCGTGTACGAGTCGAACCCGCCGGCCGCCCCGGCGACGCTCGTCGCCTCGGCGCGGAACGGCGGCTGGACCGCGGCGGCGGCGCCGAAGCGGTCGCGGGCCAGCTTCCGCATCACCGTCTCGGTCAGCACGCCCTCGGCCCACTGCCGCTCGGCCGCGGTCGTCGGGTGGTGCAGGATTTCGACCGCCGGCCGCTCCGCGCCCCACTCCGCGGCCTTCTCGAACCCGGCCGGCAGCACGACCGCCACGCCCGGCCGGCGGTCGGCGACCGCGGCCTCGGCGGCGGCGCGGGTCATCTCCACTGCGCTGAACCGCGGCGACGCCAGTAGTTCGTCCGCGACGCCACGAGCGAAGGCGCTGTCGTCCTCGACCACAATTACGACCGGCAGCTGAACGGCGCCGCGGTCGGCCGTCGGCCGCGCGAAGATCAGCCCGAACGCGGACGCGAGGACGACCGGCACCACGAACGCGAGCGCGGCGGCGCGGCGGTCGGCCCAGAAGAGCCGCCAGTCCTTCCCGGCGATCGTGAGGATCAGGTTCGCGGTCACTGCCTCACCTTCTCGCTGCTCACGCCGCGGGCGATCGAACTCCCCGGGCTACGGTAGCCGTCCAGGTCCAGCCCTTCGGCCAGCACGCGGGCCAGCGCCCGGCCGAGGTTCTCGGCGGTGTCGGCCGCGAGGCGCAGGCGGTTGCCCGTCACCTCCAGGTCGGCGACGGCGGCGAGTTCGCGGCGGAGGCTCTTTTCGAGGAAGCGCGGCACCGGCATCCGCAGGTGGGCGTACAGCACCTCGCGGCCGCGCGGCCGTAGCACGTCGCCGGGCCGGCCGCACGCCACCAGCCGGCCGGCGTCCAGCACCGCGACGCGGTCGCAGGCCAGTTCGGTTTCGTCGGTGTGGTGCGTCGTGAACAGGACGGCGTGCCCCTCGTCGCGCAGCCGGGTCAGGTCGGCGAGCGCGGCGTCGCGGCTGGCGGGGTCGAGGGCCGCGGTCGGCTCGTCGAGCAGGAGGATCGGCGGGTCGTGTAGCAGCGCGGCGGCGAGGTTCACGCGCTGGCGGAGGCCGCCGGACAGCGTGCCGACGCGGTCGCGGGCGCGGGCGGTGAGGCCGACGCGCGACAGCCCGCGGGCGACGCGGCGGCGCAGCTCGCGGCCGCCGAGGCCGTACAGGCGGCCGAAGAACTCGAGGTTCTGCTGCGCGGTCAGTTCGTCGTAGGTGGCGCCGTCCTGCGGCACGAGTCCGACCTTCGCGGCGAACCCGTGCGGGTCGGCGGCGCGGTCGATGCCGCACGCGCTCACGGTGCCGCAAACGGGCGTCAGCACGCCGGCGGCGAGGGCCAGGGTGGTGCTCTTGCCGGAGCCGTTCGGGCCGATGAGCGCCACCACCTCGCCGGCCGCCACGTCCAGCGTCAGGCCGGCGACGGCGACGCGGTCGCCGTAGCGGGCGCGGACGGCCTGGAGGCGCAGGGCCGCGGTCATGCGGGCTCCGGGGGGTGAGGTCGGCCGGCGGAATACCGCGGGCGCGGGAGGCGGGCAACCCCGGTCCGCGGTCCGAACCCGAATTCGGCTCAAGTTCTCTTGCCCCGCGGCCGGGGGGCGGGTATCCGGCGGCGAACCACGGAGGTCGAGTATGGGCACCCGCGCGGGCGGCTGGCGGTGGGGCGTCATCCCGGTGATGCTCGTGGCGGCGACGACCGCCGGCGGGCAGCCGCCCGCCACGAGCCCGGCCCCGGACGTCGGCAAGCGCGTCGCCGCGTTCATCCACGGCAACACCCCCGTCACCCGCGAGGAACTCGGCGAGTACCTCATCGCCCGCGGCGGGATGGACCGCATCGACCTCGTCGTCAACCGCAAGCTCGTCGAGCTCGAGGCCGCGAAGCGCGGCATCACCGTCACCGCGCTCGAGGTCGCCGCCGGCGTCAACGACGACCTCCAGGCCGCCGGCCTCACCCGCGACGACTTCGTCCGCGCCGTCCTGCCGCGGTACGGCAAGACGCTCTACGAGTGGGAGAACGACGTCGTCCGCCAGCGGCTGCTCCTCGGCAAGATGGCCCGCGGGCAGGTGAAGGTGGCCGAGGACGACGTCCGCAAGGCGTTCGAGGCGAAGCACGGCGAGCGCCGCGAGGCGTTCGTCATCCAGTGGCCGAAGGCGCACCCCGTGCCGCTGTCCGACGCCGTCAAGAAGGCGGCCATCGACAACCAGCAGCAGTTCGAGAAGCTCGCCGGCGAGCAGCCGAACGACCTCGCCAAGAACGGCGGCCGCGTCGCCCCGGTCGGCCGGCACCTCAACGGCGAGGACCCGCGCGTCGAGAAGGCGCTCTTCGAGCTGAAGAACCCCGGCGACGCCGTGTGGGTCGAGACGGAAACGACGAGCACCTGCCTGCGGCTCATCCGCGTCATCCCGCCGGACGCGGTGACGTTCGAGCAGGCCAAGGCCGTGGTCGAGAAGGACGTGTTCGACCGCAAACTGAGCCAGCAGCTGCCGGAGGTGTTCGCGCAGATCCGCGCCGCGGCCAACCCGCAGCTGACGCAGCACGTCCCGCCGCGGCCGACCGAGCCGGGCGCCACCCCGGCGCCGCGGGCGCAGCACCCCGACCCGAAGGTGCTCGCCGTGCTGTACGGCAACGTCCCGGTCACCCGCACCGACCTCGGCGAGTTCCTCATCGCCCGCGGCGGGTACGAGCGGCTCGACTCGCTCCTGAACCTGAAGATCGTCAACATCGAGGCCGCGAAGCGCGGCGTCGTCGCCACCCCGGAGGAGGTCGAGGCCGTACTCGGCGAGGACCTGAAGGCGCTGAAGATGGAGAAGGCCGACTTCGTGTCCAAAATCCTCCCGAAGGTGAAGAAGACGCTGCCCGAGTACCTGGAGGACGAGGTGCGGCCGCGGGTGCTCCTCGGGAAGATGTGCCAGGGGAAGGCGCAGGCGACGGAGGACGAGCTGAAGAAGGCGTTCGAGCGGCACTTCGGCGAGAAGCGGGCCGCGAAGATCATCATCTGGGGCAAGGACGAGTTCCGCCGCGCCCAGCGGGAGTGGCTCGAGGCCCGCAAGGGCGACGCCGAGTTCGACCGCGTGGCGCGGGCGCAGAACGACCCGAACCTCGCGGCCGGCGCCGGCCAGGTGGCGCCCATCGGCCGGCACGGCGACGCCCCCAACCCGCTCATCGAGAAGGTGGTGTTCGAGCTCCAGGTCGGCGAGCTGAGCCAGCTGTTCCAGACGCCGGCCGGCATCCTGTGCGTGAAGTGTACCGGCGTCGTGCCGCCGACCCCGGGCGTGGACTTCGCCACCGTCAAGCCGGCGCTGGAGAAGGAAGTGCTAGCGCGGAAGCAGACGCAGGACGTGGCGGCGCTGTTCGCGCAGCTGAAGGACGCGGCGAACCCGCAGCTGATCCTCCGCGGCCCGCCGACCGACCAGGAGAACGCCGACGGCGTGCGACAAATCCTGAACCAACCGGGATTTACGCCGCCGAAGCAGTGACCGGCCGCGGCGCCGGACGGCTCGAAATGGTTCTCACACCGCGCCACACACCGGGTCGCGGGAACAAGTGTGTCGGCCGAAATGACGACTCTTGACGCTTCCGCCGTGCCGGCGAGCCGGGGGCGTGAGCCCCCGGATTCTCATTGCATGTGACGAGAATCCGGGGACTCACGCCCCCGGCTCGCCGTCGCCGTGATCACGTCTTGATGATGTCGTGGACGGTCATCCCCGACGGGATCATCGGCAGCACGTGCTCCTGGTGCGGCACGTGGACGTTCAGCAGGAACGGCCCCGGGCTCTCGATCATCTCGATCAGCGCCGCGTCCAGGTCGGCCTTGTCCACGACGCTCCGCGTCGCCACGCCGAAGCCCTTGGCGATCGTGCAGAAGTCCGGGTACGGCGGCAGGTCGTCGCCGGCGCCGAGGTACGTGTGGCCGCGGTTGCTGCCGAAGAACCGGTCCTCCCACTGCATCACCATCCCGAGGTGCTGGTTGTTCAGCAGCAGCACCTTCGCCGGAATCTTCTCGGCGAACGCCGTCGCCAGCTCCTGCACGTTCATCAGGAAGCTGCCGTCGCCGTCGATGTCGATGACCAGGTGGTCCGGGTGGGCCACCTTGCAGCCGAGCGCCGCCGGCAGGCCGAACCCCATCGTGCCGAGGCCGCCGCTGGTCACCCACTTCCGCGGGTGGTTGAACCCGAAGAACTGCGCCGCCCACATCTGGTGCTGGCCCACGCCCGTCGAGATGATCGTCTTGTCGAGCTGGCCGCGGTCGCGGAGGATCTCCCACAGCCGGCGGATGGCCTGCTGCGGGATGATCGCGTCCGGCCGCTCCGGGCAGCGCATCGGGTCGGCCTCGCGCCAGGCGTCGATCTGCCGCCACCAGTCGGGGTAGCGGCCGCCGGCCACGAGGTCCGCGTTCGCGTCCTCCTTCAGCATCCCGTTCAGCGTCGTCAGCGCCGCCTTCACGTCGCCGTGGACGGGGACGTGGGCGAACTTGTTCTTGTGGATCTCGCTGCGGTCGATGTCCACGTGCACGATCTTGCCGTGCTTGGCGAACTCGGCCAGCTTCCCGGTCACGCGGTCGTCGAACCGCACGCCCAGGGCGATGAGCAGGTCGGCCTCGTTGACGGCGTAGTTGCTGTACACGGTGCCGTGCATGCCGAGCATCTGCAGGCACAGGTAGTGGTCGGCGGGGAAGTTGCCGAGGCCGTGCACGGTGAGGCCGACGGGGATGCCGGTGAGCTCGGCCAGCTCGCGCAGCTCGGCGGCGGCGGCGGCGTGGGTGATGCCGCCGCCGGCGTAGATGAACGGCTTCTTGCTGGCGCGGATGGCGGCGACGATCGGTTCGAGCTCGGCGCGGGTCGGCTTGCGGACCGGACGGTAGCCCGGCAGGTCCATCGCGCAGTCCCAGTCGGGCACGGTGCTCTTCACCTGCACGTCCTTGCAGATGTCGATGAGCACGGGGCCGGGCCGGCCGGTGGTGGCGATGTGGAACGCCTCCTTCACCACCCGGGCCACGTCCTCCACCCGCGTGAGCAGGTAGTGGTGCTTGGTGATGCCGCGGCAGATCTCCACCATCGGCGTTTCCTGGAACGCGTCGTTGCCGAGCACGTTCGTGGACACCTGGCCGGTGATGGCGATCATCGGGATCGAGTCCATCTTCGCGTCGGCGATGCAGGTGACGAAGTTGGTCGCCCCCGGCCCGCTGGTGCTGAAGCAGACGCCGGCCTTGCCGGTGGTGCGGGCGTACCCGTGGGCCATGAACCCGCCGCCCTGCTCGTGCCGCGGCAGGATGGTGCGGAGCTTCCCCTCGACCTTCGTGAGCGACTGGTGGATGGGCATGCTGGCGCCGCCCGGGTAGGCGAAGACGACCTCGACGCCGTGGCGGATGAGGCTCTCGACGAGGATGTCGGCCCCGTTCATGGGGGTGCCGGCGGGGGGTCGTGGGGTGTCGGCCATGGTCGTACCCGGGATCGAAGGGCGCACAAACGGAGTAAACAGTATAGCGGCCCGCACCGCGCGTGTAAGCGCCGGCGGGGGAAAGATTTCGAGAAGAATCGCCCGGCGAGCCGGGACGTGAGCGACCGGAGTGCCACGCGGCTCGATGCGCCCCGACTCCGGTGGCTCACGCTCCCGGCTCGCCCGGCCTACCGAACGCGCCCGATGCGCCGCCTGCGCCGCCGCCGCCGCGCGGGCCCCGCTTCCGCGGGAAACTCCCGCTGACAACGCCGCCGCCGTCCGATGCCATGAGGAGGAACGCCGCGCCGTTTGCAGGAGCACCATCGTGACCGTCACCCGCGCAGCCGCCTTGGTCTTGCTCGTCGCCCTCACGTCCCGGGCCGACGCCAACCCGTTCTGGGCGAAGGGGAAGGGGAAGTCGGACGCGCAGGTCCGCACGCTCGTTGCGACCCTCCGGACCGACCCCGACGAGAAGCGCCGCCGGGCCGCGGTCGCCGAGCTGCGCGACGCCGACCCGCGGACGCAGGCGGACGTGATCCCGGCGCTGGTGGCGACGGTCCAGCGCGACCCGGCGGCGTTCGTGCGGGCCGACGCCGCCGACGTCCTCGGCGGCTACCGGATGGTGTTCCCGCTGGCCGGGTCGGCGCTGGAGTCGGCGGCGGAGGCGGACCCGGCGGCGGTCGTGCGCGACGTGGCGAAGCAGGCGCTGTGGGAGTACCACCTGCTCGGCTACCGCAGCGCCCGCGGGGCCGACGGGTTCCACGGCCAGACGGCCGAGCCGCCGGTCGCGGCGAAGCCGCAGCCCCGGCCGGCGGTGCCCGTAGTGGTGCCGGTGCGGGTGGACCTGCCGTCGGTGCCGCAAATGACCGCGCCGACGACCGTGTCGGCGTACCGCCCGACGCCCCCGCCCGAGCTGCCGGCGCCGGCGGTGAACGGGCCGCGGATCGTGTTCACGACCGCCCCGCCCGCCCACCTGAACCTGACGGCCGAGCCGCCCCTGGCGCGGCGCTAACTCCGGCGCCACCCGCTCGCGGCATGGCGCCGGGCAACGCGCAGCCGCAAGCGGGTGGGCGCCTTTCAGTCCTCCTCAAGCGCCTCGCCGAGCACGTCCTCGTTCACGTAGATGGGCACCTTCGCGGTCACCGCCAGGGCGATGGCGTCGCTCGGGCGGCAGTCGATCTCTACCAGCTCGCCGTCCTGCCGCACCCGCAGCTTCGCGTAGTAGGTGTGCTCCTTCAGCTCGTTGATGACGATGTCCTGGATCTCGCCGCCGAGCTGCTCGACGGCGGCGACGACCAGGTCGTGCGTCAGCGGCCGCGGGAGCTGTGCGCCCTTCACCCGGCGGTCGATGCTGGTGGCCTCGAAGATGCCGATGACGATCGGGAAGCTCCGCTCCCCGTCCACCTCGCGGAGGATGATGAAGTGGTGGTCCTCGACCTCGCTGATGATGATCCGGCGGAGCTCCATCTGCACGGGCACGAGGCACCAGAGGACAGAGGACAGAGGACAGAGGGCAGAGGGCAGAGTCGCTGGGATTCCCCCCGCTGTGGCCCGTTGGTAGAAGTGTACCTGTCGCACGACACGGTTTCGAGTGCCCGGTTCGGGCTGTCCTCTGACTTCTGTCCTCTGTCCTCCGATTTCATGCCCACCGTCCTGTTCAGCGCCGCCGACCCGACCGCCGCCGTCGCGGTGGAGGGCTTCGCCGTCGCCGCACACGCCCTCGGCAGCACCCCGCCCGTCGATTTCGGCCCGGTCGCGGTCGCGGTCGTGGTCGCGGACCCGGTCCCGGCCGCGGCGGCGCAGACCCGCCGGTGGCGCGCCGAACTCGCGGACGAGTTCGTCCCCGTCGTCTGGCTCGTCTCGCGGCCCGAAGCCGTGCCGGTCGGGCTCGACTCCGGCGCCGACGTGTGCCTGCTGCAACCCGTCGAGCCGGCGCACCTCGCGGCGCAGCTGCGGTCGCTGGCGCGGACCCGGGCCGCGACGGCGCGCGTCGGCACCCGCGCCGGGGAAGCCCGGCTGCTCGGCGATCAGTTGCGGCAGGCGTTCGCCCGCGCCGACGCCGACCGCGAACTCGCCCGCCGGGTCCACCGGGCGGCGCAGCCGGCCGGGCTGCCCGCCGGCGTGACGGTGACCCGCCGCGGCCGGGCCGGCACCGACTTCCACGACGCCCACCGCCTCGCCGACGGCCGCGTCGCGTTCCTGCTCGGCGACGTGCCCGGCCGCGGCGGCACCGCGGGGAGCCTCCTCGGGCTGCTGGCGCTGCGGACCGCGTTCCCGCCCGGCGCCGACCCCGACCCGGCGGCGGCGCTGGAGCGCGTCAACCGCGAGCTGCTGGCGCTCGGGCTGGACGACCCGCCGCTGGTCGCGCTGCTGGCCGGCGTCGCGGCCGCCGACACGATCACGGTGGCGCGGGCGGGCCTGCCGCGCCGGTGTGGCGGCCGGCAGGCGGCGAGCCGGAGGCGTGGTCGGCGCCCCGGCCCGTTCCTCGGCACGGCCGAGGCATCGTACCCCTCGCTGGCGCGCCCGTTCGGCCCCGGTGACCGGCTCGTCGTCGCCACCGCCGGCGACGACGGCACGGTGCTGGAAGTCGGGCGCGACTGAACGCCCGGCGAGCGGCCGCCGTGAGGCGGCGCGTGGTTCGGCCTGCAGCCCGGAGGGCGTCGGCGTGTAGCCCCGGGTGGAACCCGGGGCGGCGCCGGCGTGGAACCGGAGACACGACCCCACGAACTCCGCCCCACGCCCGCCCCGGGCTCCACCCGGGGCTACACGCCGTCGCCCTCCGGGCTCCAAGAACCAGAGCGAATCGCCCGCGCACGCGAGTCGGCTCGCTGGCGCCCCCTTGACGCCGCCGCGCCGCCGGTCAGAATTCACTTCACGGAACCTTCCGCGCCCGCCGCCCGTCTCAACCGGTATTCTCCCGGCCACCCGGAGCCGCCGCCATGCCCCGTCCCGCCGCCTGGTTCGTCTTCGTGTTCGGGATGGTGTGCGTCGCCTACGGACCCGCCGACACCACCGCCCAGCAGAAGGTCGATCCCAAGCAGCCGCCCAAGGTCGATCCCAAGCAGCCGCCCAAGACGGAGCCGAAGGCGCAGCCGAAGCCGCCCGACCCGAAGGCGCAGCCGAAGCCGCCGGAACCGAAGGTACAGCCGCAGCCCGAGCCGACCGAGCCCGAGCCGCCGGCCATCGACGGCCCGCCGAGCCCGCTCGAACTCGTCCGCGGCCTCCGTCAGGAGGGGCAGTCGGACCTGGCGATCGAGCTCATCGGCGAGCTGGAACAGAAGGCGAACACGCCCGCGGCGGTGAAGGCCGAGCTGCCGCTGGAGCGCGCCCGCTGCCTGCTCGAGGCGGCCGACGACGAGCCGGATGAAGCGGCGCGGCTGAGCCTCGTCGGCGACGCCAAGGACGGGTTCGCCACGTTCCTTCGCCAGACCCCCGGTCACCCCCGCGCGGCCGAGGCGTACCTGGCGCTGGCGCGGCTGACGGCGCTGGAGGCGAAGGCGCAGCTGGCGAAGGCCCGCCGCATCGACGTGCCGCCCGAGGGCGACCCCGACCGCGACGCCGAGTTGACCAAGCAGAAGGCCGAAGCCGCCGCCGCCCGGCCGCTGTTCCTCGGCGCCGCCAAGCAGTTCAAGTCGGCGGCCGACAAGATCGGCAGCCAGCTGGCCGGCGGCGGGGTCGACGCCGCCACCCGCCGCGCCCTCGTCCAGTCGAAGGTGGACGCCGAGCTCGCCAGCGCCGTCAACCAGATGTACCTCGGCGACACGTACATCGCCGCCACCGCCGACGAGAAGAAGGAGCGGTCGAAGTCGATCGACCAGGCCGCCGTCGAGTTCAAGGCGCTGATCAACGGCAAGGACGTGCCGATGCGCGTCAACTGGGTCGCCAAGGCGTGGATCGCCGAGTGCGACTTCCAGAAGGACAGCAACGCCGAGGCCGAGAAGAAGTTCCAGGAGGTGCTCAAGGCCGTCGGCGGCGACTCGGACGACGGCAAGCGGGTGGCCAGGTTCTTCCAGATCCGCCACAAGGTGCTCGAGGGCGAGGACGCGACCGTCGAGAAGGACTCGCGCGCCTGGCTGAGCCAGTACGGCTCGAACCGCCGGGCCGCCGGGGAGGCTGTGGCCGTGCGCTGGTACCTCGCCACCGTCCGCCAGCGCGCCGGCGACAAGATCGTCGCCGCCAACACCCCGAAGGGGGCCAAGGCGCCGACGACCACGCCGCCGACCGCCATGCCGGCGTACCGCGAGGCCGAGAAGCTGTACCGCGTCATCAGCCAGTCGGACAACGAGTTCACCTACCGCGCCCAGAAACGCCGCATGTACGTCGTCCGCCGGCTGCTCGGCGAGGCCGAGGGGAAGCTGACCGACTACAAGACGTTCGAGGACGCGCAGATGGCGTCCCTCATCCAGATCTCGAAGCTGATGGACGAGGAGAGGGCCACCCCGGCGGTCGGCCCGGAGAAGCTCCGCGACCGGCGGAACAAGATCGTGAGCCTGCTCGAGCACGCCCGCGAGATCGCCACCGAGAAGGACAACCCGGCCGACGTGACCGAGGTGCTGATCCGGCTCATCTACTTCTACCGCGAGACCGACCAGGCGCCGCGGGCGGCGGTGCTCGGCGAGTACGTGGCCCGGCAGGTCCGCGGCACCGGCGGGAAGTCGTCGGCCGGCGGGGCGCTCGGGGTCAGCAGCTACACCCGCGCCGCCGGCCAGATCCGCGTCACCGAGGCCGCCGCCGCCGCCGCCGCCCGCCAGGCCGACCGCGACCGCGCCATCCGCCTCGCCCGGTTCCTCGACGAGCGGTTCCCCAACGACACCGCCACCGACTCGGCCCGCCACCAGCTCGCCGGGCTGCTGTACGAGGACGGCAAGACGGTCGACGCCTACGACGCCACCCTGAAGGTCCGCCCCGGGTACGACCGGCTCACGTACCTCCGCCTGTTCCAGGGCGCCGTGGCCACGCAGCTCCTCACCGGCAAGGACTCGCCGCTCCCCGAGGCCCGCCGCACCGACGTGTTCCGCCGCAGCGTCGCCGACCTGGAGAAGCTGCCGCCGCCGCCGGCGACCGCCTCCGAGGACGACGCCCGCACGTTCATCGCCGTCCGCTCCCGGCTGGCGTTCCTGTACCTCCTGCAGAACCGCGTGGACGCCGAGGCCGAGAAGGCCGAGGCCGGGTTCGCCAAGGCCGCCCGCATCGCCGAGGAGGCGTCCAAGTCCGTCGGCACGTACAAGTCGCTGATGCAGGCCGGCGACAAGGGGCCGACCCTCGACGGGTGGGAGGCGTACCTCACCGCCGAGGACTCCCGCACCCGGGCCGTGTACCTCGAGGGCCTCGCCCTGTTCGCCGCCGCCAAGTACGACGAGGTGTTCAACTCGGCCGGCAAGGTGCTCCAGGAGATGAACGACAAGGGCCGCCTCGCCGAGCAGGTGCAGGTGGTGGCCAAGCTCCAGTCGCCGGAGGACGAGGAGAAGATGCCGGACCCCGACCGCGCCCAGAAGGTGAAGGTCGGCAAGCTCGCCGAGGGGGTGGACAAGCTCCGCCGCGACCTCGTCGTGGTCGGGCTGAAGACCCGCGTGCAGCTCGGCCAGGGGGACAACAGCAAGCAGCTGTTCGAGCTGCTCAAGAAGTACGGCGGCAGCATCGAGGCCAACCAGCAGATGCTGGAGAACCTGACGCTCGAGATGGGCGGCCGGATCGAGGCGCTGCGGAAGGCCGGCAAGGCGCCGGAGGCGCAGGCGCTGTCGGGGGCGTTCGGCAGCCTCATCGAGGAGATCGCCAAGGAGCCGAACCTGCCGCCGCCGATGCAGCTGTTCCTCGGCCAGGCGCTCGTCGTGGTCGGCGAGTACGAGAAGGCCGTGAACGCGCTGAAGAACATCACCCGGCCGGCGACCCTGGCCCCGCCGGCGGAAGACCTGGAGGCCCGCGCCGCCGTCAGCCGGTACCGCCGCGCCGCCCTCGACACGGCCCGGGCGTACCGGCTCGGGAAGAAGTTCCCCGACGCCGAGAAGCACCTGGCCGACGTGATGGGGAACAAGGACAAGCAGGGGTGGGCGTACTCCTCGCTCGACTTCCGCAAGGAGGCCTGCTACCTGGCCGAGGCCCGCGGGGCGAACGAGAAGGACGTGAAGGAGGCGAACAAGCAGTGGGGCACGGCCGTGAAGGGGTGGCGCGAGCTGGAGAACCTGGCCCGCGCCCGGCTGGCGGCCCCGCCGCCGAAGAAGAAGAACGCCGACGGCATGGACGTCGTCGACGACGCCGCCGTCTCGAAGTACAAGAACGACTACTACGACGCCTACTTCGACACCACCCGCTGCGTCCTGAAGGCGAACATGCAGCTGCTCGGGACCGACGCGGGGAAGGTGCAGCAGAAGGTGGACGACACGGCCAAGCGGTTCGCCGACCTGGAGAAGGCCGCCGGGACCGACATGACGTCGGCCGTGCGGAACCGCTACCACGAACTCATCGCCGAGGTGCCGGCGCTGCGGAAGTCGTACGAGGCGGCCGGCGGCAAGCTGTTCCTCCAGGCGGCCGAGAACTGAGCCGAGGGGGTGAGGGAGTGAACGGGTGACCGCGGGGTCCTCTTTTCGCCCCTTCGCCCCCTCACCCGTTCACGCGGCACCGACCCCGAACCATCCCTCACCCACAGGTTAAGCACATGTTCCGTAAGGCCCGCGGGCCGCTGGCCCTGGCGCTGTTCGCCGGGGCGTTCGTCGGGGTCGCGGTCGGCCAGCCGCCGGGGCCGCAGGACCGGGTGTTCTACACGCCCAAGAAGGGCGCCCCGGTCAAGTCCGAGGACGCCGAGCTGAAGGTGGACGCCGCCGGCGTCAAGCTCCTCGTCGCCGGCAAGCAGGTGGCCGTGGTCACCGTCGCCGACATCGTCCGCACGTTCCCGCTCGACCAGAAGGATATGACGCCGGAGCAGGTGAACGAGTCGGTGCGGCTGGAGACGATCCGCGACTGGGACAAGGCCCGCAGCAACTACGAGGGGCTCCGCGAGAAGTACAAGACGACCGCCTCGCCACGGCTGAAGCAGTGGCTGGCGTTCCGCATCGCCGTGACCACCGCCCGGGCCGCCGACGAGACGTCGGTGGACAACAACTGGAAGGACAAGGCCGAGGCCGGGCTGAAGCTGCTGACCGAGTACATGGCCGACAACCCCGGCGGGTGGGAGGCGTGGTACGCGACGCGCAACGCCGCCCGCCTCAACCACGAACTCGGCAAGAGCGACGTGGCGGCCAAGCTGTGGGCCAAGCTGGTGAAGGCGCCGGACGTCACCCCGGACCTGAAGGTCGAGGCCGGGTACCAGGAGGCCGACGCCTGGATGCGGGCCGGCCGGTACAGCGAGGCCGAGGCGCGGGCCGAGGCGTCGGCGAAGGACGCCGCCGCGGGGACGCCGAAGGAGCGCCTCCGGCTCATCGCGATGGCGGCGAAGGCGGCGACGGCGACCGACCCGTCGGCGGGCGTGCCGGCGCTGGAGGCCGAGATCGGCAAGACGAAGGACGCGGCCGTGCGGGCGACCGGGCAGGCGATGGTCGGCGAGCTGTACCTGGCGGCGAAGAAGCCGCGCGAGGCGATGTGGGCCATCCTGTGGGTGGACGTGGTGTACAACCAGGACCGCGACGAGGTGGCGAAGGCGCTGGCCCGGCTGACCGAGGTGTACAAGCAGCTCGGCGACGAGGACCGCGAGCGGAACAACCACGACCGGATGCGCCGCAACCGCGGCCTGATGCTGTGACGCGCGCCGGGGCGGGGGCGTGAGTTGGGGTACCAACTCGCGTCGAATCATGACCGCCCGGCGCCGCGACGCGAAGCCGCAAGCGCTCGCGCGGGTAGTTCCGTTGCCGCTTGCGACTCCGCGCGGGACGGTCTCGGACGAAGACCATCCCGGTATGCCGCCGCTCGGCCCGCCGGGCTTGCCCCCCCGGGCCGGCGCTTTACAATACCGCCTTCCTTCGGCTCGGGACCAGGACACCCAGTAGGGAGACCGGCACATGGGGGCTCGGCGCGGCAGCGGGCGGCGGAAGGTGGGGCGGAAGAAGCGGCGGATGCGGGCCAAGATCCGCCACCGCAAGTAACCGACGACCGCGACCTCCCTCTTCGGGCACAGCCCAGCCGTCGTCACGGCTGGGCTTTCCTACGCCCCGTCATTCCCCGCCGGGCGCCGGCGCGGTAACCTGACCAAACCGCCCCGCGCTCCCCGGAGCCCGCCATGCCGCGGTTCCCCGTCGTCGCCGCCCTGCTCCTCGGCCTCGCCGCCGTCGCCCGGCCCCAGCCCGACGACCCGCCCGACCCGCCCGCCACCGACGCCGACGTGCTCCGCGCCGTCCGCCTCCGCCCGGACGACGGCCCCGGCCTGGTCGGCTACTTGAAGCTCCGCACCACGTCCGAGGCCGACCAGGGGAAGCTCGCCGAGCTCATCCGCCAGTTCGCCGCCGACAAGTTCGAGGACCGCCTCGCCGCCGCCGCCGCCGCCGAGAAGCTCGGCCCGCTCGCCATCAGCCCCCTCCGCAAGGCCGCCGAGAACAAGGACAAGGCCGCCGACCCCGAGGTCGCCTACCGCGCCGCGATCGTCCTCAAGAAGCTCCAAACGGTCGATCACGCGAAAGTGGCCGCCGCCGCCGTCCGCGGGGTGGCGAAGCTGAAGCCGCCCGGCGCCGCCGCGGCGCTGCTCGGCTTCCTCCCGCTGGCCGACTCCGACGCCGTCGCCGACGACATCCGCACGGCACTGAAGGCGCTCGCCGTGCAGGACGGCAAGGCCGAGCCGGCGCTCCTCGCGGCGCTGGCCGACGAGTCGCCGGTGCGGCGGACCGCGGCGTACCTGGCACTGACCGAGGGCGGCCCGGCCGGGAAGCGCGTCCGCGTGCCGGACGCGATCGACGCGGTGAAGGCCGCCGTCCGCCGCGAGCCCGACGCCGACGCGAAGTTCCGCGGCCTGTGGGCGCTGGCCCACACCACCCGCGAGAAGGAGTTCGTGCCCGACCTCATCGCCCTCGTCCCGGCGCTGCCGCGCGGCCGGCTGTGGCAGCTCGAAGACTTCCTGCTCCGGCTGGCCGGCGAGCACCCGCCCGGCGGCCGGTTCGGCAAGACCCCCGACGACCTGGCGAAGGCCCGCGACGCCTGGGCCGGGTGGTGGGCGAAGGGCGGCGTGGACCTGACCACGGCCGACCTCACCCCGCGCGTGCTGGGGCTGACCGACGTGGTCACGCAGGACCTGAGCTTCGGCCGCGGCACCGTGTACACCCTCGGGCCGGACCTGAAGGAGGTGTGGCGGCTCAAGGGCGAGCAGCAGTCGATCCTGGCCGACATCCGGGTGCTGCCGGCCGGCCGGGTGCTGCTGGTCGAGCAGAACCTCCGGGTGACCGAGCGGGACAAGGCGGGGGCGATCGTGTCCAGCTACCACCCGCCGCAGCCGATCGGCGCCGACGTGCTGCCCAACGGGAACTGGCTCGTGGTGGGCCGGTCCACGATCACCGAGGTGCGGCCGGGGCAGAACGGGGCCGGCGTGGCGGAGGTGAAGAAGTACAGCCGGCCGCAGCCGAACCCGGCGCAGCCGCTGCCGCGGGCCAACGCCTTCGACGTCGTGGCCGCCACCCGCCTGCCCGACGGCAGCGTGGTGTTCGTCACGTCGGCGCAGCAGGGGCCGAACCTGTTCCGGCTGGACGCCGACCTCAAGGAGGTCGGGGCGCCGCTGGAGATCAGCCGGGTGCCGAACACGGTGATGGTGGGGATCGGCCTGACGCCGGCGGGGAAGCTGCTGGTGTGCCACCCGACGCAGGTGGCCGAGCACGACCTGAAGGACGGCAAGGCCGGCTGGACCTACGACATCCAGAACCCGACGTCGGTGCAGCGGCTGGCGAACGGGAACACGCTGATCGCGTCGCCGAACGGCGGCGGCCGGGCGATCGAGGTGACGCCCGACCGCGAGATCGTGTGGGAGTACCGCGACCCCACCGGGCAGGCCGTCAGCCGCGTGTACCGCCGCTGACGCCGCCGCCGTGGGGCCGGTTTCCAACCGGCCGTGTCCGCCCCGGCCGGTTGGAGACCGGCCCCACACCAAGCCCAACCCCTACTCCCCCGCGACCCACGGCCGCGTCAGCCGGTACACCGCCACCCGCAGCCGCGGGTGGTCGCGGCCCGTCACCGGCACGACCCCGCCGTACAGGTTCGGCACCGTCTGCGCCTTCAGCCAGTCGTCCCACACGAACTCGGCCACCCGCTCCGCGTCGGCCGGCGCGGACACCGCCCACGACCCCGGGTGCGGCCGGTAGAACCCGTTGTCGTCCGGGTACAGCGGCAGCACCAGGTAGTCGCCCGCGTCCAGTTCCGCCCGCCCCACCACGGCCGGCGTCATGCCCGCGCGCTCGCAGTAGTACTGGAAGCCCCAGTGCCCGACGTACCACGCCCGGCCCCCCGCGGGGATCACCGCCGCGGCGCGCCCGGCGAGCGCCTTCTCGGGCACGGCGTCGTACCCGTCCAGCGCCGCGAGCAGAACCCCGACGGCGACGCCGAACGGCCCCGCCCACCGCGCCGGCCTGCGCTCCGGGGTGCGGCTCACGACCCGCGCCGCGAGCACGCCGACCGCCAGTGACACCCCGATGACACGCCGCGCCGCGGGGAACGGCGTCATGGCGAAGTAGCCCGCCAGTTCCAGCAACACCCAGCCGACGACGAACCAGTCATCAGCGTCCCGCCCTTCCCTCCTCCCGATGAGCCGCACCGCCGCGGCCAGCGCCGTGAGTAGTACCGCTGCCCCGGTGGTGCGCCAGACGAGCGTCGGGATCGTCAGCCGTGCGTGTTCGGTCGTGCCGACCAGCACCGCCTGAGCCCCGGGCGTCACGGCCACGAGCACGGCACCGACGACCCACAGCACCGCGCCCCCGGCGACGACTTGCCGCGGCAGGCCGAGCGACCGCTGCGCGTACACGGCGAAGCCGACGCCGAGCACGCCCAGGTGCCCGGCTAGCGGCGCCACCAGGGCGTACTTGTCGGCGAACCAGCCGTCCTCGGACGGCGCCTGCTGCCCGACGTGGTGGAGGAAGTGCGACTCGCCGTACTTCATGCCCACGAGCCCCTCCCACGCCGCGAACCCGGCGACGGCCGCGCCGACGGCGACGACGGCGAGCCCGACGCGGCGGTGGGTGAGGCCGTACCAGCCGAGCAGCGCGGGGGCGACGAGGGCGGTGTACTTCGTCTGCATCGCCAGCGCCGCGAGCAGGCCGGCGCCGGCGGCGAGGCGCCACGAGCCGCGGTCGGCGGCGCGGGCGAACGCGGCGAGCGCCGCGAGCCCGAGCGCCGCCGCGGGCACGTCGAGCATGAGGTTCACCATCGGCAGCACGGCCGGCGACAGCACGACGAGCGGCAGCGCGGCCGCCCCCGCGCCGGGGGCGAGGCGGCGCAGCAGGTCGCGCACGGCCCACGCGAACAGCCACGCGACAGGGAACAGCCACAACTTCAGCAGCACCGGCTCGACGCCGACCACCGCCACGCCGGCGGCCAGCCAGTACGGCAGGACGGGCGGGCAGAGGATGTCCATCGCCGGGTCGGGAACGTCGTACCAGAACAGCTCGAACCCGTAGGGGTCGGCGGGGTGCGCGGCGACCTGGCGGGCGAACGCGAGGTACGCGGTGTCGTCCACGACGACGGGCTTGGCGGCGTTCGCCAGCGTGACGACGAGCGCGAGGACGGCCGGGGTGGTGAGGCGGGTGATGAGCGATCGGATGACGAGTACCGCCAGCAAGGAAAGGGTGGGGCCGGGCCGGGCTCCCGCCGACACAACCGGGACAACCTACGGCTTCGCCGCCCGCGGCGGGGGGGCGACCGGCACCTCGCCGCGGACGACGCGCTCGCAGTAGTCGAGCCCGGCCCGCGCCGACGGGTGGCCGGGCCGCGCCGCCAGCGCCGCGCGGAACGCCTCCGCCGCCTCGCCCGGCCGGCCCAGCCGACGGAGTACGTTTCCGAGGTTCGTCGCCGCGAACGGGTCCGTCGGGTCGAGCCGCGACGCCTCCCGGAACGCCTCCGCCGCCCCGGCCAGGTCGTAGCTCTCCGCCCGCGCCAGCGCCAGCTCGAAGTGGTGCGCCGGCACCCGCGGGGCGAGCCGCGCCTGCTCGCGGTACGCGGCCGCCGCACCGGCCGTGTCCCCGTTCATCCGCAGCGCCCGGCCCAGGTTCCCGTACACCGGCGCCTCGTCGGGGTCGAGGCGGACCGCCTCGCGGTACGCGGCCGCGGCGGCCGCCCACTCGCGCCGCAGGCCGTGGACGTTGCCGAGCCCGTTCTGCGCGGCGGCGCTCGTCGGGTCGAGCCGGACCGCCTCGCGGACGGCGGCGAGGGCGCCGTCGGCGTCGCGCCGCGCGGCCAGTACTTCCCCGAGGCTCAGGTAGGCGTCGGCGAACGTCGGGCCGAGGCGGATCGCCTCGCGGTAGGCGGCGGCGGCGCCGTCCACGTCGCGGCGCGCGGCGCGGGCGTGGCCGAGGTTGTGGTGCGGGAGCGGGTCCGCGGGGTCGAGCTTGATCGCCTCCTGGAACTGCTCGACCGCCGGGCCGAGTTCGCCCCGGGCGGCGAGCGCCGTGCCGAGGTTGTTCCGCGCGGCCGGGGAACGCGGGTCGAGCCGCACGGCCTCGCGGCACGCGGCGACGGCGCCGTCCTTGTCGCCGGCCGCGCGGAGCGCCGACCCGAGGCTCAGCCGGGCCGGCGCGCTGCCGGGGCGGAGCGCGGCCGCGGCCTGGAACCACCGCACCCGCTCCGCCCCGGCGGCGGTCAGCGGGAACGTCGCGCCGAGGTCCATCAGCACGCCGTAGTCGTCGGGCCGGGCCGCCGCGACGCGCGCCAGCAGGGCGCGCCGCACCGCGACCGGCACGCCGGCCTCGGCGGCGAACGCCTCGACCAGCCCGGCCGGCTGGCTCGCCCACTCCGGCCGGTCGGCGACGCCCGCGAGGCCCGCCGCGTCCTGCGCCGCCATCAGCCGGCGGACCTCGGTGCGGAACGGGTCCGGGTCGGCCGCGGCGAGCAGCGCCCGCACGGGCTCCGTCGGCGCCCGCCCCAGCCACCCGTCGAGCGCGGCCAGCACCGCGGCGCGGGCCGGCGTGCCGGTGACGCGCGCGACGTCCGCGGGGGTCGGCGCCGCGGCCGGCACGACGCCGTGGGCCGCGAGCGCCGCCTGCCACCGCTTCGCCACCAACTCGGCGGCGGGGTACCGCGACCCGGTCGCCGTCCAGCGGTAGTCGTCCACCCGGTCGAGGTCGCGCAGCAGGGCCAGGTCGCGCGCGGCGGCCGCAAGCCGGGGGGCGGAGCCGGTCAGGCCGTCGTCCGCGGCGCGGCGGGTCGCCTGGTCCAGGAACGGGCCGGCGCGGTCGGCGGCGCCGGCCCGCAGCGCCGCCTCGGCCTGGTCGAGCAGGTCGGCGACCGACGCCTCGGCGCGGGTGATTCGCTCGCTCTCGGCCCGGGTGCGGTTCGCCTCCTCGGCGTCGTCCCGGGCCTGCTCGGCGCGCGCCGCGGCGGCGCGGCGTTCCTCGTCGGCGGCGTCACGGACGCCCCACACCGTCACCCCCCCGGCCCCGGCGACGAGCACGACCATCGCCGCGGCGAGAACGAGTTCTACGCCGCGCCGCTTCCGCTGCTCGACGGCGCGGGTCTCGGCCGCGGCGCGGTCGCGCTCGGCGGCCCACAACCGCTCCTCGACGCCGGCCCGGTACTCGGCCACCAGCCGGGCGACGGCGGTGCCGTCGGCCGGGCGCGTGGCGCGGTCCGGGGCGAGGCAGCGGAGGGCGATGCCGACCAGTCCGCCGTCGGCGCCGCTACTGGTGAGGATGAACTGAATGTCCCGCGTGTCGCCGGCCGCGGCCTGCGTCAGGGTCGAACTCGGGTCGTCGCCCCAGAACGTCGGCCGGCCGACGAGGACCGACGCGAGCACGCCGCCGAGCGCGAACACGTCGGCGCGGGCGTCCACCTTCTCGCCGCGGGCCTGCTCCGGCGCCATGTACGCGGGCGTGCCGACCACCTCGGTCGCGTCGTGCCCGCTGTCGGCAGGGTGGGGCCGGGACTCGGGCCCCGCCCCGCCACCGTCCCCCCGCTGCACCGCGAGCCCCCAGTCCATCACCTGCACCTCGCCGAACGCCCCGACCATCACGTTCGCCGGCTTCAGGTCGCGGTGGACCACGCCCTCGGCGTGGGCGTAGCCGACCGCCTGGCACACCTGCTCGAACACGCCGACGAACCGCGGCAGGTCGTGCGCCGGGTCGGGGCGGTCGGCCAGCAGCGCGGCGAGGGTGCGGCCGCGGACGAGCTTCATCGCCAGGAACGGCGTGCGGTCGGGCAACTCGCCGAGGTGGTGGGCCGGCGGGATGCCGGGGTGCGCGAGGCGGGCTGTGATGACGGCCTCGTGCACGAACAGCTTGCAGGCGTGGTCGGTGGCGAGGCCCGGGAGCGGCAGCTTCACCGCCACGTCGCGGCCGAACCGCAGGTCGGTGGCGGTGAGCACCCAGCCCATGCCGCCGCGGCCGAGCTCGCCGGTGACCGAGTACCCGGGCACGACGGGGAAGCCGCCGTGCGACTCGGTGGCACCGAGGAACGCGGGGACGGTGCCGTCCGCCGCGGGGGTGGAGCCGGGGGGCGAGACGGCCGTCGCGTCGGGCCGGGCCGAGGGGCGGGTGAAGTCGTCGGTCATGTGCGTGCCAGCCCGCGGACGGCGGCCGCGGCCCGCTCGCAGTCGGCGCGCGACACGTCGAGGTGCGTCACGAAGCGGACCACGTTCGACCCCAGCGCCGAGGCGAGAACGCCGTTCGCCTTCAGCCGCGCGGCCACGTCGCGCGCGGTGCCCAGCGCCGGCGCCACCTCCGCCCACACCAGGTTCGTTTCCACCTCGTCCGGGACCAGCGACAGACCCGGTACGTCGCGCACGGCGGCGGCCAGCAGCTTCGCGTTGGCGTGGTCGTCGGCGAGCCGGGCGAACTGGCGCTCCATGCCGTACAGGCACGCCGCCGCGAGGAAGCCGACCTGCCGCATCGCCCCGCCGAACAGCTTGCGCACCCGCCGGGCGTGCGCGATGAGGTCCTTCGGCCCCGCCAGCGCCGACCCGGCGGGGGCGCCGAGCCCCTTGCTAAAACTCACCATCAGCGTGTCGAAGTGCCGCGCCCACTCCCGCGGCCCGACGCCGCTCGCCACCTCGGCGTTCCACAGGCGGGCGCCGTCGAGGTGCGTCGCCAGCCCGTGCGATTTCGCCCACGCGGAGATGTCCGCGATCGTCTCCAGCGGGTAGACGCAGCCGCCGCCGCGGTTGTGGGTGTTCTCCAGGCACACGAGCCGGGAGCGGACGGAGTGCATGTCGTCCGGGTGGAGGTGCGGTTCGAGGTCGGCGACGGTGAGGACGCCGTACCGGCCGGGGATCGTCCGCAGCGTCACGCCGCTCAGCGCCGCGGGGGCGCCGGCCTCCCACAGGTAGATGTGGTTCGACGCTTCGAGCAGCACCTCGTCCTGCGGCCGGCAGTGGACGCGGACGGCGATCTGGTTCGCCATCGTGCCGGTGGGGACGAACAGCGCCGCCTCCGTGCCGAAGCGGTCGGCGACGCGGGCCTCCAGCTCGTTGACCGTGGGGTCTTCGCCGTACACGTCGTCGCCCACGGCCGCGGCCATCATCGCCGCGAGCATGCCGGGCGTGGGCTTGGTGAGCGTGTCGCTGCGGAGGTCGATCATGGGCGGAGGCTCAGGAGGAATGGCCGCAAAAAGGCACAAAAAGCACAAAATGAAAGACAGATCAAAATCCTGAATTCGGACCTGGCTTTGTCGTCCTTTTTGTGCTTTTTGTGCCTTTTTGCGGCCAATCTGTCTTTGGTCTTAATCCTTCTTGGTCTCCGCGGGCGGTGCCGCCTTCTCGTCGGCCTGCTTGTTCTCGACGTACCACCGGCCGCCGGCGCGCTTCAGGAACAGGGCGCGGTCCTTCACGTCGGGCAGCTCCACCCTCACGGCGTCGCCGGGGGCGCCGGGGTCGGGGAAGGTGCCGCCGCGGGCGAACCGGCGCAGGTCCTTCAGCACCTCGGGGTCGTCGGCGAACTTGTCCTTCATCAGCCGCGTCAGCTGCGCGAACGCCAGCCCCCGGGCTTCGGCGCCGAGGCGGTCGTCGAACTGCTTCGCGTCCTCGGGCACGCGGCGGGCCGCGGGGACGGCGTCGGGGTTCTTCCGCTGGATGTCGCGGAGGCGGATCAGCTCCGCCTCCGCGGCCTTGCGGTACGGGTTGGACGGGCCGGCGGACATGGCCTCGACCCGGGCGTCCACGAACGCCGGGTCGAGCAGGTGGGCCGCGAGGTAGGCGAAGTCGTTCTTCTCGACCGCGAGGATGGCGGACGCCACGACCTCGCGGGCCGAGCCTTGCGGGAACGCCTTCGGGCGGAACGTCTGGCCGTACCGCGGCGGAATCTCTTCGGGCTCGGCGACCTTCGGCTGGCCGGCGACCGGGGGGCTGCTGACCAGCCCGGCGGCGGCCAGGCCGAGGGCGACGACGGCGGCGCGCATCCGTACTCCTCCGCGGGGTGTGTCCGGTTACTCTAGCGGAACGCCCACACCTCCGGCGACCGCACCCCCGGCCGCATCTCGCCGGACGGGATCACCCATCGGTCGCCCCAGCGCACGCACGACACCGTCACCCGCGGCGCCGGCAACTCGCCGGCGGTCGTCCAGCGGTCGGCGGTCGCGTCGTAGCGGTGAATCGTGCGCGGGAAGCCGGGGTGCCGGTCGGGCGCGGTTTGCACCTGCGAGCCGTCGTCGCCGCCGAGGAGGAGGAAGCCGGCGCCGTCGGTCGGGGCCGGGGAGGGGGCGGCGGCGGCCGGGCGCGGCAGGTCGGCGATGCGCGTCCACCCGACGGCGTCGAGGCGGTAGCCGTCGCGGAGATACCGGCGCGTGACGCGGTCGCCGTCGCGGACCAGCTCACACCCGCCGACGACGTACAGCTTGCCGCCGCACGCCGCGGCCGTGGCGAGGATGCGCGGCGTCGGGAGGTCGGGGGCGGCGACCCAGCGCGGCACCGCGGCCGTCAGATCGAGCGCGAACACCGCCTTCGACGCGAGCGCGTCCGGCGCCTCCTGCCCGCCGGAGACGTACAGCGTGTCCCCGACCAGCGCCCCGCACGCGTTCGCCACCGCGTTCGGCAGGGGCGGCAGAGGCGACGTGTGCAGCTTGCCGACCTTCCATTCCAGGCGGAAGGCGTCGGCGTGGTGGCGCTTCGGATCACTGCCGCCGGCGCAGACGACGACGCCGCGGTGGGTCGCGCTCACGCCGTAGCCGAGCGGTCGGGGCAGCTTGCCGGCGGGCTTCCAGGTGCCGTCGGCGGCGTCGAGAACGAACGCGGCGTCGGTCCAGGTTTTGGTGCCGCCCTCCCAGGGCTTCTTGCCGGGAAAGTTGGCCCCGCCGGCGACCAGCAGGGCGCCGCCGGTGATGCCCGCGAACGCCCCGGCGACGCCCTCGCGGTCGGGTATCGAAGGGAGCTCGTGCCACCCGGCCGGCGGGGCGGCGCCGACGGCGGCGAGCAGCAGAAGTGCGGGACGCATCGGGCTCGGGGGTTGGGGGTGTGGGTCATCGTACCCCGCGGCGGGTTCGTGCTCTAGGCTTCGGCCATGCTCCGCCCGTTCTTCGCTGCCGCGATCGTCTCCCCGGTCCGCCGCCGGTCCCTGCGGAACGCTGTCGCCGTGCACGCCGTCCTGCTCGCGCTCCTGGCGTGGACGGTGGTCGGCAACCCGAACCCCGCCGGCCGCACCGCCGCCGCCCACTTCGCGCTCGTCCTCGGCATCGTCGAGGGCGGGGCGCTCGTGGGCTGGCGGCTCACGCAGCTGCCGAAGAGCCAGGCGCTCGAGTTCCTCCTCGTGTCGCCGCTGCGGCCGCGCGGCGTGTTCCTCGCCGAAGCCGCGGTCGGCGTCTGCCGGTTCGCCGTGGTGCAACTCGCCGGCCTTCCCGCGCTCGCGGTGCTGGCGTGGCAGGGGCTCGTTTCGCCCGCCGACCTGTGGCCGCTGGCGCTGATGCCGTTCGCGTGGGGCGTCGTCACCGGGCTCGGCGTCACGGTGTGGGCCTACGAGCCGTTCGCGGGGCGGAAGGCGGCGGAAATCGTGGCGCTGCTCGGCGTGCTGGTCTACCTCGTCGTCGGCGTGCTGGCCGCGGAGAAGCTGCCGCTGTGGCTGCAACAACTGCCGCCGGCGTGGGCCAACGCCGTGCAGGCGGGCGTGCTCGCGGCGCACAACGAGAACCCGTTCGGCGTCGTCCGAAACTGGTTCGACCCGGCCCGCGACCCGGCCGCGGTGTGGCACGACTTCGTGTCACTCCACCAGACCGCGGCGGTGGTCGTGGCGCTGTTCGCGCTACGGGCCGCGTTCCGACTGAAGCCGCACTTCCACGACCGCCACTACCGTCCGCTCACCGCCGACCGCGCCGCCCGCACGGAGGACGTTGGGACGCGGCCGCTGTCGTGGTGGGCGGTGCGGCGCGTCATGGAGTACGGCGGCCGCGTGAACCTGTGGCTCGCCGGCGGCTTCGGGCTGGCGTACGCGATCTACCTGATGGCCGGCGACGCCTGGCCGGCGTGGCTCGGGCGGCTGGTGTTCCAGCTGTTCGAGAACTGGGGCGGGGCGCCGGCGGTCGCGGCGGCGATGTGCGTGCTGGCGGCGGTGCCGGCGGCGTTCCAGTTCGGCCTGTGGGACGCGACCGTGAGCGACCGCTGCCGGCGGCTCGAACTGCTGCTGCTGACCGACCTGGACGCCCGCGACTACTGGCACGCGTCCTTGTCGGCGGCGTGGCGGCGCGGGCACCACTACCTGTACGTGGCCGAGTTGTTGTGGGTGGCGCTGGCCGTGGCGGGCCGCGTCGAGTGGTACGAGGCGCTGGCCGCGGCGATCGGCGGGGCGGTG
>JBGAQM010000488.1:0-3753 GCA_044220735.1 Urbifossiella sp. | reverse complement strand
GGCTGGCGTCCGTCACCGTGTCGATCGCCGACCTGAACGATGCCGGCCGACTCGGCGAACACGTCCCGGGGTCGGTCCACATCGACGACGACGCCGGCGGCCGCGGGTGGTTCGTGGACCCGACGCCGGCCGACGACGCCGAGTTCGGGTCGGCGGTGTCGCTGGGGCGGGGCGCGACCGACGGGCCGGCGGCGCGGGGCGTGGACCTGCTGACGGTGGTGATGCACGAGCTCGGCCACGAGCTGGGGCTGGCCGACGCGGACCCGGCGGCAGTGCCGGCCGACCTGATGGCCGAGACCCTCGACGTCGGCGTCCGGCGCCTGCCGGCGGTCGGCAGCGACCTGCCCGTTCGCCCGACGGTGACTGTGACGACGCCCGCCGCGCGGCCGGCGCTGTGGCTCGACAAGGCGGAGACGGTCTACTCGTCGGGTACGCCGGCGGCGCCGACCGACGACCGGGTGCGGGTGCGGGCCGCGGCGGCCGAGCCGGTGAAGGCGGGCGCGGCGCGGGCGGCGGTCGCCCCGCCCCGGGCCGCGACGCCGGCGTGGCCCGACGCCGACGCCCTGCTCGACCTCGACGGCGTCTACGTCGGCTGAGGGCCGGCGGGTGCGGCCCCCGGCTGGGGGAGGGGCCGCACCCGGACGCGGGCGTCGGCGACGCGGCACCCCTGTCCGGGCGGGAACGCGAAGACGGGATTCAGGTCGATCTCGCCGATTTCCGGCACCTCCTCGGCGAGCCGCGACAGCCGCAGGAGCACGTCCTCGAGCGCCGCCACGTCGGCGGCCGGGTGGCCGCGGTAGCCTTCGAGCAGGCGGAACCCGCGGACGCCCCGCACCAGCCCCGCCGCGTCCCGGTCGGTGAGCGGGGCGACCCGGAAGCCGACGTCGGCCAGCACCTCGACGTGGATGCCGCCGAGGCCGAACGCCACGACGGGGCCGAACAGCGGGTCGTGCGTCACCCCGCACATCACCTCCACCCCGCCCGGGAGCATCGGCTGAACGAGCACGCCCTCCATCGCGTCGAGCCGGTTCTCCCGCGAGAGGCGCGCGCGGATGTCGAGCACGGCCCGGCGCACCGCCTCCGCGTCGGCGAGCCCGAGCCGCACCCCGCCGACCTCCGTCTTGTGGACGAGCTCCCGGGAGGCGAGCTTCACCGCGACCGGGAACCCGAACTGCGCCGCCGCCTCGACCGCCTCGTCGGCCGTGCGCGCCACGCGGCCCGGGACGAGCGGGAGTCGCACCGCCGACAGCACGGCCCGGGCGTCGTCGGCCGACAGCCAGCCCGCGCCGTGGTCGGCCAGCGCGCGACGGCAGACGGCCCGGGCGGCGGCGCAGTCGAGGTCGTCGAAGTCGGGGAGCACGCCGTCCGGCTCGGCCCGCCAGGCGGCGTAGGCGGCGACCTTGCCGAGCACGCGGCCGGGCGTTTCCGGGAACGGGAAGCACGGGATGCGGCCGGCGGGGGTGTCGAGGTGGGCGCGGTGTTCGGCCCCGCCGAGCACGCAGGCGAGCACCGGCGCCGCCGCGCCGGCCGCACCCGCGGCCGCGACGCCGGCCGCCACCGCCGGGCCGAACTCGCCCGGGTCGGCGAGCCCGACGGGCGTGAAGATCGTCACCAGCGCGTCTACCTCCCCCGACTCGAGTACCAGCCGGACGGCGGCGCGGTACGCCTCGGCCCCGGCGCTGGCGAGCAGGTCGACCGGGTTCGCGACGCTGGCCGCGGCCGGGCACGCCGCGGCGAGCGCGGCCCGCAACCCGGGGGAGAGTTCGGGCACGGTCAGCCCGCCGGCCTCGCAGGCGTCGGCGCACAGGATGCCGGGGCCGCCGGCGTTCGTGATGATGCCGACCCGCCGGCCGCGGGGGAGCGGCTGGCCGTCGAGCACGCGGGCCAGGTCGAACATCTCCTCGAGGGTGTCGGCGCGGACCACGCCGGTCTGGCGGAACAGGGCGCCGGCGGTGGCGGCGCCGCTGGCGAGCGCCGCCGTGTGCGACCGGGCGGCGCGCCCGCCGGCGCGGCTGAGCCCGCTGTGCAGCACCACCACCGGCTTCCGCCGGCCGACGCGGCGGGCGATGCGGGCGAACCGCCGCGGGTTGCCGAACGACTCCAGGTACAGCAGGATCACGCCCGTGTCCGGGTCGTCCTCCCAGTACTGGAGCAGGTCGTTGCCGGACACGTCGGCCTTGTTCCCGACGCTCACGACCGTCGAGAAGCCCAGCCCGGACCGGCCGGCGGCGGCCAGCGCCGCGAGCCCGACGGCCCCACTCTGCGACGACATCGCGACCCGCCCGGGCGCCGGAAACACCGGCGAGAAGGAGGCGTTCAGCCGCACCGCCGGGTCGGCGTTGAGGACGCCCAGGCAGTTCGGCCCGACCACGCGCATCCCGTGCCCGCGGGCCTGCTCGACCAGCGCCCGCTGGCGCGCGGCGCCCTCGGGGCCGGCGTCGGCGAACCCCGCCGAGAGCACGACCAGCGCCCGCACGCCGCGGGCGGCGCAGTCGTCCACCACGCCCGGGACGGCGGCGGCCGGCACGGCGATCACGGCCAGTTCGACCGGCCCCGGCACGTCCCGCACCGACGGGTACGCGGGCACGCCGCCGACCTCGGCCGCCTGCCGGTTCACCGGGTAGACCGGCCCGCCGAACCCGGCCGCGCGGAGCTCGTCGAAGACGCGCCGGCCGACGGCCGCCGGGTCGCGCGACGCGCCGACCACGGCGACGCCGGCCGGGCGGAAGAACGGCCGCAGCGACGCGACGGTGGCGACCCGGTCGCGGGCCTCCAGCCGGCCCACGCTCGCCGCCGTCGGCACGACGCCGAGTTCCACCTCGACCTCGCCGCGCCCCGGCCGCTCGCGTACGTCGAACCCGGAGGAGCGGAACAGGTCGAGCATCGGCCGGTTGTCGGCGGACGTGAGCGCCCAGAACCGGGTGATCCCGTTCCGCACGGCGAGCAGCGCCAGCCGCTCCAGCAGCAGCGTGCCGAGCCCCTTCCCGCGCAGCGCGTCGTCCACGGCCAGGGCGACCTCCGCCTCGCCGGGGCCGCGCGCCAGGTACGACCCCGTCGCCACGACCCGAGGGGCGCCGTCCCTCACCCGGGTGACGACGAGGGTGAGCGCGGCGCGGGGGTCACGGCCGTCGGCGAGTCGGCCGATCACCTCGGCCCCCGGCGGCGC
Organism: Urbifossiella sp.; assembly: GCA_044220735.1. GTDB lineage: Bacteria > Planctomycetota > Planctomycetia > Gemmatales > Gemmataceae > Urbifossiella. Next base: position 587 of record JBGAQM010000488.1, on the reverse strand, counting down.
GGCCGACAGGAACCGCCGGTACAGCGACTCCGCGGAGAGGTGGCGGAAGAAGTCGTCGAGCGCGGGGCCGTCGTCGGCGCGGGCGGGGCGGACGTGGGCGGTCGTGCCGTCGCGGAGGACGACGCGGCCGGACTCGGCCGCGTCCTGGTACGGCGGCGGGAGAAAGCGCGGGGGGACCGGGCCGGGCATCGTCGATTCCGTGGTTAAAGACACGCGGCGGTGGCTCGTGGTGTCGGCCGGGGAAAGCAGCGGTCGTGCCAACGCGTCACGACCCCCGCGGGCCGAGTCGAAGCCGTCCCCCGCAGGCGCCGGCCGCTCCCCCGCGGCGCGCGAGGTGTGCCGGTTCCGCCTCACGCTGTGTCGGGATGACACAACCCGCGCGCCGCGGCGGGAAGGCCGCCGCTGCGGGAGCCACGGCGCTGGTCGTGGCGGGGCCGCGGCACCCCGTTTGCGAACCGGCAGCGCATCCCCGGTCCCGGCGGCCCCAATGCACACCACCCCGCGCCGCGCGACGCGAACCGACCCGGCCGTCGATGCCGCCGTGGCGCGCCACGGGGCGTCGCCGCTGGTGACCCTCCCCGTCCTGC
>JBGAQM010000019.1:0-32636 GCA_044220735.1 Urbifossiella sp. | reverse complement strand
GGAAGCCGGCGGTGATTCGCTTCACCATGCCGGACGTGGGGCACTGCTTCCGCAGCGGGCACCGGATGATGGTGCAGGTGCAGAGCAGTTGGTTCCCGCTGTTCGACCGCAACCCGCAGACGTTCTGCGACATCTACAACTGCGGCGAGGACGCCTTCAGGGCGGCGACGCAGCGGGTGTACCGGTCGGCGGCGATGCCGAGCGGGGTGACGCTGCGGGTGGTGCGGCCGTGATGGACGATTCACTCCGCGAGCTTCGGGCCACCGGGACCGCGGCTCGCCGGACTGCGGTTATTCACCCGCCAGCCCCGCGACGCGCTGCACGACCGGCATCAGGTCGTTGAGCTCGTCGATTCGCAACATTCGAATGTCCCGCACGGCCGACGCGAACCACGGCAGCGTCGTCGTGAGGTCGATCACCGCGACCATCACGGTCGCGGCAGCGACTGCCGGGCCGCCGAAATACACGCTCCCCTGTTGCCACTGGAAGCCGTGGCGCTCCAGCACTCGGCGGATTTCCAGGTAGGCGTTGTTGTACGGGTCGCCGTAATGCACCCGAAGTTGTTCCACGTCCATGTCGAAGGCGATGGCGTACACCGTCCCCTCCCGCTTGAACGACGGGGGTAATGCCGGCCGAGACGTGCCGGCCCGGGGTTCCTTCGTCGTTGCCGTTGCCATGTGCCTCTCCGGTCCGATTCTCACCCGACGGGGTTGATGCTACCGCACGCCGCGACACCTTACCAGTCGCGGGCGACCACTGTAACGACCTGTAACGTCCGGCCGCGTCCGGGGCGGATTCCGGTTGCAATCATCGGCCGCTGGTCGAATACTGGTAGAATCCTGCCGGGCCGCGCGTCTCCGCGGCCACGCCCGTCGCCTTCGGAGGCTCACATGTCCGCCGGACGCTGGACCCAACTCCCGCTCGCGGCCCTCCTGCTCACGCTGTGCGTCGGCGTTGCGTCGAAGGCCAACGACCCGGCCAAGCAGCGCGACGAGCAGCGGAAGATTCAGGCCCGCGTCGCGGACGCCTCCCGCCGGGCGTCGTCCACCATCGACGCCATGCTCTACCAGCGGCTGTCGCCCACCGCCGAGCGGAAGATGCTCGAGGACGTGGCCGACTCCCTGAAGGGCCTGAGCCAGACCGAGATCCAGGGCATCATCGCCCACCTCGAGGCCGCGGTCGCCGCCCCGGACCAGGGGAAGGCCTCGGCCGAGCAGGTGCAGGCCTACGAGAAGCACCGGCAGGTGGTGGCCCAGCTCCGCGGCATGCTCGTCCGGCTCGAACTCATCCGCAACCTGAACGAGGCCGCCGCCCGCCTCGACCGCGCCTCGACCGACCAGCTCGGCGTGTACGCCGAGACGCAGTCGAGCCTCGTGGCTTCGCGGCCGAACCGCAGCCCCGCCCAGTTCGCCCGCGACCGCGAGGAGACGGCCGACAAGCAGGCTCAGCTCACCGCCGAGGTCGGCGAGGTGTTCCGCCAGATCGACAAGCTTTACCCGAACTTCACGCCCGACGAGAAGGGTCGCGCCGACAAGGCCGACGTGAAGGCCCGCGGGACCAAGCTCGGGTCGGAGATGACGTTCACCACGAACAACATCAAGCAGGGCGACGCCAAGTCCGCGGCCGAGCGCGAGCGGCGGCACGCCAACGAGCTCAAGGACCTCGCCGCCGCGCTGCGGTCGCTGCCGGCCGACAAGATCGGCCAGCTCCGCGCCGCCCGCGAGAAGATCGACGGCGCCCTCAAGGCGCAGGAGAAGGTGAACGAGATCGTCGGCCAGAAGGCCGACCCGGACGACCGCCGCGCCAACACCACCGAGGCGAAGCTCGACAAGGCGCACGCCCTGGCGACCGAGCAGGCCAAGGCGCTGCTGACGACCCGCGACGCCCGCAAGTTGGCCGAGCAGGTCGTGCCCGAGGTGGGCGAGGGGCTGCGGAAGCAGGCCGAGGACAACCAGTTCCAGGCCGAGGAGAAGCTGCGGGCGCAGAAGGCCGACGCCGCGAAGGAGCAGCAGGCCGAGGCCGCCGACGCCCTCCGCAACGCCCGCGAGGAGATCGACCGCCAGATCGCCGCGGCCGAGCTCGCCAAGCGCGACCCGCTCGCCGCCGTGAAGACGGCGAGCGAGCAGATCGAGAAGCTGATCCAGGAACAGAAGGAGGCCCAGGCCACCACGAAGGAGGCCGAGAAGGCCGGCGAGAAGCTCCCCGAGGCGACGAAGGCCCAGGCCGACGTGGCGAAGAAGGCCGACGCCCTGAAGAACACGCCGCTGCCCCCGAGCATGGAGGCCAAGGAGGCGATCGACAAGGCCGCCGCCGCCGCGAAGGAGGCGAAAGCCGACCTCGACATGAAGAACCCCGCCGCGGCCCAGCCGGAGCAGAAGGAAGCGATCGCCAAACTGGAAGCGGCGAAGGCCGCGCTCGACAAGCAGGCCGCGATGATCGAGCAGCGGCGCGACGACATCGCCAAGCTGGAGGACGCCCGCCGCGACCTGGAGAAACTCGCCGCCGCCGAAAAGCAGCTGGCGAGCGACGCCAAGCAGGCCGCCGACAAGGCCGACCCGAAGGCCGGCATGCCCGACGCCAAGATGGGTGATCCCAAGATGGGCGACCCGAAGATGGGCGACCCGAAGGCGGGCGACCCGAAGATGGGCGACCCGAAGATGGGTGATCCCAAGGCCGGTGACCCGAAGATGGGTGATCCCAAGGCCGGTGACCCGAAGATGGGCGACCCGATGCCCGGCGACAAGATGCCGCCGGACGGGGCCAAGATGCCGGACACCGGCAAACTCGCCGACGAACAGGCCATGCTTCAGCCGCCGACGAAAGAGGTCGGCGACAAGCTGAAGAACGCCGCGCCCGACGCTGCCAAGAAGGTGGACGAGGCCGGGATGAAGCAGGAGGGCGCCAAGAACGACCTCGCCAAGAACGACCCGAAGGCCGGCGCCGAGAAGGCCAACGACGCCGCCATGAAGCTCGCCGAGGCCGCGAAGGCGGTGGACATGGCGCTCGCCGAGAAGCGCGGGATGGAGGCCAACGACCAGGCCGCGCTCATGCCCAATAACGTGGACCCGATGGCCGCCGCCCAACAGGTCGCCAAGGCGCTCGAGAACGCCAAGGACGCCGCCGAGGCCGCCAACGAGGCCGCGAAGGCGCTGAACCAGCCGCAGCCGATGCCCGGGATGCAGCCGATGGCCGGCATGCCGATGGAGAAGGGGAACATGCCCCCCATGGCCGGAATGCCGAAGGACGGCATGCCGCCCCCGCCGAACCTCGCCGACCTTCAGAAGCAGGTCGCCAAGCAGGCCGCCGAGGCCAAGCAGCCCGACGCCGCAAAGGCCGCCAACGACGCCGCCAAGGCGCTCGACAAGGGCGACCTGATGGCCGCCCTCGACAACCAGAAGAAGGCGCTCGACGCCCTCAAGCAGGCCGCCGACGCCATGCCGAAGGACGGCGCCCCGATGCCCGGCATGCCGAAGGACGGGATGCCGATGGGTGGCATGCCGAAGGACGGCCAGCCCATGCCGGGGATGCCGAAGGACGGCCAACCGATGCCGGGCATGCCGATGGGCGGGATGCCCAAGGACGGCATGCCGATGGGCGGGATGCCCAAGGACGGCATGCCAATGCCCGGTGGCATGCCGATGCCGGGCGGGATGATGCCGGGCGGGATGCCGTCCCCGGGTGACCTCGCCAAGACGCAGGAGAAGCTGATCGACGCCACCAAGGCGCTACAGCAGTCGCAGATGGCAAACCAGGCCGCACAGGCCGCGCTCGCCCAGGCCCAGGCCCAGGCGCCGATGGCGGTGCAGGGGCAACTCGGCATGGCCGGCGAGCAACTCGGCATGGCCGGGCAGCAGCTCGGCATGGGCCAGCCGATGCAGGCCGGCATGAACCAGATGGCCGCCGCCGACGCCCTTCAACAGGCACTCGACGCCCTCAACGCCGCCGCGATGGCCAACGGCATGATGGGCACCCAGCCCGGCATGGGCCAGATGGCCATGGCCGGCATGCAGCCCGGCATGGGCATGGAGCCCGGCATGGGCATGGGCATGGGCATGCAGCCCGGCATGGGGATGGGCATGGGCATGGCCAAGGGGATGGGCATGCAGCCGGGGATGCAGCCCGGCATGGGCATGCAGCAGGGGAAGGGCGAGCCGATGAACGCCGGCGTGTCCGAGGGCGACAAGGACGGCGACGAGAAACTCCGCAACAAGGCGTCGTCCGGCGCCGCGCAGGCCGGCGACGGGTCGTTCATCCACCTGCGGAAGCGCGAGCGCGACAGCGTCCAGCAGGCCGGCGAGGCCCAGTTCCCGGCCGAGTTCCGCGAGCTGATCCGGCAGTACAACATCAACGTGAAGAACAACCGCCCGACCGCCCCGGCCCCCACCCCGGCGCCGACCGGGCGGCCGTGACCGACCGGCTGGGGTGACGGGGTCTCGGGGTGAGGGGGTGCCCCTGACGGCGGCTACTCCACCCCTTCACCCCTTCACCCCTTCACCCCTTCAAGAGGTGAAGCCATGCGCCTGCTGCTCGTCCCGGCCGCCGTCGCCGCGCTGCTGGCGTACACCCCGACCCGGTACGTCGCAGCCCAGCCCAGCCCGACCCCCGCCGGCCGCGGCCCCGGTCAAGGACCGGGTGAAGATGGACGACGCCACCAAGCGATCCATCAGCAAGGCGCGCACGGTGGATGAAGGACCAGCAGGCCGCCCGACGGCTCGTGGGGCAACACCGCCATCACCAGCTTCGCGCTGCTGTCGTTCATGGCCAACGGCCACCTCCCGAACCAGGGCGAGTACGGCCGAGGTCGCCCGCGGCGCGTCCGCTACCTCCTCGCCTGCGCCCCGCGACGACGGGTACGTCGTCGGCCTGCGGCGGCAACATGTACTGCCACGGCATGGCCACGCTCGCCCTGTCGCAGGTGTACGGCATGACCGGCGACGAGGACGTGCGGAAGGTGCTGAAGAAGGCCATCGACCTCGTCATCCGCACGCAGAACCACGAGGGCGGCTGGCGGTACGACCCGGCCCCGACCGGCGCCGACATCTCGGTGACGATCATGCAGGTGATGGCCCTGCGCGGGGCGAAGGACGGCGGCATCCACGTCCCCGACCGGACGATCGCCGAGGCGGTGCGGTACATCAACCGCTGCTACGACCGCCGCACCGGCGGCTACCGGTACCAGCCGTTCAGCGGCGGCCCCGGCTACGCCCGGACCGCGGCCAGGGTGGCCAACGTGCTCCAGCTCAGCGGCGACTTCGACGCCGAGGAGATCAAGAAGGCGGTGGAGTACCTGGAGCGGACGGGGGAGGACCGGCAGCACTACTGGTACGGCGAGTACTACGCGGCGCACGCCCTGAACCAGGTCGGCGGCGAGCAGTGGGAGCAGTACTACAACCGGATGAAGACGCAGCTGCTGGGGAGCCAGCGGCCGAGCGGCGAGTGGTACGACAGCCGCCGCGAGGCGGCCTACGGGCCGACCTACCAGACGGCCATCGCCGTGCTCATCCTCAGCGTCCCAACGCACTACCTGCCGATCTACCAGAAGTAGCAGCGCGATTGAGTTGGCGAGCCGGGGGCGTCAGCCCACAGCTCGCGGAAACGACCGCACTGCTATCGGATTGGTTATTTGAATTGCGCCCAACGATAATGTAGCGGCGGTGGGATGCCCCACTCTTCCCAGTCCTGCTGCGCCTGCATCCGGTGGTGATGCTGGTACTTGTCATCATCTTCCTGGGCAGGGGCTCGGGGGATGCGACCCCACGGGCGTCGAGTGATCATGATCGCTTGACAAAGGCGAGGGACTTCCTCATCCCTCCGAAAAAGCAATACGACTTCGTCCCCGATCTGAACATCCTGCACCCTGTAGCTATACCCAGGCAAGTGTTCGGTGAAGTATCCACCCGCGCGCAACTGGTCGTCGAGTTGGAACGTTCGTAGCGGTTGGTTGGCACGGCGAAGAGAGATGGTTTGACCGTCCTTCGTTGTGATTTCCGCGGAATCGCCGATCGTCCAAACGACTTTTGTTGCGGCGAACGTGCCGCACGTTCCCCTCACGATAAGTCGCTCGCCCGTTAAGTGGTAGACGCGATTGCGATTGGAATCATCCTGAACGCTTTTTGAAGACCTTCCCACTGACAGTGCGAAGCCATGAAGAGTGATACTCTCGCGATCGCAGAACACGCAACTACTACTGCCGTGACAGCGGAGATCGAGTGGACAGACATAGACGCACGCCATCGGATAGTAATTATGTGGGATTGTACTCGAGTTGAAGTGACTTATTATCGCCCAAGGTGTCGACGTTGTTCTCCCATGTATCCGCATGCTGCGGAACATCGTACGGAAGGAGAATTGCGTCGTTATCGTTCTCGTCGACTAAACTGATGATGGGGGACACGAGAATATGCCAGATAGTGCCAACGTGATTGAAGTTCCCCGGATTCACGGGGCCGATGGGGCCAAGCGTGGCACCGTTCACCCCAACTACGATGGATGCTCGACCTAGGCATTCGATCTGGTCCGACATGAGCAGGTTGGCAGCTGTTCTGCCGACGAACGGGCGGAACACGCCACTGGTCCAGTAGAACTCCCCCGTGATTCGTAGGCGGCTGAAGATGTGAGCTGGCCCGTTTGTGTAGGCAGGATCGCCCAATACGATGTTGTGGCCCGAGAAACGGAGAGTTCCATCAACGACCGCCGGCTGATTTGGTGTAGTACTCGCGACCGTGAGAAGCCGACCCCCAGTAATCCGCACGTCCCCTTCCGCTTTCAGCTTGCCCGTGGAACTGAGGAGTAGGACGCCCTCCGTGCCCTGTTGATAGTACGACCCACGAGTGCCAGTTGGCCCGGCGAGACCAGTGAGTCTGGCTTCCGAGTTGGCTTCGACCACGAACATGCCGCCATCATTAAACACAGGGAACCCGTTTGTGGAGGCCCAGATACCATCCACCTTGATCGAGCCCCCGAACCCCGCGTAGTGCATCATCAACGACGCACTGGTGCCGCTCGCGTTATTGCTGAACGTCGCCGTGCCGTTCGCCGCCTGAATGACCAGGGACGCGCTCTCGACCACAGTGCCGAGACCGCCTGTGAAACTGACAGTCCCTTCGCTAACGGTTACGGCCGACCCGTCCAAGAACCGGAGCGTGCTCCCGGTCGAGACGATGTCATCCGGGGTGATCTCTCCCGCTGCTCCCGAAAGCGTAACCGTAGACGACGTGCTCGCGCTGTTGAGTGTGCCGGCCGTCCAGTTGAAATAGGTCGTGATCGTGATCTCAGAACTGGTGCCGTACGGCTGGTCAAGAACGCCTTCGTCAGCCTTCATTTCCAGCGTGCCGACGCTGAGGGGCATGTCCAGCGTGATGGTCGAGCTGTAGCCGAGGACGTGAACACCGGCGTACTCCGGATCTCCTTCGAAGTCGAACTCTTTCGAACCCCCTTCGAAGCCGAGCATGTTTCCGAGGCCGTACTCGGTCGCCCCGATCGCGTACGCACCCGCCGCGTTCACGAAGTACACGTCGTCGTCCGGGCCGGGCACTTCGTTGATGCTCCAATTCTCTGCGTCATCCCAGTAGCCGTCGTCGTCGGAAATCCAGACCGCCATCCGTCCGTCGTCGTCGGTGATCCACAGCGACCCGTAGGCCCACCCAATCGTGTAGTCCTCCTCCGACTCGTCGATTACGATCGACACGAGTTCGTCCGGCTCGCGGTAGCCGTCGTCAACCGTCTCCACCAGCACGTCGGCCGTGGCCGAGCTCGCCGCGAACGTCACCGTCCCCGACAGCGTCGTGTAGTCGGTGCCGCGGTCGTCCGCCATCGACGGCCCGACGGTCACGACGGTGTAGGTCACCGTCAGTGGGTCGGTCGTGTCGCCGGTGCGCGTGAACCGGAACACGCCGTCGGCCTCGCCCTCCTTGATGTTCCCCAGTCCGGCGACCGACACCTCGGCGGTCTTGTCCACGATCACCACCGTGGCCGCGTCCGACCAGCCCGGGTCGTAGGCTGCCGCGTCGTCCACCGTCACCGACACCCACTCCGCCCCTTCCACGACCGAGTCGCTCGACGCCGTGACCGTGACGTCGGCGTACTCGGCGTAGGCCGCGATGGTCACGGTGCCGCTCAGCGACGTGTAATCGGTGCCGGCCGTCGCGCAGCCGACGCCGGTCGATTCGACCGAGTAACTCACGACGAGCGACTGGCCCGTGGGGCCGGTCCGGCTGAACCGGAACGTGCCCGTGGCGCCGCCCTCCGCCGCGTCGGCAAGCCGCTCCACCGACACCAGCGGAGCGGGGTCGTCGTCCACGATCTCCAGCTGCGCCGAGGCGGGGGTGCCGACGGTGTAACTCCCGCCCGAGTCGTACAGGATCAGCCCCGACGCGGTGATCGTTTCCGCCGTCGCCCCCTCGTAGTCGTCGTCGTCCAGGATCGTCACCGGCACGTCCCAGGTGTCCTCCCCGACCGGGAAGTACAGGTAGCCGATGGCCGCGTCGTAGTCGGCGTACCCGGTCGCCGTTCCGCCGACCGTGAACGCGCCGTACGCGGTGTCGGCCAGCGAGCCGGTGCGGGTGAACCGGAACGTCGGGCTGCCGGTGCCGTTCTCGTTGGCCGTCCCCAGCGCCTCGACGGTGACGACCCCCGTGGGCACGTCGCGGCCCTCCAGGTGTTCGACGCCTAGCCGGGCGGCGCGGCGGTCACGCGGCGATTGCGGACGCGCGAACAGTTTGCCGATCAGCCGTGCGAGCGGGGGGGGCGATCATCGCGGCGACTCCTGGGGAGCCAACCCGGGCGTTCGATCCGGTTCCGGTCGCGGAACCAACGTGCGGACGGAAGTTGCTACGCACACGCTAACGCTGCTTGCGAGCGAGTCAATCGGAAAACGGGGAAATTGTCCGCGATTGACTCGGATGATGATCGACTGGACATCATTGTTTCCGCGGCCCCGCGGGGTTGAGGCGGAAACACGAATCCCGCCCAGAGTGGCGTTGGTGCCCACGATCGCGGACGCGACCCGTGACGGGGCAAGGCTTTCCGTCAGGGCGTCGCCTGAACGGGTGTCGTTCTGGCGGCGTGACATGTTTCCGCGACCCGGTGAGGGGGGCGCCGGAAACAATTATTTCCGCCCGACCGACGCCTACCGCAGCAGCCCCTCGATGACGTGGCCGTGGACGTCGGTCAGGCGGCGGTCGATGCCGTTGTGGCGGACCGTCAGTTTGGTGTGGTCGATGCCGAGCAGGTGGAGCACCGTGGCGTGGATGTCGTACACCTCGGTCGGGTGGCGGCGGTCGGCCGGCTTGTAGCCGAAGTCGTCACTCGGGCCGACCGTTGCCCCGCCCTTCACGCCGCCGCCGCACAGCCAGTTCGTGAAGCAGTACGGGTTGTGGTCGCGCCCCTTGCCGCCCTGCGAACTCGGCATCCGGCCGAACTCCGTGGTCCACAACACCACCGTGTCGTCCAGCAGGCCGGTGCGCTTCAGGTCGGCGACGAGGGCGGCGGCGCCGCGGGCCATGCCGAGGGCGAGCGGGCCGTGGTCGCGGAGGACGTCCTCGTGGCTGTCCCAGTTCCGCCGCGGGAAGCCGTTGTCGTTACCGCTCCACACCTGCACGAACCGCACGCCGCGCTCCAGCAGCCGACGCGCGACCAGGCACTTGCGGGCGAAGTAGTCCGTCTCCTCGACGGCGTTGATGTCGCGGTCGAAGGCGGTGCGGCCGTGGTCGAGGCCGTACAGCTTCAGCACCGACGCCGGCTCGCGCGACAGGTCAAGCGCTTCGGGGGCGGCGAGTTGCATCCGCGCGGCGAGTTCGTAGCTGCGGATGCGGGCGTCGAGCCGCTCGTCGCCCGGGCGCTGGGCGGCGTGCGCGCGGTTGAGTTGGGCGAGTACGTCGCCCGCGGCGCGGTCGGCGGCGGGCGTGAGGTAGCGGGCGCGGGCGTCGGGGAAGAGGTCCTCGATCGGCGTCGGCGAGCCTGGGTAGATGGACGTGCCCTGGTGCTGGGCGGGGAGGAAGGCGCTGTCCCAGTTCTTCGTGCCGTTGGAGGCGAGCCCGCGGTGGTCGGGGAGGACCACGAAGGTCGGCAGGTTGTCGTTCGCCGAGCCGAGGCCGTAGCTCACCCAACAGCCCATGCCCGGGAAGCCGGGGCGGTTGAAGCCGGTCGTTTGTAGCAGCGTCCCCTGGCTGTGGACGCCGGTCTTGCCGACGACGTTGTGGACGAACGCCAGCTCGTCCGCGACCGTGCCGAGGGGCGCGACGGTGTCGGAGAGCATGCGGCCGGACTGGCCGTAGGGCTTGAAGTCCCAGAGCGGCTTGAGCCACGGGCCGAGGCCGTTCTGGAAGGCCTCGACGCGCTCGCCGAAGTCGGACGGCTGGCCGTGTCGTCGAACCAGCTCGGGCTTGTGGTCGAACAGATCGACGTGGCTGGCGCCGCCGGCCATGAACAGCTGGACGACGCGCCTGGCCTTCGGGGCGTGGTGCAGGCCGCCGTCCGGCCGGCGGGCGCCGGGCTGGGCGAGGAGTTGGTCGCGGCCGAGCATCGCGGCCAGGGCGACGCCGCCGAGGCCGCCGCCGGACTGCCACAGGAAGTCGCGCCGGGTCAAGGAGTGGGTCCTTTTCATGGAGCACACGAGTCGAGTACCAGGACGACCATCGAGACCGAGGTGCCGTCAGCTACCCGGGAACTTGACGGTTGCCTCGATCCGTACCGGCCGGCCGTCGATGATTCCGGTTCCAGTGACCGTGGCGGCCTCGTAGAACCCGTGATCCCCCTTGGGGAGTGGGATTCGGAGTGTGACTCCAGCGGTCCATTCCGCGCTCTTGGCAGACACCGTTCTCGGCACCCCCTGCTCCGCGCCCTCAGGATTCTGGAACGGGCGGGTGTCAATCCCGGAGTCGCGCAACTCCTTCAGCAGACTGCTCGGAGTCAGAGTGACGCGGAGGTCGATGTCACGGATAGACTTCGTGGGGTGCTGGTGTGTCAGCAGAACAAACGCGGTCGAATTGGCTGAGCCGCCGGTTACGTCACAAGTTATCGCCCGAACCACTGGTGGCGAATCGGCCGGAACTCCTGCCCCGGCATCTTCGGGGGCACCGGGACGGTCTGTCCGTCCGATCATCCCGGTCAGATACAATCCGGTCGCAATGGCGGCAGTAAGACACACGACCGCCGCACATGCCCCCGCAACCAGCGCCCAGGTTGGTAGGCGTGCCCCGCCGCGCTCGTCACGGGGGCTTGGTTCCCTCGCCCGTGCCGGCCGGGGCGGACGGGACTTGCTGACGGCAGGCGGATGAGAAGGCGCGGGTAGTTCCAGGGGCCGACCGAGAAGTGCGCGGACTGCGTCCGCCAGTCGTTCCAGCTGACGCTCGGCGGGCGGGGTGAAGGCGTCGAGCCAGTGGGTGTTGCCGAGCGCGTACTCCATCGACCCGGCCGGCGCCACGTTCTCGATGCGAAACGGCACCACGGCCAGCCCCTTGCTGATGGCCCGCTCGACCTCGCGGCGGACCTGTGGCGAGGCGTTCGCCCTTTCCGAAAAGATCAGCACCATGACCCGGGCCGAGTCGATTCCCTCGATGATCGCCGCGCCCCATTCCATACCGGGTGTGATGTCGCGGGGGGCGACCCAGCAGCGGACGCGCTGCCGCTCAAGAACCGCGGTGGCGGCGTCCGCCCACTGCTTGTCGGCGGAAGAGTAACTGACGAAGACGTCGCGGCGGGCGACCTTGTCGGGCATACCCAACCCTCTCGGGGAGTGTCATCATCTTGACCACCCGCCCGGTCGGTGTCCAGCGCCCACAGTTCAGGTCGATGCGACCGCCGCCTTCCGCCGCGCTTTCTGCTCGTACATCGCCCGGTCGGCGCGGGTGACGGCGGCCGGTAACGCGGCGGGGGTATCAAAGTCGGCAATTCCCCAGGCCGCCACCAGGTCCACCGGGGCCGCCAGGCCGGGAAGTCGCACGCCGCGCAGTGACTCATCCATGGCGACGAGGCGGTCGGTCAGGTCACCGGCGCGACCGCCCTCGGCCAGGGCCAGGAACTCGTCCCCGCCGATGCGGAAGACCGGGTCGGAGATGCGAAAGTGGGCTCGCAGCACCCGCGCCGCGTGGCGGATGGCCGCGTCGCCCGCGGCGTGGCCGTGGGTGTCGTTGACCACCTTCAGCGAGTTCAGGTCCACCACCGCCACGGCCCCGAAGAACGGTGTGCCGGCCCGTGCGGCAAGCAGCGCGTCGAACGCCCGGAGGTTCAGGAGGCCGGTCAGCGCGTCCGTGCGCGCGGCTTCCTCCAGTTGGTCGGACGCGGACGCGAGCCGGCAGTTGGATTCTTCCAGTTGGAGGTTCACGTCGGCGAGCCGGCGGTTGGCCGCGTCCAACTCGTCGCGGACCTGCTCGACGGCCACGAGGGCCATCCCGAACGCCAGCCCGACCTCGGCGAGGGCGTCGTACATCGGGCTGATGAGCATGTAGTTGAAGTGCTGGCCGCTCACGTACAGGCTGTGGTAGCTGACCGGCCCGTAGTGGACGAACAGGGCGCCGAGCACGAGCAGGCACGCGCGGACGACGTGGATGCCGAACCGGGTCTGCGGGCCGGCCGGGGCGTACCCCCGGGTCGCGGCGAGGGCAAGCAGAAAGAACCCGCCGAAGATCGGGGCGTGGAACGGGTATATGCCCGGGACGCGGGCGTCGGCCCAGGGCGCGACGAGCCCGAACAGGAGGGCCGGCCCGAGCACCCAGGCGTCGGCCCGACACGGCCCCGCCCGGCCGGCCAGCTCACGGCAGCCGACCCAAACCAGGTAGCCGAACAGGTATTCGAGGCAGTAGTAGGCGCCGGTGACGACCGGGCCGGCGGCCGACCCGCGCGGCAGTAGCAGGGCGACGCGAAGGGAAACCAGCGCGACCGCCAGCGCGACCCACCCGACGGCCCAGTGGCGGAGGAACGGTCGCGGCACCGCACGGGCCAGAAGCACCACGAGGAGTGCGACCGGCGGGGCGGCGAGCACCTGGGCGGTGAATGCGAGGTGGCTCAGCTCCATCGCGGCAGCCGTGCGGTGTCGGGGCGATCCCCTACGGCAGCATAGCTCGTCCCGACGCCCGGTGCGCCGGAATCGGCACCTGACCGTATTCTGACGGGTGGACCCCAGGAACGCCCCCGGAGGACCGTCATGCGCCTCAGACTTCTCGCACCCCTCCTCGCCCTGCTCGCCGCCGGCCCGGCCGCGGCCGCCGACCCGGCGATCACCTTTCAGGCGCAGTCCGTCGGCCGCATCCTCGGCGACGCCCGGGCGGTGGTCGGCACCCTCGCCGACCAGAAGGCTGTCGAGTCGATCAACGACGCCATCAAGGCCAAGCTCGGTCCGAAGGGGTTCGCCGGCCTCGACCTCGGGCGGCCGGTCCTTGGATACGTCCACCTCCCGGCCGACCCCGCCGCGGCGGTCGGCGTACTGGTCGTGCCGGTGACGGAGGAGAAGGCGTTCCTCGGGTTCTTCGAGCGCCTCACCGGCGCCGCCCCGAAGGCCGAGGCGGGCGGGCTGTACACCGTCCCCGGCGCCGACCCCGGCATCGCCATCGGCCTGCGGTTCTCCGACGGCCACGCCTACCTCGCCGCGGGCGCGAAGGGGCCGGGCGGGCCGGTCGCGGTCCTCGCCGCCGACCAACTGGTGCCCACGGCCAAACTGACCGACCCCGCCGAACAGTCGTTTCTGGCCGTTCGAGTACAGTTCGACAATCTCCCGAAGGAACTTCGCACGCAGGCCCAGGACTACATCAACCGGGGGAAGAAGGCCGCGGGGATGCTGCCGTTCCCCCCCGAGCTGATGTCGCCGGTCGAGAAGGCGCTGCTGGAAGGGCTCGCGCTCGGCGAGCGGTGGCTGAAACTCAGCGAGGGGGCGAAGGAGGCGACGGCCCGATTCACGCTCGATGTCCCCACGGCCGAAATCGGCGCCGAGTTCACGGTGGTGCCGCGGCCGGGCTCGGAGTTGGCGAAAGAACTGGCGGCCCGGAAGGCGACCACCAACCGCTTCGCCGGCGTCCTCGCCAAGGACACCGCCGTCGGGTTCGTCACTCGGCTCCCGTTCTTCAACAAGGAACTCCGCACCGCGGCGACGGAAGGGATCGACACGGCTCTGAAGCAGGTGGGGGGGCTCGGCGGGCCGACCGGCGACCTCCTCCAGGAGGCGCTGAAGGGGGCGAAGCGGACGGTGGAGACGGGCGAGGTCGACGTGGCCGGGTCGTTCCGCGGGCCGAACAAGGACGGGCAGTTCACCGGCGTGCTGGCCGTCGCCTTCGAGGACACCAAGGCGCTGGAGAAGGCCGTGAAGGCGGTCATCGACGCGGAGGCGCCGCCGGAGTTCCAGAAGGTCGTGAAGTGGAACGCCGAGAAGGTCGGCGGCGTGTCGGTCCACCTGATCGAGATCGGGAAGTTGGCGGGCAACGGCGGGTGGCTCGGCGGCCCGGAGAAGTCGATGGGCGGGCCGGACGCGAAGGTCGCGCTGGCGTTCGCGCCGAAGGCCGCCTACGCCGCCGTCGGCCCGGACGCGGTGGCGGCGATGAAGGGGCTTCTGGCGCTGCAACCGGCCGAGGCGCCGGTGCTGAACGTCCAGTTGAACCCGGGCCGGTGGATCAAGTTCATGACGACGGCGGGGGCGCCGCCGCGCGAGATCGAGGAGGTCGGCAAGATGTTCGGCACGGACGACCGGCCGATGACGATTGCCGCGCTCGCGGTGACCGCCGGAGGCGAGTTGAAGGTGACGGCCCGGCTGAGTCTGCGGGCGGGCTTCGGGATCGTCGGGACGCGGGCGCATTCGACGTTCGAACCCGCAGACCCCCCGCCGCCGAAGAACTGACGGGGGGGCCGACTCGCGGCGATGCAGCGTGTAGCCTGCATCGCCGCAAGCGGCGCCATCACACCCACCCACCCGTTCCCGGCCGGGTGGGCAGCGCCGGCGGGCCGCCGTTCATCGCCCCCAGGGCGAACAGCACGCCGACCATCACCGCCCCGATCAGCATGCAGATGACGACCTGCCAGACGACGACAACGCCCGCACGGAAGAACGTCGTCGGCAAGGCGAACTTCAACACCATGAGCGTCCCGAGCAGGCCCGCCCCCATGCTGACGGCCAGTACGCCCAGCGCGCCGGCGAGGGCGGCCTCGTCGGGAGTCGCGGTCGGTTCGGGGACCGTCACGCCGAATAGGACCACGGCCGCGACCGTCGCGGCGACCTGAAACGCCCACGACACGACCGTGGACGCGATGTTCACCAGGATGGCGTACCCGACGCCGGGGACGGGGATACGGATGCCGCCGAGCGATTTCGGCCGCGGAATCGCCTCGTAGGCCGACGCGCGGTGCCGGAAGTCGTCCTCGTCCAGATCGCGGCCACCGAGGACGGCGTTGGTGAGCCGAACCGACGTGCGCAGAATCGCGGCCCCGATCCGCAGGGCGACGTAGATGAGGACGAGCGTACAGGCGAGGGCGATGAGGCCGACGATCAGCGCCATGGGTGCCGGCGGGTTCGGGGTGCGGGACGTGGGTGCACCTCGAACGTAGAACACACCCGGGGCCGGCGCCGCCCGTTACCCCCGCATGTTTGGAGCGACCGCGTTCAGCCCGACCAGTGCGAGCCCGCCGACGACCAGCACGACCGGGACGCTCAGGAGCAGGGCGAACGCCGCCACGAGACACGCCCGCGGGTACGTGGTCGGCAGGAGGAGGGCCAGGACGCCCGACTGGATCAGGAAGGCGGTCGCCAGGGACAACCCGCCGAACACGACCCGAGCCTCGTCCCGGTCCAATCCGGAGTTGCGCTCCAGGATGGATAGTGCGACGACGGCCGCGATGTACGCGAGGAAGACGGCGGCAGTGATCCACGCGGCCCGCCCGAACCCCGGTTCCGGGATGACCGCCGCCCTCGCCGACGGCAGGACGTAGTCGTCCGGCTCATACCCGTGGCGGTGGTCTGCCGGGGGCCGGCCGAGGAAGCGGTTGGCCAGGCGCACGGAGACCTGGAACACGACCGCCCCGATCGGCACGACGAGCGGCAGGAACACGACGAGTCCGCACCAGATAAAGGCCATGGCACTGCCCGCAAGTCGTGAGCGGCTGGGCCGCCGGGTGCCGCGAGTTTACGTTGCGGGTGCGGCGGGCACAACCAGGGAAGGGGCGGGCGGTGGCAGACCAGACGGCGGGCGGGCGGGCGGTGACGGCCCGGTTGTCGGTGATGATGCTGCTCTTCTACTTGGGGCTGGGGGCCTGGGTTCCGACCCTGTCCACGTACCTGATGTCCTCCCCCACCCGCGGCGGCCTCAACTTCACCACCGGCGAGGTCGGCTGGCTGTACTCGTCGTTCGCGTTCGGCGGAATGCTCGCCCCGCTCGTCATCGGGTTGCTCACCGACCGCCTCTTCCGCGCCGAACTCGTCCTGGCCGTGTCGAGCCTCGCCTGCGCCGGGCTGCTGTACGCCGCGGCGACGTGGTGCGACGAGAACGCCCCGCGGATGGACGCCGCGTACCAGGCCGCCGTCGCCCGTGAGGCCGGCCCCGCCCCGACGCCCGAACAACTCGACCGGGTGAACGACGACCCGGAGGTGCGGCGGGTCGCGGCCGTCACCTTCGGCCGGCTGTTCGGCGTGATGCTCTCCTACTGCGTGTTCATGCAACTGGCGATGACACTGACCACCGTCATCGGCCTGCGCAACCTCACCGACCCCGGGCACCAGTTCGCCGGGGTGCGACTCTATGGTACCGTCGGCTGGATTCTCGCGGGGCTGGCGGTGGGGCAGTTCTTCCGGGCGGTGTCCTCCGACGTGCTCTACCTCGCCGCGGCCGGGTCGTTCGTCGTCGGGGTGTACGCGTTCACGCTGCCGCGGACGCGGCCGCTCGGGAGTGGCCGCAGTGTCGCCGACCTGTTCGGGCTGCGGGCGCTCGTGCTGTTCCGCGACCGGTCGTTCGTCGTGTTCGTGCTCGTCGCGTTCGTCACCACGGCGATGAACCAGTTCTACGTCGTGTACGGCCACCGCTACCTGACCGACCACGGGGTGCCGAAGCCGGAACAGGTGATGACGATCGCGCAGGTGATCGAGGTGGGCTGCATGTTTAGCCTGCCGCTGCTCCGCCCGCGCGACCGGATGAAGGGGCTGATGCTCGTCGGCCTCGGCGGGTACGCCCTGCGCGGGTGGGTGATGGCAGCGGGGTGGACGCCGGCGGTCGTGGCGGTCGGCGTGCCGATGCACGGGATGGGCTACACGTTCTTTCTGCTGGTCGCCTCGACGTACCTCGACCGCGAGGCGCCGCCGCACCTGCGGGCGAGCGCCCAGGGGATCATCACGTTCGTGTCCGGCGGCGTCGGGGTCTGGGCCGGGAACGCCTTCGCCGCGACCGTCGTGGACCGCTACCGCGTCGGCACCGTGATCGACTGGCAGGGCGTCTGGGTGGTGCCGCTCGTGGTGTGCAGCGCCGTCGTGCTGGCGTTCGCACTGCTCTTCTACCCGCCGCCGGTCCGGGATCGGCAGATGGAGGACGCGAGCCCGGACGCGGACGACATCGACCCCAGCAGCCGGTGACGTCCCGCGTATCCTGACTCCTGTCTCCCGTCTCCTGCCCCCGGTGCAACGTGGCCCGGTTCTTCAAGTACAAGTCGGTCGCCGAACTCGAGTCCGAGAACGCCCGCCTCGGCATCGACCTGCGCTTCACCGACGACCTGGCTCCGCTGTTCGCGCCGCTGGCAGTCGGTCCGCGTACGGCCGGGAACCGCTGGTGCATCCACCCGATGGAAGGCTGCGACGGCGAGCCCGACGGCCGGCCCGGCGAACTCACGTTCCGCCGCTACGTCCGCTTCGGCGCCGGCGGGGCGAAGGTGATCTGGGGTGAGGCGTGCGCCGTCACCGACGACGGCCGTATGAACCCGCGGCAAATCTGGCTCGCGGAACACACCCGCGACGACTTCGCCCGGATGGTCGCCGACTGCCGCGCCGCCCACCGGGCCACGAACGGCGACGACGCGGACCTGCTGTTCGGCCTGCAACTCACGCACTCCGGCCGCTACAGCTATCGCCGCCCGCTGATCGCTTGTCACGACCCGCTCCTCGTCGGCCGCTACAAGGTGACCGCCGACACGCCGCTCCTTACCGACGACGACCTGAAGCGCCTCGTGGACGACTACGTCGCCGCTGCGAAGCTGGCGGTCGCGGTCGGGTTCGACTTCCTCGACATCAAGCAGTGCCACCGCTACCTGTTGAGCGAGTTGCTCGGCGCCCGCACCCGCCCCGGCCCCTACGGCGGCAGCTTCGAGAACCGCACCCGCCTGGCGCGCGAGGTCATCCTCGCGGTCAAGGCGGCGGTGCCGTCCAACGTCGTGATCGCCACGCGGATGAACGGGTTCGACGGCGTCCCCTTCCACAAGGCGGCGAGCGGCGACGGCGAGCCGGACGCCTTCGCCACGCCCGTCGTCAACGGTTGGGGGCTGGACCCGGACGCGCCGCTGACGGCGGACCTGACGGAGCCGATCCGTTGGGTGCAGGAGATGCGGCACCTCGGCGTGTCGCTCGTGAACATCGCCCTGGGGAACCCGTACGCGCAGCCGCACTTCGGCCGGCCGTTCGAGTACCCGCCGCCGGACGGCTACGAGTCGCCCGAGCACCCGCTGCTCGGCGTCGACCGTCACTTCAAGATCGCCGGCGCCATCCAGGCCGCGAACCCGGGGCTGGCGGTCGTCGGGACGGGGTACAGCTACCTCCAGGAGTTTCTGCCGCAGGCCGGCGCGGCGAACGTCCGCGACGGTCGCATCAGCCTGGTCGGCGTCGGCCGCGCGAGCCTGGCGCAGCCGGACTGGGTGCGGCAACTCCTCGACCACGGCAAGCTCGACCGCAAGCGGATCTGCCGGACGTTCAGCTATTGCACCGCCCTGATGCGGGCGAAGGACCACCCGCTCGGCCAGTACCCGACCGGCTGCCCCCCGTTCGACAAGGAGGCCTACGGCGACGTGTGGAAGGAAGTCCAGCAACTCGGGCGGAAGTAACTCACCCCGACAAGCCCGGGGACGGCCGTCCCCGGGCTTTGACCTTGATTCCACCTCTCCCGGCCCATCACAATCTCGGCACCGGAGGAATCGCATGATCATCGGCGTGCCCCGCGAGGTGAAGGCGGACGAGTACCGCGTGTCCCTGACGCCCAACGGCGCCGAGGAACTGACCCGCGCCGGCCACCGAGTGCTGGTGCAGACCGGCGCCGGCGACGGCAGCGGCATCGCCGACGAGCAGTACGCCGCCGCCGGCGCCGAGATCGTGCCGGCCACGGCCGACGTGTGGGGCCGCGCCGACCTCATCATCAAGGTGAAGGAGCCGCTGCCCGACGAGTGGCCGCTGATGCGCCCCGGGCAGACGCTTTTCACCTACTTCCACTTCGCCGCCGACGAGAAACTCACTCGCGCCGTGATGGCGTCCGGCGTCACGGCCGTGGCCTACGAGACGATCCGCGATGCGAAGGGCGGCTTGCCCCTGCTGACGCCGATGAGCGAGGTCGCCGGCCGCATGAGCATCCAGGAGGGGGCGAAGTTCCTGGAACGCCCCTTCGACGGCCGCGGCATCCTCCTCGCCGGCGTACCTGGCGTCGCCCCCGCGACCGTGGTCGTGCTCGGCGGCGGCGTCGTCGGCGCGAATGCGGCTCGCGTCGCGGCCGGCCTTGGGGCGAACGTCTTCCTCCTCGACGTGAACCTCGACCGCCTCCGCTACCTCGACGACGTGATGCCGCGGAACGTGACGACGCTGTTCTCGAACCGCCACAACCTGCTGGACGTGCTGCCGTGGGCCGACCTGGTGATCGGGGCGGTACTGATCCCCGGGGCGAAGGCGCCACACCTCGTCCGCCGCGACGACCTGAAGCGGTTGCCCCACCGGGCCGTGGTCATTGATGTGGCGATCGATCAGGGAGGCTGTTTCGAGACGAGCCGCCCGACGACCCACGCGAAGCCGACCTACCTAGTGGACGACGTGGTCCACTACTGTGTGACGAACATGCCCGGCGCCGTGGGCCGCACCAGCACCTACGCCTTGACCAACGTGACCCTGCCGTACGCGCTGCAACTGGCGAACAAGGGCGTGGACCGGGCCACGAAGGACAACCCCGGCCTGGCCGCGGGAGTGAACGTCCGCGCCGCAAAGGTGACGAACGCGGCCGTGGCCGAGACGTTCGGCCTCCCCCTGGAGCCGTTGGGGTAGAGACTGCGTGGCGCGCCGCCACGATTGGCGCTCGCCGTGGGGTCGGCTTCCAGTCGGCCAGAGCTGACACGGCCGGCCGGAAGCCGGCCCCAGGTGAAGCCGTTGCACGGAGGCTGCCGCATCCGCATCACACCACGATTCGCCGTCCGTCTCGGGCTGCCGCGGTTGTCGCTCGCCCCGGCCTTGCTAATGGGGTGGTGCGCAGTCCTGTTCCTCTACGGCCTCGGCGCAGGCCCCCTGTACCGGACCGAGTCGCTCCGCGCCATCATTGGCGCCGAGTGCCTGCGCGGGCACTGGCTATACCCCGTCCTCCACGGCGAGCCGTTCCTCACCAAGCCTCCTGGTCACTACGCCGCCATCGGCCTCGCCTCGCTCCCGACTGGTCGAGTCACCGAGGTCACGGCGCGGCTCCCGTCCGCCGTCGCAGCCACGGTAGCGGTCGCCCTAATGGTCGGCCTGTTCCGCCGCGTGCTCGGCGAGCGGTCCGGGCTGCTCGCGGGGTTTCTGCTCCCGTGTTCGATCATGTGGTTGGACAAAGTCCCCAGCGCCGAAATCGACATGACCCTGGTGGGCTGGGTGACCGCCGCACTGGTCGCCTTCCACGCCTGGCTCGAAGTCGAACAACGTGAGACCGCCCACCCGTGGCAACGAACCGGCCTCGCCCAACTCTCTCTCCTGTGCGTCGCCGCCGGCACGCTGACGAAGTGGACGGCACCCGCCTTCTTCGCCCTCACCGCGCTGCCGCTGCTCGCCTGGCGCCGACAGATGCGGCTCCTGGTCGGCGGGCCCTTCCTCGCTGCCACCGTCGTCGCGGTCGCGGCTGTCGCGGGGTGGGCGGCGCTCGTCACGCAGCAGGTCGGTTGGGAGGTACTCTCCGACACCGTTCGGAAGGAGGCCGCGTACCGCTTCGCCCCGAAGTCGGCCGCGAAGGGTTATCCGTGGTCGGAGGTGCTGACGTACCCCCTGCTCGTGTGGGCGGCGCACCTGCCGCTGTCGCTGTTCGCGCTGCGGACGCTGCGCCGCGGGTTCGCGGCCCGCTGGGATGACCGAGGCCGGGGGCTGCTAGCGTTCCTGCACTGCTGGACGTGGCCGAACCTGTTGTTCTGGGCACTCGTGCCGAACCACAACGTCCGCTATGCGCTGCCGATTAGCCCCGCGCTGATGGGGCTCGGCGTGATGGGACTGCTCGACTGGTGGCGCGGGTCTCCGCCGGTTGCGGCGATGCAGCGCCCACGCGGCTTCGCCGCGAGCGGCAGAACCTGGATCGTAGCCTTTCTCGCCCTCTGGCTCGCCGCGAAGGTCGTGTTCGTCGAGGTCGTCGTCCCCCGCCGCAACTCCGGCCGTGACGCCGACGCCACCGCCGTGGCGCTCCGCGAACTTGTTCCCGCCGGCGAGGCGTTGTACATCTTGAAGCTCAAGGACGAGGGAGTCCTCTTCTACTACGGCCGCCCGACCCGCAAGCTGAGCTCGCCCGTAAACCTTCCCCCGAACGCCTACGTTGCCCTGATCGAAGCCGAGTGGCGCGAGTGGGAAGCGAACCGGACTGGTGAACTCGTCAGGTGGATGTATGATCAGCAGGGCGATCCGCTGATTCTTGCCCGGGTAACGACCCCATGACCGCGGCCCCGCCGACCGACCGCGAGGTGATGAGCGTGTCCGCGCTCGTCGCCCGGTTGCGCGGCGTGGTCGAGGCGAAGTTCAACGCCGTGTGGGTCTCCGGTGAAATCAGCAGCTTCACGAAGGCCGCGTCCGGCCACATGTACTTCACCCTCAAGGACGCCGCCGCGAACCTCCGGGCCGTCCTGTTCCGCGGCGTGAACCTGCGGATGAAGTTCGAGCCGCGGAACGGCATGGAGGTTCTCGCCCGCGGTCGGTTAAGCGTCTTCGACCAGCGCGGCGACGTTCAACTTCAAATTGAAGAACTCCAGCCGAAGGGCCTCGGCGCCGCCGAACTGGCCCTGCGGCAACTCAAGGAAAAGCTCCTCGCCCGCGGGTACTTCGACTCGCGCCGCAAGCGGCCCCTGCCGAAGTACCCGAAGCGCGTGGCCCTGATCGCCAGCGCAACCGGGGCCGCGATCCGCGACATGCTCGAACTCCTCGCCCAGCGCTGGCCGCGCGCCGACGTCATCGTCCGCCCCAGCCGCGTGCAGGGGACCGGCGCCGCGGAGGAGGTGGCGGTCGCGCTCCGCGAACTCAACCGCCTCCACGCCTCGGGGAAGTTGCCGCTGTGTGCCGTGGTCATCGGCCGCGGCGGGGGCAGTTCCGAAGACCTGGCGGCGTTCAACGAGGAGGCCGTTGCCGACGCCGTGTTCCAGTCGGTCGTGCCCGTCGTGTCGGCGATCGGCCACGAGACGGACGTGACCGTCGCCGACCTCGTCGCCGACCACCGGGCCGAGACGCCGACCGCCGCGATCGTCGCCCTGACGCCGCACCGGCTCGAACTCCTCGCCGACGTGGACGACCGCGCCGCCCGCCTCCGCGAAGCCATCGACCGCCGCCTCACGCTGATCCGAGACCGCCTCGACGCCGTCGCGTCGCGGCCCGTGTTTCGCCGGCCGCTGCAGCGCGTCAATGACCTGGAGCAACGGCTCGACGACACCGCGGAACGCCTTCATCGCGCCGCCCGCGCCCGCCTGTCGGCTACTGCCGAGAAACTGGCCGCGGCCGCGGCACAACTCGACAGCCTGAGCCCCCTAAACGTCCTGAAGCGCGGCTACAGCCTCACTCGCACGACCGCAGGGACCGTGATTACCGATCCCGCAGCCGTGAGCCCCGGCGACATCCTGCTGACGCGCGTCGCGGGCGGCGACATCCGCAGTGTCGCGGTCGAGGCGGCGATCGTCACGAACCCGAACCCCCGAACCGTCGATGACCCCGAGTGACGCCGAACCCGTCCGCTTCGAGCAGGCGCTGGCCGAGCTCGAACGCATCCTCCGCGAACTGGAGGACGGCACCACCACGCTCGACGACGCCCTCGCCCGGTACGAGCGCGGCGTCGGCCTGCTCCGGCTTTGCTACGGCAAGCTGAAGGACGCGGAACAGCGCGTCCGGCTCCTGACTGGTACCGCCGCCGACGGCAGTCCCGAACTCCAGCCGTTCGAGCACGTCGCGACGGTGACCGCGGCCAAGGCTTCGCTCGGCAAATCGCTTCGTAATGCAAAGTTGCCGGGAATAGACGGCTGAGAACGGGGTCGAATCCTCGGATGGTTCCGATTTCGACCGCGTCGCGCGGCCGGTCGGCTGCTATAAATCACCGCACAGCCCCGAGGCGGGGCGCCGGAAGGATCGGCCGTGGGCGGGGAGTTGTGGGCAGACCTGAAGGGCCGGCAGGACGCCGTCGAGGCCGCGCTGCGACTCACCCTCGCCCGGTACACGTCGGACGCCCCCGCCGCGCTGTCGGCGGCGATGGGCTACTCCCTACTCGCCCCCGGCAAGCGGTTGCGCCCGCTCCTCGTCGCCCTCGCGTGCGAGGCGTGTGGTGGCACGCCGGAGCAAGCCCTCCCGGCGGCTTGTGCGGTCGAGATGGTCCACACCTACTCGCTCGTCCACGACGACCTGCCGGCGATGGACGACGACGACCTCCGCCGCGGTCTGCCGACATGCCACAAGAAGTACGGCGAGGCGCTGGCCATCCTCGCCGGCGACGCCCTGCTGACGCTAGCGTTCGAGGTGGTTGCGGCGGGTTACCCGCCGCGCACGGCCGCGGTTAGTTGTGTAGAACTCGCCGCGGGGGCCGGTGCGGTCGGGATGGTCGGCGGCCAGGTGCTCGACCTCGCGGCGGAAGGGCGGATCGAGGCCGACCGCCCGGCCGACTCGGTCGCGGCCCTGGAGGCGATCCACCGCCGCAAGACGGGCGCCCTGTTCCGGGCGGCGCTGCGTCTCGGCGTCCACGCGGCGCGGGGCGAGCGCGGGGCCGACCCCGACGCACTGGCCGCGGCCGACGACTACGCCGCCGCCTTCGGGCTGGCGTTCCAGGTGACCGACGACTTGCTCGACGTGGAGAGTACGGCCGAGAAGACGGGCAAGCGGGTGAACAAGGACGCCGCCCGCGGCAAGATGACCTACCCCGGCTTTCTCGGCGTGTTCGAGAGCCGGTCGCGGGCGGAAGAACTGGCGGTGACCGCCATGACGGCGGCGAACCGGCTCGGCAGCCCGCTGCTGTTCGAGCTGGCGAAGTATGTCGTGCGACGCGATCGCTAACCGGGGGATACGATGTCTACCCTGCTGCCCACGATCACCGGCCCGGCCGACCTGCACAAGCTCTCGGACGAGCAGTTGCAGCAGCTCACCCGCGAGATCCGCCAGGAACTCGTGAGCGTGCTCACCACCCGGCCGGCCCACTTCGCCAGCAACCTCGGCGTCGTCGAACTGACGCTGGCGCTGCACCTCACCTTCGACTTCTCGAAGGACCGGCTCATCTGGGACACCGGCCACCAGGTCTACCCGCACAAGCTGGTGACGGGGCGCTACGACCGGTTCCACACCATCCGCACCCGCGGCGGGCTGATGGGCTTCCCCCACCCCGGCGAGTCGCCCTACGACCTGTTCATGACCGGCCACGCCGGGTGCAGCGTCTCCACCGTCTCCGGCCTGAAGGCCGCCGACGACTTGACGGGCAACGGCGACCGCAAGGCCGTCGCGGTGATCGGCGACGGGGCGCTGCCGAGCGGCATCGTGTTCGAGGCGCTGAACAACATCGGCGGCATGAACCAGGACCTCCTCGTGGTCCTGAACGACAACAAGATGAGCATCTGCCCCCGCACCGGCGGCCTCGGCCAGTACCTCGACCAGTGCCGGATGACCGGCCTCTACCAGGGCGGCAAGCGGAAGATCAACCGCGTCCTCGGCAGCATCCCCGTGTTCGGCGAGATGGCCCACTCGGCACTCGAGCAGATCCGCGACGGGCTGAAGGCGTTCTTCAAAGACGGCATGCTGTTCGAAGAGATGGGCTTCCGCTACTTCGGCCCGGTGGACGGCCACGACCTGCCGGGGCTCCGGAGGATTCTCCGCGACCTGAAGGGGCAGAAGGGGCCGATCCTCCTCCACGTGTTTACGAACAAGGGGCACGGCATCCCGGAGGCCGCGGCCGACCCGGTGACGTACCACACCCCGCCGGTGTTCGAGGAGTTGGGGCCGAACGGCACCATCAAGTCGTTCCGCAAGAGCGGCGCGAAGGCGTACACGGACCTCGTGAGCGCCGGCATCCACGCGGCGATGGCGGCCGACCCGAAGGTCGCCGTCCTCACCGCCGCCATGTGCCAGGGGAACAAGCTGGAGAAGGTCCGCGAGGACTTCCCCGACCGCTTCTTCGACGTGGGCATCTGCGAGAGCCACGCCGTGGCCTTCGCGGCGGGGATGGCCAAGGCCGGGATGAAGCCGGTGGTGGACATCTACAGCACGTTCCTGCAGCGGAGTTTCGACCAGATATTCCAGGAGGTGTGCCTCCAGAACCTGCCGGTGGTATTCGCCATGGACCGCGCCGGCCTCACCGGCCCGGAGGGACCGACGCACCACGGCACGTTCGACATCCCGTACATGCGGCTGTTCCCGAACATGGTCGTGATGGCCCCCGGCGACGAGGCCGACGCCGTGCCCATGCTTAACTACGCCCTCGGGCACCCCGGCCCGATCGGGATGCGCTACCCCAAGACGAACCTCGACCGGGTCGAGCGGCCGGCCGAGTTCGCGCCGGTGGAGTTGGGGAAGGCGGAGGTGATCGACTGGGGCGAGGACGGGTGCTTCGTCGCCTTCGGTACGCTGCTGGCGACGTGCGTCGCGGCCGCGGCGAAACTACGGGACGAAGGACTGCACGTCGGCGTCATCAACGCCCGGTTCGCAAAGCCGCTGGACCGGGAGACGATTCTGCGGGCGGTCGAGACACTCCCGGTGGTGGTGACGGTGGAGGAAGGGACGGTCGAGGGCGGGTTCGGCTCGGCGGTGTTGGAGGCAGCGAACGCAGCCGGGCTCGACGCCCGCAACGTCGTGCGGCGGGGCATCCCCGACCGGTTCATCGAGCACGGCGACCGCGGCGAATTGCTGGCGGCGGTCGGCCTGACCGCAGACTGCCTGGCCGACGCGGGGCGGAAGCACCGCGAGGCGCTCCGGCCGGCGTGAGCGACGAGCGGGGTCGCGCGACGGCCGTCCGCGCGGCGAACCGTGTGGGGGCCGCGGGCCCGCGACCACGCGTCCCCGCCCGGTGACGCGGCTACCCGCCGCGCCGGGGGAATCCGTTCGTATCCCCACGCCTGCCGGAGTTCGCCGTGCGCCCATCGTGGTCATCGCCGCCAGTGTCGGCACACCCATCGACTCGCTCACGGCCGCCAGTTCTAGCCGCCCTCTCGCGTCCCACGGACGGTCCATCGCCTCGCCTGTCAAAGCCGTCACCCGCTCCAGCGTCTTGCTCAACTCCTCCGCCCGTGTCGCGGCGCGACCCGAGTCGGCGGCCCGACCGGTCACCGCTCTGCCCGGCCCGGTCTGGGTATGCCGTTGCCTGCGCCCAGCCAGATGATCGTCTCGGCCCAAATCTGGTACCCGTTCAGCCACGGGATGTGGCCCCAGGACACGTACTGGGCGACCATGTCGTCCGGCATGTTCGTGTGGCCGACGAATTGTGCGTCAAGGGGTGACTACTTCTCTTGGAGTCGGACCAGTGGGGGGCGGACGACTTGCTGCACGGGCACCAGCGCGCCAGTCGCACCCGGCGACGAGCCGCGCGGCGGCGATGACCACGATGGGCGCACGGCGAACTCCGGCAGGCGTGGGGATACGAACGGATTCCCCCGGCGCGGCGGGTGAAGCTCAACCGGGGGCATGCGACGCGATGATCAACCACCGAGTGAGCAGGGGATCAGCACGACTTCCTCGTCGAACATGAAGGTAAACCCGCCGGTGGCGAAGTTCGGCACGTCCGCGACCGTCGCCTGTCCCTCGGGCGACGCGAGGACCGCGTCCAACTCGGCCCGGGTGGCGGCGTAGAGACCCACAATCATGTAGTACGGCGGCAACTCCCCAGGCGTGGCGGTCACGCACTTCCCGATGGTCCAACCCGCCAGCCCTTCCATGCGCCGCGCGATCGGGATGTGGACGTCGTGGTAGTAGCGGTCGAAGGCCGCGGGATCCTTCGGGTGGCCGTACAGGACGGTCAGGCGAGTCATGGCGACCCCTTCGGCGAACGGGCGGGTGACCGTCGAAGACTGCTACCGCGCGGCCGGCAGCACGACCGGCAGTACCACCCGCGACGGGTACTCCTTCGACAGGTATAGCGTGTTCCGCGCCACGCGCGTCTCGGCGTCGGCGCGGAACGCGCGGCCCGTGTTCGGGTTCGCCTCGAACCGAGGCGAGTTCGACGACGACACCGCGATGCGGATGCGGTGCCCGGCGTTGAACACCAGCGACGTACTCCACAGGTCCACGGTCAGCTCGTAGACCTTCCCCGCTTCGAGAAACGACTCCTTCTCGAACGACTCGCGGTAGCGGGCGCGCAGGATGCCGTCGGTCACCAGCATCGACCGGCCGTCGGGGTACACGTCCGTCAGCTTCACCGTGAAGTCGGTGTCCGGGCAGTCCGACGAGACGAACAGCTTCGCGGCGATCCGGCCCGTCACCTCCACCGGCTCGGCGAGGACGGGCGTCGTGAACAGCAACACGTCCGGCCGCGACTCAGCGCGGCGCTGGTCCATCGGCCCGAGCGGCACGCCGAGTTCCTGCCCGCCGATGTTCGGAACGGGGTGCTTCGGGTCGTAGCTGTAGCTCTTGCTCGCCTTCCCGTCGGGCTCCGTCCCGCGGGCGAGGGTGCCGTCGTCGTGGAAGTAGAACGGCGTCGGCTCGGCCGGCGGCGGCCAGTCGTCGGCGTGGCGCCAGACGTTTCCCGGCGCCTTGGGGTCGGTCGGGTCGCCCATCACGTAGTAGTGGACGGCCTTCTCCCGCGCCACGGCGTTGTCCTTGCCGCGGAGGACGTGGTCGTACCACGCGAAGGGGTCGGCACACGCCGGCTGCCGTGCGGCGCTCGCCGGGTACTTCAGCTCGTTGAACGTGCCGTGCCCGGTCGGGCCGATCACCAGCCGGCACTTCCCCTTCGCCCCCTCGCCGCCGCGGTAGTGGACCGCCGTGAACGAGTTGATGGTGCCCTGGAGGAAGATGTCGTACCACCCGCCGACGTACACGCCCGGCGCCCGCACCTTGCTGGCAAAAGTCTCGGAGTTCAGCTTCTTCCAGAAGTCGTCGTAGCGGGGGTGGGCGACGAACGTTTCGAGGTTCCGCTCGACGAGGCCGTTGCCGCGCAGCCAGCGCTCGATGAGCTGGGTGCGGAAGGCGCCGCCCTGATACGCGGCCTGGCTGTAGTAGTCGGAGAACGCCACCGTGACGTGCTGCGCCTTCAACGCGTCCGGGGCGCCTGGGGCGGCCATGTTCTGCGCGATGCCGAGGGCGGAGCCGCCCCAGCTGCCGACCTTGCCGTCGCAACACGGCTGCCCCGCGACCCACGCCAGCGTGTCGGGGCCGTCCTGGTGCTCGCCGAGGCCGTCGTTGCCGAAGATGATCGCCGGGTGGCCTTCGGACTTGAACTTGCCGCGGACGTCTTGCACCACGCAGGCATACCCGCGGGCCGCACAGAGCGCCGCGATGCCGCGGCCGCCGGCCTTGTTGTACGGCGTGCGGACCACGATCGTGGGGTATTTGCCGGTGCCGTCGCCGGGGAGGTACACGTCGGTGGCGAGCTTCACCCCGTCGCTCATGGCGACCATCGAGGTGGCGACCGCCGGCCCCTGCCCGCGGCCGGTTCCCGGGAGGATTCCCAGGAGGAGGCCCGCCACGAGCAGCACGACCCCACACGAACGCCGGCTCATCGTCGGCCCTCCTGGTTATCGCGGCACGGCGCACGCCTGAGCGTCGCCCAGGCGCTGCCGAAGTAGGTAATGGGCACCACCTTGTCCGACGGGGTGATGCCCATGTGGCCGCGGCGTGACATCGGCCACGAGCCGACCTCGCGCAGACCGGCGACGAGGAACGACACCCCCTGCCGCACATCCGGCCGGGCGTTCGGCAAGCCGGCGATGTTCATCACGTTGAACGTCGGGTTGGTGCCCTACGCGTCACTGCCGGCGCCGCGGAGTTGACCGCACGCGCCGTGGGCGTTCTGTGTGGCCAGGTCGTTGCGGCCGAGCGACCCCGCTGCGGCGTCGCCGGGGCCGGCGAGGCGGCCGACAAGTGCTTGCGGATGAAGGCCAGTGCCCGGGCGTGGGCGTCAGCGACCAACTTCTGGTCCCCGCCGGAGAGGCCGTGGCCCGCGCCGGCGACGGTGACCAGTTCGTGCGGCACCTTGTGGCGGGCGAACTCGCGTGCCATGTCGGTCGACAGTTGGTACGGCACGTCCGTGTCCTCAGTGCCGTGAACGAGGAGCGTCGGCGGATAGTCCGGGTTGACGTTACGCACCGGGCAGTACGGGTCGAGCTTCGCCCGGTCCCTCGCGGGGTTGAAGCCGGTGACTTCCTGAGTCCACAGGCCGTTCTGCCGCAGGTAGTGGTAGTACCGGCCGCGGGCCTTGCCGTCGAACCCGTTCTCGCTGCCGGTGACCGGCGGCCCCCCGACGCCATTCAACGCGTCGGCCCGGTCGATGAGGGGAACCTGCCGGCGGTAGTGGTCGGACGGCCGGGTGTACCAGTCGCCGTCCACGTCGCCGTAGCCCCAGTACGCGACCAGCGCCGTCGGCCGCGGTCGCACCGAGGCCCCCGCCTGGAGGCTGAGGTAGCCGCCGGCCGACCCGCCGGTCACGACGACGCGCTTCGGGTCCAGCCGGCAGACCTTCGCGCCGTCCTCACGGACCCAGCGCAGGGCGTCCGTCACGTCCGCAACCACGTCCGGCAGCTTCACCTCCGGGGCGAGCCGGTAGTCGATGGAGACGAGCGCGTACCCCTCGTCGCGGCACAGGTCGAGGAGATTTTGGGGCACCCCCTTTCGGCTCCCCATGACGAGCGCGCCGCCGTGAATCCACACGACAACGGGCCGCGCCGCCGTGTCGTCCGCTCGGTACACGTCGGCCTGGACCTTGAGGTCGCCGACGGACTTGTAGGTATGGGTGTGCTTCACGAGCGGCGGGCCGGCCGCAGCGGGGTCCGTCACGAGGAGCGCGGCGGCGACCGCGCACAGGCGGGAAACAACAGCGGGGGCCACGGCCATCGGGCACCTCCGGAAGGGAGCGCCCCATCGTCCACCCCGCCCGGGACGCGGTCAAGGACTTCGTCTGCCGCGGGGCATCCGGCGCCCCTCACTCGGCGTGGTGGCCGAGGACGGCGTCCAGGTTCCAGACCTTTGTAACGCCCTGGCCCCGGTGGCCGCCGCCCACCGCCAACCGCCGACCGTCCGGGCTGAACGCAATCGCGTTGGCGTACCCCGCCGGGCCGGTCACCCGGCCCACCTCGGTCCCGGCCTCCACGTCCCAGATCGTGACCGTGCCGGTGAACTGCACGGCCGCGAGGAGTGTGCTGTCCGGGCTGAACGCGACCCGCGCCACCGCGTGAAGCCCCGCCCCCGGCGCGGCGGTGAGTGTGTGCTTCACCTGGTAGCTCTTCGCGTCCCAGACCGTCACCGAACCCGCGTCGTTGGCCGTCGCGGCGAGCCACTTGCCGTCCGGGCTGAACGCCAGCCCATAACACCCGTAGGGCTCCGACCCCGGGCTCCGCAGGGTGCGCAACGGGGCGCCGGTGCGCGGGTCCCACAACCTCAGCGTGCCGTCCCACCGGCCGAGCCCGACGCGCTTGCCGTCCGGACTGAACGCCATCCCGAAGGCCAGGAACCCCCGCTCGTCGATCGTTCGCACCTCGGCGTGCGTCGTCGCGTCCCACAGCCGGTACGCGTAGTTCCCGACGGCCACGCCGAGGTACGCCCCGTCCGGGCTGTACGCCACCGCCGTGGGCAGGTCCGTCAGCCCGGCGATCACGCGGATCGGGCGGCCGGTGTCAACGTCCCACACGCGCAGCGTCAGGTCGGCCGCGGCGGTCGCGACGTGCTTCCCGTCCGGCCTCAGGGCCACGCCGCAGACGGTGCCGGTCTGTCCCTCCAGCGTGTGGAGCACGCGGCCGGGGGTGCCGGGGGTCACGTCCCACACCTTCACCGTCCCGTCGCCGCCGGACGTGACGAGGCGCTTGCCGTCGGGATGGAAGACGGCGCCGTTCACCATCCGGCCGTGACCCGCGAGCGTGACCGCCTCGTCGCCCGGCACCGGCGTCGCGTCCCACACCCGGACGGTGTTGTACCGGCAGGCGGTCGCCAGCCGCATCCCGTCCGGGCTGAACGCGACGCCGTTCACGCCGCCGGTCACGTCGCGGAGGGCGAACACATCCTGCCCGGTCGCGGCGTCCCAGAACTTGATCGTCTTGCCGTAGTCGGCGGTCACCAGGTAGCGGGCGTCGGGGCTGTACACGACGCCGTTCAGGAACTCGTCGTGGAACTCGACCCGTTTTTCCCCCGTCTTGACGTCCCAGGTCGTGACGGTGTTGCACTCGTCCAGCGCCGCCAGCTGCCCGCCGTCCGGGTGGAAGCAGACCCACCGCGAGGGGTACTCCAGCGTGAAGGTGTGCCGCGCGGCGGTCGGGCCGCCGTCGGTCGCGTCCCACAGGCGGACGGTGCGGTCCTGGCCGGTCGAGGCGAGCCGCCGGCCGTCGCGGCTGAACGCGATCTTCCGCACCTCCCCGCGGTGCCCGCGGAGGGTGCTGAGGACGGTCCCGGTGGCGGCGTCGCGGAAGGTGACGGTGCCGTCGTTGTCGGCGGTGGCGATCCGCCGGCCGTCGGGGTGGTAGGCGACCCAGTGGATCGGCCCCGCGGTCTGGTACGGTATCGAGCGCAGCTTCTTCCCGGTCTCCACGTCGAACGCCTGGATGGTGCCGCCGAACGCGACCCACTCCTTGCCGTCCGGGGAGAAGCCGCCGGGGTGCGGGTACGGCTCCTTCGTGTCGATCACCCGCAGCCGCTTCCGGGTCACCGTGTCCCAGAGCACGATGACGCCGCTCATGTACGACGCCGCCACCCGCCGGCCGTCCGGGTGGAACTCGACGATGACGATGCGGTTGTCGGTCGGCGGGAGCGGCGACACGCCGGTGAGGACGGCGGTGCGGTCGCCGCCGCGGCGTTTGAGGTAGAGCCACGGCCAACCGCGGAACTCGGGCGGGCACTGCTCGAGGTAGCTCTCGGCCTTGCCCGGGTGGCCGGCGGTAAACTCCCCGTCGGCCAGGGTGAAGCGCTGGAACACGGCCGCCCGCGTCTCGCGGTCGAGCGCCGCCCGGGTGGTCAACTGCTCCTTCTCGACCTGCCGCAGCGCCGCGGTGCGGTCGTTGAGGGCGACCTGCGTGTTCCGCTGCTCGCGGGCGATGAGAATGTTGCTGGCGACGAGCCCGGCCGCGAACACGACCGCCCCGAGCGCGCAGACGCCGACCAGCGCCGCCGCCGCGGGGCGGCG
>JBGAQM010000018.1:0-32218 GCA_044220735.1 Urbifossiella sp. | reverse complement strand
GGGAACGCCGACGCGCCGTACGGGGCGTTCCGCAGCCAGCACACCGGCGGCGCCGGGTTCGTGATGGCCGACGGCTCGGTCCAGTTCTTCCGCGACTCGATCGACGCCACCACCTTCGCCGGCCTCGGCACCCGCGCCGGCGGCGAGATCGTGACGCTGCCGTAACCACCCGCACACACCCGCAACCAACCGGAGACACAATGCTCAACCGATTCGCCTGCGCCGCCGTCGCGGCCGTGATGACCGCCGGCGTCGGCCGCGCCGCCGACCTCCCGCCCATGCCCACCCCCGTCGCCAGCTTCGGCGCGACGGTGTGCGACGGCTACGTGTACGTCTACGGCGGCCACGCCGGCGAGACGCACTCCTACGACACCAAGTCCGTGCTCGGCACGTTCCACCGGCTGAAGCTCGACGGCGGCACCCGCTGGGAGGAACTTCCGGGCGGGCCGATCGCCCAGGGAATGAACCTCGTCACCCACGCGGGCAAGGTCTACCGCGTCGGCGGAATGCAGCCGCGCAACGAGCCCGGCGACAAGGCCGACAACTTCTCGTTGACCGACTGCGCCCGGTTCGACCCGGCCAGGAAGGTGTGGGAGCCGCTGCCGCCACTGCCGGCCGGGCGGTCGTCGCACGACGTGGTCGTGGTCGGAGACAAGCTCGTCGTCGTCGGCGGCTGGCAGATGAAGGGGAAGTCCGAGAAGTCGGTGTGGCACGACTCGACGCTGATCCTCGACCTCGGCACCGGCACGCCGAAGTGGGAGGCAGTGCCGCAGCCGTTCCAGCGGCGAGCGCTGACCGCGACCGCGGTCGGCTCGAAGGTCTTCGTCATCGGCGGGCTCGGCGCCGAGGGGAAGGCCACCGACATCTACGACGTCGCGTCGCGCACCTGGAGCACCGGCCCGGCGCTGCCACTGGAAGGAAAGAAGGCCATGTCGTTCTCCCCGGCCGCGGCGACGGTCAACGGCCGGGTGGTGGTGAACACCGCGAGCGGGGCGATGTACCGCCTGACGGCGGATGGGCACGCGTGGGAGAAGGTCGGCCAGTGCGCCACCCCGCGGCTCGTCGCCCGCCTCGTGCCGCACGGCTCCGACGCGGTGCTGATCGGCGGCGCCCGCCCCGGGGAGGGGAACACGGCAACCCTGGAAGTCGTCCGCATCGCGGCGACGGGCCAGCCGGTGACGGCCGCGCCGAAGGAATAGCCACCGTTGAAGCCCACCGGTTGCAACCGGTGGGCTTGCCCCCGCCTCCCACCCACACCCGGAGTCCCCGTGATTCGCGCACTACTCGCCGCGGCCGTGCTCCTCGGCACACTCGCCGCCGCCCAGGCCCACTTCGTGTTCATCATCCCGGACGCGAAGGACCCGTCCAAGGTCGTCATCGTCCTCAGCGACGAACTGGCGCCCGACGAGAACGTGACGATGGACAAGGTGAAGGGCCTCGTCCTCACCTTCCGCGACGCCGGCGGGAAGGACGTGCCGGTCCCGCACGCGCCGGGGAAGCACGAGCTAACCGCCGTCATCCCCGGCTCCGGCCCGCGGGTCGTGTACGGCTCGGTCAACTATGGCGTGATGCAGAAGGGCGAGGGGAAGGCGTACCTCCTCGCGTACCACCCGAAGGCCGTGATCGGCCCGGTCGCGGCCGACAAACTTGTCGTCGGGGCGAAGGCCTTGCCCGTGGAGTTGGTGCCCGTCACTGCCGGGTCGGAGTTGAAGTTCCAGTTCCTCGCGGCCGGAAAGGCCCAGGCCGACACGGAGGTCACGGTGATCGCGCCGGACGGCAAGTCCGCGAAGGTGAAGACTGACGCCACCGGCCACACCCCCGCGTTCACCGTCCCCGGCCGCTACGGCGCGTGGGCGAAGAGCGTCGTCGCCGCACCCGGCACCGTGGGCGAGAAGAAGTACGAGGAAGCCCGTCACTACGCCACGCTGGTCGTGGACGTTCCCGCGAAGTAGCCACCCCCCGCACGCCGGGGCGCCCGCCCGGCGCGTTCACCCCCTGACGAGACGACCGATGCGATCGCTCCGTGCCCGCCCGTCCGCCTTCACGCTGATCGAGTTGCTGGTGGTGATCGCCATCATCGCCGTCCTCATCGGCTTGCTCCTACCCGCCGTGCAGAAGGTCCGCGAAGCCGCCGCCCGGATCAAGTGCGCCAACAACCTGAAGCAACTCGGGCTGGCGATGCACGGGTACATGGACGCCAACAACGGCCTGCCGCCGAACGGCAACTACTACTGGAACGGCTCCGCCGTGGTGACGACGAATGCCTGGTCGGCCCCGGCCCGCATCCTGCCGTACATCGAGCAGGAAGCGCTGTTCCGCGGGATCGACTTCACCACGAGCTACAACACGCAGACCGGCATCTCGTCCAAGCGGGTCGGGACGTTCGTGTGCCCGAGCGAGGTGAACGACAAGGGGCACGGGACCGACCCGGTGTACGGCAACAAGCACTGGCCCATCAACTACGTCGGCAACCTCGGCGTGTGGGCGGTCCTGACCCAGAAGCCGAGCGGGATGCGGACCGGCGGCGGGGCTTTCCAGCCGAACCTCGGCGCCCGCCCGGGCGACTTCCTCGACGGGATGAGCAACACCGTGGGGATGGCGGAGGTGAAGGCGTTCGTCAACCGCATGTCGGGCGGCACGCCGGGGGCGACCCCGCCCACGGACCCGGCCGCCGTCGCGGCCCTCGGCACCTTCAGCGCCACCTCGTTCACCCACGTCGAGTGGGTCGACGGGAAGGTCCACGAGGCCGGCTACACGGCCGCGTTTCCGCCGAACACGCGGATGGTTTATTCGAGCGGCGGCGTGGACACCGAGGTGGACTACGTCAGCGCCACCGAGTCGAACGCGGCGGACACGTACGGCGCGGTGACGGCTCGGAGCTTTCACACCGGCGGCGTGAACGTGATGCTCATGGACGGGAGCGTGCGGTTCGTGCGGAACTCGATCGTGCCCGCGACGTGGCAGTCGCTCGCGACGCGGGCCGGCGGCGAGGTGTCGGGGGACTTTTGATCGCCTTCCGGTTTGCCGCTCGCGGCGTAACAGCGCCGCGAGCGGCGGGCCGATCACCGCAGCCACTTCGCCACGTCCCGCGCGTGGTACGTCAGGACCATGTCCGCGCCCGCGCGGCGGATGCTGGTGAGGATCTCCAGGGTCACGCGCCGCTCGTCGATCCACCCCTTCGCGGCCGCGGCCTTCACCATCGCGAACTCGCCGCTCACGTTGTACGCCGCCACCGGCACCCGGAACCGCTCCTTCACCCGGCGGATGATGTCGAGGTAGCTCAGCGCCGGCTTCACCATCACCATGTCCGCCCCTTCCGCCAGGTCGAGCGCGACCTCCTTCAGCGCCTCGTCGCCGTTGGCCGGG
Organism: Urbifossiella sp.; assembly: GCA_044220735.1. GTDB lineage: Bacteria > Planctomycetota > Planctomycetia > Gemmatales > Gemmataceae > Urbifossiella. The sequence continues at coordinate 28,852 of JBGAQM010000018.1, read as the reverse complement.
TCCATCTGGTAGGTGCTCCGGTCGCCGAACTGCGGCGGCGACTCGGCGGCGTCGCGGAACGGACCGTAGAAGCCGCTCGCGTACTTCGCCGCGTAGCTCAGGATCGGCACGTGCACGAACCCGGCCGCGTCGAGCCCGCGGCGGATGGCACCCACCATGCCGTCGAGCATCCCGCTCGGCGCGACGACGTCCGCGCCGGCCTTGACGTGGCTGACGCACTGCTCGGCGAGAATCGCCAGCGTGGCGTCGTTGTCCACGTCGGCGACGCCGTCGCGCGTGTGGAGGATGCCGCAGTGGCCGTGGTCGGTGTACTCGCAGAAGCACTCGTCCGGGATCAGCAGCACGTCGCGGCCGAACGCCGTCCGCGTCGCCCGCAGGGCCTGCTGCACGATCCCCTCGTCGTGCAGGGCGCTGCTCCCGGTCGCGTCCTTCGACGCCGGGATGCCGAAGAACATGAACGACGTGATCCCGAGTTCCCGGGCCGCGCCGACCTCTTCGACCAGCGTGTCCACGCTGAGTTGGTAGTTCCCCGGCATCGAGCCGATCTCCTGCCGCACGCCCTTCCCCGGTCGCACGAACAGCGGCAGGATCAGGTCGCGCGGCGACAGTTCGGTCTCGCGGACGAGCTCGCGCAGCAGCGGGTGCGACCGCAGCCGTCGCGGGCGGGAAATGGGGAAGCCGGGGTACTCGGACACGACGACTCCGGGGGTTGTGGGAAGGCGGGTATTCTACGCCCCGGCTCGGTTCGGCTGGACGCCCGTTCGCCGCGACGGCATACCGCTCGACCCGAAAAGGCACGGAGAACCAAGACATGCGGACGGTCGCGCTCGCCGTCGCGGGTTGGCTCCTGGTCGCGGGCCCGGCGGGTGCCGACCCGCTCCCGGTCATCCCCGTCCCGCCGCCGGCCGATTTCGCCGAACCCGCCCTCCCGGGCGGCGCCGCGGTGTCACGACCCCTTCAGCCGGTCGAGGCGCCGAAGGCCGAAGCGCCGAAACCCGCGGACCCGACGCCGCCCGAACTGCCGCCCGAGATTCTTGAGCCGAGCCGCGACCCGGGGCCGCGGAAGATTCTCGGCGGCCACTGGGGGAGCGACGAAATCCTGGTCTGGTGGGCGAAGGGGGCCCCGGTCCCGACCCTGGTGACGGGCGGCCGCGGCGGCCCGCCGGTGCTCGGGGCGAACGGCACGACCGTCCTCCTCGGCGGGAGCCCCATCAACACCCCGGACATCGCCGGCTACCGTCTCACGCACGGCGGGTCACTCGACAGCGGCGACCGCGTCGGGTTCGAGTGGTCGTACTTCTTCCTCGGCACCCGCACCATCTCGGACTTCGCCACGAACGTGACCAACCCGCGCCACCCGTTCGTCGGGCTCCCGTTCGTGAACGCCCAGACGGGCCTGCCGGACGTGCTCACGCTGGCCCAGCCCGGCGAGTCGAACGTGCTCGCCCACCTCTACACGTCCACCCGACTGCAGGGGGCCGAAGCCACGCTCGTCGGCAACCTCGTTGCCCGCCCGGGGGCGAAGATCCACGCCCTCGCGGGGTACCGCTTCCTCCAGGTGAACGAGGGGCTGCGGCTGGAAACGACGTGGATGCAGTTCCCCACGGCGCGGTCGGGCTATCAAACCACCCTCGGCATTACCGCCGACCAGTTCGACGGCCGGAACGAGTTTCACGGCGGTCAGATCGGGTTGGTCGGCGACTTCCACCGCGGGCCGTTCTACGTCGAACTTACCGGAAAGGTGGCGCTCGGTACGAACTTCCAGGTGGTAAGCGTGGACGGCCAGACGCACACGCTGACCCCCGCGTTCGGGCTGCCGTTCGGGAGATCGTACGTCGGCGGCGTCTACGCCCAGCCGTCGAACATCGGCCGGATGACGCAGACGGTCTTTGCTGTCGTGCCCGAAGGGATGTTCAAGGTCGGGCTGAAGAGCGGCGAGCACGGGCGGTTCTTCGTTGGCTACAACTTCCTGTACCTCAGCAACGCGGTCCGCCCCGGCGACCAGATCGACCCGACGATCAACCCGTCGCTCATCCCGACGCTGAATCCCGGCGGCGGCCTCGTGGGACCGGACCGGCCGCGACTGGGGATCAGCACCACGGACTTTTGGGTGCAGGGGCTGCTAATCGGATTCGAAGGGCGGTTCTAAAGCCGAGCCGCCGGCAGCGGATTCGCGGTTCGCCGCGAAGCCGCTACCGGCTGACTGGTTGGCCCCCGCCGGGTCGGGCCGGCGGGGAGTCGGAGTTGGTCTTGTCGACACTTCCACGTTCACACGGGAAGCGCGCCTTCACCCACCTCCCGGCTCGTCGCCGACCAGTACCCGCCACCGCCGCCGCCGCCGTAGCCACCTCCACCGTAGCCACCACCGCCGTAGCCACCGCCACCGCTGCGGCCGCCGCCGCCGCCGTAGCCGCCGCCACCGCTGCGGCCACCGCCGTAGCCGCCGCCGCCGCTGCGGCCGCCGCCACCGCCGTAGCCGCCGCCGCCGCCGCCGCGGTCCTCACGGGGCTTGGCCTCGTTCACGGTCAGGGTGCGGCCGCCCAGCAGGGCGCCGTTCATCGCGTTGACCGCCTCCTCACCGCCGTCGGCCATCTCGACGAAGGCGAAGCCGCGGCTGCGGCCCGTCTCGCGGTCGGTGATGACCTGCGCGCTCGTGACGGTCCCGAACTGGCCGAACACCTGGGCCAGTTCCTCGTTCGTGGTCTGGAAGGCGATGTTGCCGACGTACAGTTTCTTGCTCATGGTCCTGCTTCCGAGGGCCTCACGGCCCGAACTCGAACTCGCCGCGGCCCCCACGGCCGCGGCACACGGTCAGGTCAGACGACGGCCCGGCGGTCGGACTCGCTTCCGGCGGCCGCCCCAACCCCCGACGGGAGGACGGCGACGACGGACGTGCGAGTTAAACGCCGAGCCCCTGGGGCGGCACTGGCTTCTGAATCTTGGAGGCCGTGAGGAAACTCTCAGAGCGGTAGGACCAAGACGGGTCGAAGCGAAAGGGCTGCACTACGGTTCGTCGGCTCCTGCACGACGGGCGACTTGCCCGCCGTCACAAAACTATACGTCCCGAGACGGAAGAACAAAGCCCAATTTCCCGAAAATGCGAAAAAAGGCTGGACGCCCGGCTCCGGATCGCCCCGCGTCAGGTGCGGGCTTCGGGCTCCACGTGGACTACAGGCCCGACGGGCCGGCTGCCGTGGATCGCCTCGTACACCTCCTCGCGGTGTACGGGCACGTCCTTCGGGGCCACGATGCCGAGGCGCACCTTATCCCCGCGGACCTCGATCACGGTGATGACGATGTCGTTGGCGATGACGATCGACTCGTTCTTCTTCCGCGACAGCACGAGCATGGCTGCCAAGCCTTATCGGGCGAATCGAGTGGGACCTCAACCTCCACTGTAAAACGGGGTAAGATGCGCCGTCAAGGACGGTTCGCGACGCTGCGGGGGATTTTCCGGCGGATTTCTCAGGGCCCGCCCGCCGGACGGACCGCGTTGTCGGTCCGCGTCGCACTCGTCCGGTAGTACCCCGCGATTCGCCGAACGGTCGGCTCCGGGTCGGCGTCCGCGAGGCGCGCCACCCAGGGCGGTAGCACCTGCCGCCGTTCCGAAGCCACCTCCGCGGCCACCCGCGCGGCGCCGGCCCGCACCCCGGGGTTCGCGTCGCGTGCCAACCGTTCCAGCCACGGCTCCGGGTCGGGCACGTCGTCGTCCGAGCGCAGGTCGATCAGCAGGTCCAGGCGCTCGGCCGGGTCGGGGTTCGTCAGGCGCCGACCCAGTCGAACGTCGGCGTCGGTCCGGCCGCGGCTCGCCAGCGCGTCCTGGCACACCCGGCGGACGCCGGCGTCCGGGTCGTGCAGCCAGCGGAAGAGCTCCTCGTCGCCGATCACCGGTTCGTCGTCGGTGGCGGGGCCGACCGCGAACAGGGCCGCGCGTCGTACCTCCGGCTCGGCCGCTGCCAGCAGCGGCACGACCTCCGCGCGCAGTTTCACGAGCGGGTGCATCGCCGCGCGGATGGCGCTCAACCGGGCGGGGGGTGAAGGGAGTTTCAGCCCCGCCGCGGTCACCGCCTTGCACCGGGCGGCGCCCGTCGGGCCGGTCCGTTTCAGCAGTGCGGGAAGGAGCGACACCACCGCATCCTGACCGCCGGCGTCGCAAGCCGCGTAGCCGTCGAGCAGCGCCTCCGCGAGCGCCGCTGCGGAGCTGTCGCCGTCGGGTCGGTCGGTCAACTGCTTCTCGACGACGGGAACCACGGCCGCCCGGACTTCCGGGGTGCCGGCCGTGACGAAGCCGACGACCGACCCCGTTGCGGCGTCGCCGTGGTCGAGGAGTCGTGCGGCCCAGGCCACGCGGGCTTCGTCGGTCGTCGCGCGGGCGAGTTGACGGGCGGCGTAGCGCACGCCGAGGTCGGCGCGGTTGACCCAGCCCCATGTGCCGGCGGCCGCGGCGAGGAGGCCGAGCCCGAGTGCCGCGCGCTTCCACCCGCGTCCGTGCGCCATCACCGCTCCTCGTCCGGCCTCTGACAAGCGCGGGAGTTTAGCCCGGTCCCGGCGGGCGGGGCAAGGGCAACGGCTCGAACCCGCCGGAATTCCTCATCCCGCCTGCCCCACCGGATCGATCCCTACTCCCGTATCTTTCGCCCCCGCCCGGGTCGAGGTGCTCATGGTCCGCGTCGGCCGTACACTCGGCGTGTTGCTCGGCACCCTGGGAACCGCCGTCGCCCTGGCGCAGCCGGCGGCCCCCGGCCCGGTCGCGCCCGGCACTCCCATGCCGATGCCCGCACCCACGCGCGTCGTGCTTTCGGAGGTGGTCGATCCGCCGTTCCGCGCCGCCGTGCTGGACGTGGTTCGGCGGCCCACGATGTCCACCCGGGGTTCCGGGTCGGACGTGGTCTGCTCGCCCGACCTGTTCGCCTGGCTCCTGGACCACCCCGACCGCACGGCCGCGGCGTGGCGGCGGCTCCAGGTGCCGGCCGTGGAAATCACCGACGCCGGGAAGGGGCGGTTCAGTTGGGCCGACACCGACGGCAGCGACCTGAGCTGGCAGACGGTCGGCACCTTCCCCGAGGGGCGGGTGTGGTACGCGACCGGGAAAGTGAAGCCGGCCGCGGTCGGGCCGACGATTCCGGTGAAGGCGGTGGTGGTCGTGAGCCACCCCGGCCGGGCGGTCGGCGGCGGGGTGGCGAAGATTAGCCCGTCGGTTCAGGCGTTCGTGCAAACGGAGAGCAAGGCCGCGTCGGTGGCCCTGCGGGTGCTCGGCCCGACCGCACCGAAGCTCGCCCAGGAGGCGGCCGACCAACTGGTCGTGTTCTTCGCGGGGGTCGCCCGCTACGTCCACGCCAACCCGGACCGGGCCGACGAACTACTGGCGCCGGCGCGGCGCTAACACCGGGCGAAAAGTCTCAGCCCGCGCCGACGAATACGCCGCCGGGGAAGTCCGCCGCGTAGGCGTCGATCATGTCCAGCAGCGCGTCCCCGGTGGGGTCGAGCACCAGCACCGACCGGGCCTGCTCGGTCGGCGCCACGATCACCGCCGCCCGGCCGTCGCGGGTGCGGCTGGCGGTCGTCGCCACCGAGATGCCGCCGCGCAGACTTTCGTCGAACGCGGCGGTCGAGTTCATCAGCTCGCCGGTTCCGCCGCGGAAGGTTCGAACCACCGGCCCGCCGCCGTCGCCGGGGCCGACGACGATGTCGGCCCGGCCGTCGCCGTCCACGTCCCCGGCGGCGACCGTGATGCCGACCCGCGCCACGTCGAACGCGAGAAACCCGGCCAGTACCGTACCGTCGCGGCCGAACACCTTGATCTCGGGCGACTGCGTCGCGGCCCCGACGATGATCTCGTCGCCGGCGACGCCGTCGTAGTCGCCGACCGCCACGTTCACGCCGCCGGCGAACTCCGCCCCGAACGCGAAGAAACTGCCCAGCGGGCCGCCGAGTTGCTCGGCGCCGCCCCGCCGGATGTGGAAGCTGCGGACGTGCGACCCGCCGCCGGGGGCCGCGCCCGTCACCACCTCGGCCACCCCGTCGGCGTCCAGGTCGCCGACGGCGACGTTCGCCCCGCTGCGGAAGCTCGAGTCGTAGGCGAAGAAGCTGGCGAGTACGCTCAGGTCGGCGCCGCTGAACACCTTCACGTGCGGCCCGCCGCCGGGGCCGGGCGTGGTCACGATGTCCGGCACGCCGTCGCCGTTCACGTCGCCGACCGCGACGCGGACGCCGCCCCGGAACGAGGCGTCGTAGGCGAAGAAGCTGTACACCTCGGCGCCGGTGTCGGCGTCGAAGACCTTGACGTGCGGCCCGCCCCCGGCCCCCGCGCCGGTGGCGATGAACCGCCGCGGCGTCGGCGCCACGGTGATCGTGACGGTCGCGGTCGCGGTCGCCCCGTGCGGGTCGGTGACGACGTAGACGAACGAGTCGGTGCCGAAGAACGTCGGGTCGGGGGCGTAGGTGTAAGAGCCGTTTCCATCCAGGGTGAGCGTGCCGTGCGCCACGCCGGTCACGAGCGACACAGCGAGCGGCTCGCCGTCGGGGTCGGAGTCGTTGGCGCGGACGCCGGCGGCCGGGCTCGCGGTGTAACTCCCCTGCAAGACCGTTACGGCGTCCGCCACCGCGACCGGCGCCCGGTTCTGCCGATTGACCTGGATGAACACCGTCGCGGGCGAACTGGTGCGGGCCGGGCCGCCGGCGGTGGCGTCGTCGGTGACCACGAACGTGAACGAGTCCGGGCCGTCGTACCCGGCGAAGGGGGTGTACGTGACGCGGCCGGTCGTCGGGTCCAACCCGCTCAGCGTGCCGTGGGTCGGCGGGGTGACGATGGTTACCGTGAGCGCCTGCGTCGCGTCCGCGTCGCCGTCGTCGCCGGCGAGGAGGAGTACGGCCGAGGAGTTCGCCGCGAACGCCACCGACTGCGGGAAAGCCGTGGGCGCGTCATTCACCGGCGTGATCGACACGGTCACGGTGCCGTCGGCCGACTCGCCGTTGGCGTCGGTGACGCGGTAGGTGAACGTGATCGGCCCGTCCGCCGGGCCCGCCCCCGGGGCCGGCACGTACACGAGGGCGTCGCCGACCACCCGGACCAACCCTGCCAGCGGCGGCGACACGACCGCGATGGTGAACGGCCCGTCGGTCAGCCCGCCGTCGTTCGCCAGCACGGAGATCGAGACCGCCTGCCCGACCGGCGTCGTCGCCACGTCGGGGACGGGCGCGGGCACGGCGCCGAGGGTGAACAGCTCGATACCCTGGTACGACAAGGCCGGCGTTGTGCCGAGCGAGCCGGACCCGGGGGGCGGGCGGACGGGAGTCGAGCCGACCAGGACGAGTCGGTCGCCGGCGGCGTGCGGGCCGCCCTCGATCAAGACCGTGAGCGGCCCCGGCGTGACGGTGAACGTGTCGTCGTCCGCGCTGCCCACGACGGTGAGGTAATCCACGCCGACGCCCGCGATGACTTCCAACATGCCGACGAAGCGGACCGACCCGTTCGCCACGGTCACGTCGGCCGACACCGGCGGCGCGACCGACACATGAAGTCCGTCGCCCGACGACGCAGTGGGGGCCGTCACGGTGAGCGACAGGGCCGTGAGCGTCACCGGGCTCGCGTTCATCAGCTGGGCGGTGGCGCTGGTCGGGCCGGTCAGGACGACGCTGGCGGTGCTGTTGGGGGCGACCGACCTCAGCGTCAGGTGCCCGGCACCCGCGTCGACCGCGACGGGACCGATGCGCGTGTAGCCGATCGCGCCGTGGCCGGCCTCGACGACCTGGCCGGTCATCGCGGCCGTGACCGTCACCGCGCCGCCGGAGCCGACCACGCGCAAAAAATTCGCCCCCGCCGTGTCGCCGCCGTCGATCGACACGCCGCCGCCGAAGGCGTGGGCGGAGGCGACGGTAAAGGTGTCCGCGCCGAGGCCGCCGTTCAGGGTCAGTCGGTCGGCAACGACGCGGGCGACGTGCGAGTTGCCGAGTCGGACGGTCCCGTCGGCCGAGACGCTGAGGGCGTCGTCGGCGTTGGTTCCGGTCACGGCCACGGTCGTCGCCGCGAGCACCGCCTGCTCGAAGTTCCGGTAGGTGAGGCCGAGCAAGTACGAACCCACGGCCGACGCGACGCTGACGGTCGCCGACCCGCCCACGGGTCCGAACACGACACCGGCCCACGGGGCGTTCACCGCGATCGTGTCTGCCCCCGGTTGGCCCTGCCCGTCGGCCGCCAGCGACTCGACCCCGGTGAGGGTGAACTGCGTGGACACCGACCCGCGGGCCAGCGTCAACACGCCGCCGTCACCGGTGTCGGGGGCGTAGGTCATGGCGTCGTCGCCGGCGCCGCCGAGGAGCGTCACCGCGTCCGCCCCCGTGCCGCCGGTGACGGTGACCGAGGCGGAGAAGCCGGCGTCCATCGCACGAAGGGTGACCGTGTTTCCGCCAGCCCCGAGGCCCACGACCAGGGTGCGCGTCGGGTTGCGGAAGCGGGTGGACTCGAACGTCGAGCCCGCGACCGCGGAGAAGCCGGACTCGCCGGCCGCGTCGTCGCCGACGTCCACGTCGGGGTTCGGCGTCGTCGGCAGGTTCACGTACAGGTCGGCGGATTCGCCACGCAGTTCAACCGGCTCCACCTCCGCGAAGCTGACGAGCCCCGAGGTTCCGATCTGCACCGTGCCCGTCTCCGGGCCGTCGTGGTTGACCACGACCAGGTCCACGCGGTAGCCGGTGACGACGAGCCGGTCGTCGTCGCCGGGCGTCTCGCCGCCGACGAATGCCAGCCCGGCCGACGCCAACGGCTCGCCGTTGGTGTGATCGACGGTAAGCGTGTCGGAGCCGGCCCCGCCGTGGACGGTGACGCGGCCGAGTTTGGCGGTCGGGATCGCGGCGACGAGCGTGCCGTTCCTGAAGAACTCGACGTTCGACCCGGACGTGTCGCGGCGGACCAGGAACGAGTCGTCGCCGTCGCCGCCGTCGAGCGTCACGTCGAACGTCCCGCCGACGGCGAGCACGGCGGGGAGCGCCTGAACCAGCCCGGCGCCGGTATCGACATCGACGCCGGGCGCCCCGAGGTCGAGCGCCGTCGCGGCGAGCGCGTCGATCACCTGGGCCGGCGTGAGGGCGCGGTTCGCCTGGAGCATCAGCGCCGCGATGCCGGCCGCGTGCGGCGCGGCGGCGGACGTGCCGGTGAAGTTCGGGCGGCCGTCCGGCTCGTCGTCGTCGGGGCCGAAGAACGTCGTGTTCACGCCGTCCGGGGCGACGAACCGCGGCTCGGGGCGCGTCGCCGAGCCGGTCGGGTCGCCGTTGGCGTCGAACGTGAAGACCGGGGTGCCGCCGCGGCCGGTGAACGCCCGGGCGATGCCGGGGTTGGTGCCGAACCGCGGCGTGTCCGAGTAGCGGGCCGCGCCCACGGCCGCGGCGCCGGCCGCGTTGGCGTGGCCGAACACGGTGCTACTCTGCGTGTCGTACTCGTTCTGCACGAAGCCGTCGGAGAACGCGACGTACTTCAGCAGCGTCGGGTCGGGGCTGCCGACCGAGAACTTGCCGAGCGCGATCTGGTAGCGGCCGCCGGCCCCCGCGTCGATTTCGAAGACCTCGGTCGGGTCGCCCCCGATGTTGGAGTCGAAGCCGCCGACGAGCGCCAGGAACACGCCGGCCTCGTCGAACAGGGCCATGTCCATGTCGATGCGGGCGCCCGGCCCGCCGGCCGAGGCGTAGCGGTCGGCCCACTGGAACGAGAACGTCGCCTTCCCGGCGGGGAGCGTCACCGACTGGAGGTAGTCGACGCCGGTCGCGGCGAAGTTGTGGGCGAGGAAGTTGGCCGAGGTGGGGATGAGACCGGTGCCGCTGCTGCCGAGGTTGAAGCCGCTGTACCGGTACCCCGACTCGTAGGACTGCCGACCCAGGTTCCCCGCGGCCGAGAAGTAGACCACGCCCGCGGCGGCCACCTGATCCACGGCCTGCGCCACCGGGCCGTCCTGAAACATCGGCTCGGCGGGGAACGTCACGTCATCGACGATGATGTCGGCGCCGGCGTTGGCGAGCGCCCGGATGCTCGTGGCAAGCTGGAGTTGCGTGGTGCCGGCGGCGGTGAACATCAGGTGCGCGCCCGGCGCCACGTCGTGGATCACCTGGAGCATTGCCCGACCTTCGTCGGTGCCGCCGGCCCCTTCGCTCAGGACGGTGACGTTCGCCGGAAGGTCGCCGCTTGCCACGTCGCCGGACGCGCCGCCGAGCACGTTGTAGCTGTCCGAAATGACGCCGACGTTGATGCCCGTGCCGTCGAGCCCGAGCAACCGCCGCACGTCGTCTGAGCGCTGGGCCGTGTCGCCCTGAGTCATCACGCCGCCGGCGTTCGTGACCAGCCGGTACGCCGGCCGCAGCGACGCGAGTTGCGGCAGTCCCGCGGCGGCGGTCAGCGACGCGATCGGCAGCCACCCCGCCACCATGCCGGACGGCGGAGCCGAGGCGACGAACCCGAGTCCGGCGAGGATTGAGCCGAGCGCAGGCGCGTCGCCCGCGGGGAACGCCTCGACGGCGACGCACCCGTACGCGACTTGAAGAAGCGAGTTCGAGGGGGTGAACGGACCGCCGCGGGCGGCGTCGGCCTCACGGCTCAACAGGGCAAGATCGAACCCGATCTTCGCCAATGGGCCGCTGCGGTCGCCGCCCGTGTCGAGGCGGGCGAGGGTGACGAGGGCGGGGTCGGGGAGCGCGGCGGGGACGGAGCGGTCTTCGAGCCATTCCGCGAGAAGGCGGGCGCGCGCGGGCCGGACCGCTGGCCGGGGGGAGCGAAGAAACCACCGGGAGATGCGAACCATCGACCACACGGTGAGGGCACCTCGGGGCGGTCGAGAGCCGGACGGCAGGACAACCGGGGCCGGCGACGCCGGGCCGTTCTTTTTACCGCGGGCGACCCGTCCGACCAACCGACGACGGTTCCGGCGTGGGCGCGGCGGCGCGCGGACTTTAGAGTTTAGACGGCCCGCGTGTCCGATCGGTTTGCCGACGGCTGAATTTTCCCCCCGACCGGCCGGTCCTATACTTCCCGCGGCGACCACCGGCACAGGGGCGAAGACATGGCTGAGAAGCGACTTGCGGGGAAAGCAGCGATTGTCACCGGCGCCAGCCGCGGCATCGGGGCGGCCATCGCCCGGCGGCTAGCCCGCGAAGGGGCGGCCGTGGTGGTCAATTATGCCACGAGCCGGGCCGCCGCGGACGCGGTTGTGAAGGAGATCGAAACCGCCGGCGGCCGCGCCATTACCTACCGGGCCGACATGGGGAACCCGGCCGACATCCCGCCGCTGTTCGACGCCTGTTTGAAGGAATTCGGCCGGCTCGACATTCTGGTCAACAACGCCGCCGTGATGAAGCGCACGTTCCTGGAAGAGGTTACGGCCGAGAACATCGCCCAGCACTTCGACGTAAACGTCCGCGGCTACCTGCTCGGGTGTAAGGAGGCGGCGGCTCGCATGACCGCCGGCGGGAGCATCATCAACGTCGCCAGCGCCATCAGCCGGATGGCCTACCCCGGGGCCGTGGTCTACACCGCCACGAAGGGAGCGATCGACGTGATGACCCGCGTCCTGGCGATGGAACTGGGGCCGAAGGGAATCCGCTGCAACGTCGTGGCCCCGGGCTCGACCATCACCGACATGAACAGCGCGGCGAGCGGCAAGACGCAGGCCGAGGCGGATCAGGAAATCGCCATGACCGCCCTCCGCCGGCAGGGACTTCCTGACGACATCGCCGACGCCACCGTGTTCCTCGCAACCGACGACGCCCGTTGGGTCACCGGGGCGTGGCTCGACGTGTCCGGCGGCATCCGGCTGTAACCGACGGCACCGGCCGGCGTCGTACAATCCCGACGCCCGGAGCCGCCGATGGCCGCCGACCGCGACCCGCCCACCGCCGCCGACGTTCTCGTCACGGCCGCCAGCCCGGTGCTGGTGATGCTCATGGTCGGCAGCCTCGTGTTTTTCCTCGTCGAGGTGCTGTACGCCGGCCTGTACCCCGACCGGCTCCTCTACACGCTCTTCTTCTTTGTCGTCGGCGCCGTCCTCGTCGCCCGCATCGCCATCCAGCTCGACGCCGCCCGCGCCACGCTCTACGGCCTCGGCCTCGGCGGCGTCACGTTCCTGGCGCTGATGGCCTACGTCGAGTACCCCGCGGTTACTCCGTTTCAGTCGATGCGCTGGCTCGTCAACCTCGGGCTCATGCTCCTGATCTGGTGGAGCGCCCACAGGCTCACGTGGGACTGCACCCACATCGACGAGAACCGCGATAGTTCCGGCCGCGGGTTGTTGAGTGCCGCGGGCCTGGGCGAGGAAGCGACCGAACACGCACCTCCCTCCCCTGCCCCCGAGACGACCGTCAGGAAGAAGAAAAAGAAGGGTCCCGGCGCATTCTCCCTCTGGGTCGGCCGCTGGCGGGAGGCGCTGGCGGACCGGCGGACCCGACCGCACACCCCGGGCGTCTGGGTGATTTACTTCGCGCTCGCCGCCCTGCCGCTGTTCGCCGTCGGCCAGTCGCTCATCCCGCCCGACGACGCCGACCGCCGGCGGGCCACGTTCTTGCAAATGGCCGTGTACGTCGGCAGCGCCCTCGGACTGCTTGTCACCACGAGTTTGCTGGGGCTCCGGCGCTACCTGCGGCAGCGGAAGGCGAAGCCGCCCGCGGCGCTGACGGCGGGCTGGCTCGGGCTCGGGGCGGCCCTGATCGTCGTGTTTCTCGCGCTCGGAGCGTTCCTGCCGCGGCCGCACGCCGAGGTGCCGTGGTTCGGCCTGCCGCGGGCGGGGACGAGCGAGCGCGACGCCAGCCGCTATGCCCAACTCGGCGACTCGACCGGCAAGGGCGACGGGGCCGAGGGGAACGTGTCGGAGAAGGGAGCGGGCAACGCCGCCGGCAAGGGCGGCGAGCCCGGCGGCGGGAAGGGCGAGAAGGGCGCCGGCAAGGGCGACGACGGCGCCGGCGGGGGTGGGAAAGAGGCAAAGGGCGCCGGCAAGAGTCAGTCCGGGAGCAAGGGCGAGGGTCGCGGCAAGACCGGAGAAGCGAAGGGGAAAGACGACGGCGCGGGCGGCAAGGCGGAACGCGACGGCGGGGACAGCCGCGGCAACGCGGGCCAACGAAATGCCGGGTCCGGCAGCCCGCCGCAGGTCAGCGAGTCGGTCCAGAAGGCGGCCGAGATCGCCAAGTGGATCGTGCTGGCGATCGTGGTGTTTCTGATCCTCGCGGGCGTGGTGCTGGCGGTGCTCAAGTACCTTGCCCCGTTCACCGGCTGGGCGCAACGCTGGCTCGACGCCATCCGCGATTGGTGGATCAACTTATTCGGCAAGAAATCGCCCGCAGACCAGGCCGCCGGGGAAGCCGCGAGCGAGGCCGGTCCGGTGCGTCCGCCGCCATTCTCGGCCTTCAACGACCCCTTCGCTGCGGGGACGGCCGCGGACCGCGACCCCGCAGCGTTGGTGGAGTACACGTTCGCGGCACTCGACTCGTGGGCGTGGGACCGCGGCCACGGCCGCGGCGCCCACGAGACGCCGCTGGAGTTCGCGGCCCGGCTGGCGGGCGAGTTCCCCGACCACGGCGCCGACTACCGCCGCCTCGCGGGGGCGTACGCGCGGGTGGCCTACGCGGTGGGCTCGCCGCCAGACGGGACGATGAAGCTATTGGAAGCGGTATGGGACCGGATGGTCCACGGCACGACCGCGGCGGCGGCGGAATGACTCGGCGGGCGGCGGGCCGACGCCCCCGCCCGCCGAGTTCACGATCAGTCGCGGAAGTCGTTGTGGCAGTTGCTGCAGCTGTCGCCCATCTTCTTCAGGCTCGTCAGCATCCCCTTGGCGTCATTCTTCCCTGCGGCCTCGGCTAGCCCGGTGCCCGCGCTGCCCATGTCCTTCGACCACCGCTCCCACTTCGCCTTCATCCCCGGGTTCGTCGTCGCCTTCTCGTTCGGGAGCTTGGTGGTGTAGTCGGCGATGGCCGCGACGCGGGCGCCGAGCACCATCGCGTCCTTGGCGTCGATCTTGCCGGCCTTGGTGAAGTCGCGGATGTCCTTCTCCATGTTCAGCCCGCCGGACTTGGACATGGAGAACGCGTGCATCACGTCGTGCAGTTCGAACGTCCCGTCGATCGACTTCGGGTCGAATTTGCCGCCGGCCGGCGGGCTCGACAGCCCCTTGGCGGCGTCGATGCCGGCCTTGTAGTCCTTCTCCTTCAGCTTCAGCCCGGCGTACACCTTCGCGGCCTGGGCCTTGGTCGCGTCGTCGCCGTAGTTCAGGATCAGCAGCGCGATGCTGCGGCCGCCGACGGCCAGGTTCTTCTTCTGCGTGCTGGACAGCTCGTCGAGCTGCTTCTGAAGGGTCGCCACGTCGGCGGCGACGGCGGCCTTGGCGGCGTCCTTCGGGATGTCGGCCGACGTCGCGGTCGGGGCGACCACGAAGCCGAACGCGACGGCGAGAGTGGAGCACGCGAACAGGCGGGAGCGCGGGGTCACGGACTGTCCCTCCGGGGCTGAGTGCGAGGCGGTGGGGCGGAACCGCGGGTATTATCGCACCCGACCCCCGCGGCGGCCAACCGCCCGCGGTGAAACAGCCAAGCCGACTGGGGGAAACTATGCCCCCGCGTCCGCGGTGCGAAGTGTAAACACCGCGACCTCGGGCCGCACGCCGAAGCGGAACCGCCAGCCGTAACCGACGCCCTTGTTCACGTACACCTGGCCGCCGCCGTGCGGGTACAGGCCGGCGGCCCAGCGCTTCGCCTTCCGGCTCAGCATGAGCCGGCCGAGGCCGGGCCAGTTCACCTGGCCGCCGTGCGTGTGGCCGCTGAGCATCAGGTCGAACCGCACGCCGTCGAACTGCTCGACCGAGCGCGGGTTGTGCGCCAGCACCAGCCGCGGCGTGTCCGGGCAACTGCCCGCGAGCGCCGCCGCCGGGTTCGACTCCAGACTCCACAGGTCGTCCACGCCGGCGACGACGAGCCCGCCGCCGGGGCGGTCCAGGCGAACCGCCTCGTTCCGCAGCACGCGCACGCCCTCGCCGCCGAGGGCGTCGGCGACGTGGCGGTGCAGGTCGGCGTGGCGGCGGACGCCGCGCGCGGTGTGGACCGAGAAGTCGTGGTTCCCGAGCACACCGAACACCCCGAGTGGCGCCTTCAGGTGCCGGAACAACTTCGCCGCCGCGTGGAGGTGCTTGGGGCCACGGTCGATGAAGTCGCCGGTGAGGGCGATCACGTCCGGCTTCTCGGCCAGCGTCCGCTCCAGTGCCCCCTCGACGTACCCGCTCGGGAGGTGTGGGCCGTAGTGGAAGTCGGTGAGGTGCGCGACTTTGAGGCCGTCGAAGTCCGGGGCCAGCCCGCGGACGGGAAAGGTATAGCGGTTGAGTTCGAGCCACGTCGGCTCGACCTGCCGGGCGTAGCCGACGCGTGCCCAGTTGCGACCAATAGCCTGGGCGAGTCGGGCGTTCACGGTCGGCGGCCGCGAAGGGGCCGGGGCGGGGGCATGGTGCGGGCGGGGCGGGTGGTTCATCGCGGGCCGCACTCCGGGGGCGGGGCCGGCGGGTTGGAGCGGGTGACACTCGCCGGGGATTCGCCGCCCCCCGGAAAGAGCACAGGGCGGGCCGAAGCCCGCCCCGAACCCGGCTACTCGTCGTCGTCCTCGTCGTCTTCTTCCTCGTCGTCGTCCAGGTCGTCGTCGTCGTCGAACTCGTCGTCGTCGAACTCGTCGTCGTCGAGGTCGTCGAGGTCGTCGTCGTCGTCGAAGTCGTCGTCGTCCAGGTCGTCGTCGAGGTCATCGTCGTCGTCGTCGTCGTCCTCTTCCTCGTCGAGCTCCTCGTCCTCGTCGGCGGCGGCGAGGGGGGCAGGAACCAGCGACCACGGCCGGAGCTCGTCGTCGGCCGGGGCCAGTCCAGGGAGGGTTAGCAGGCGTCCGGGCATGCGGCATCCTCTGTGTACGGGGTGTCCGGGGGTGCAGACGGCCCGAGTGCTATCGGCGCCCGCCGGGGGGAACTCCATCCGAAACCCGCGGCCCGCGGGGGGGTTCACACGTCCACCCCGGTGGTCCCGGGGCGGTCAAAGTAGACGCTTCTTATCACCCTCCGCCGGCGTGGCAAGCAAACTTCGGCGCTTTTCCGATCACCCCCAAACCCTAACGCCGTCAGGGCTTGTGCCGCACCCGGCGGAATATCTCCGACATTCCGGGCGACCGATCCGACCACACCAACCGCACCGCGAGTGAGAACCGGCGTTCGACCCGGGTTCAGACACTTCGCCAGGACGGGGGTTGCGGCCTAGAACAATGTCATCCCGTGCGAGGCGCCCATGCTCTCCCTGGCGAAGTTTTCGATCGGCGTCGGCGACCGGTTCGCGCACCAGGCGAAGGCCCAACTGCGGGCCTGCCAGCTCGCCGGCGAGCGCGACGTCGAGGTGATCCCGGTCTGGAACAAGTCCAACCGCGAGCACACGATTATCGGGAGCGAACCGGCCACGACCCGCGCCGCGGCCGACGCGGCGGTGCGTGAGCTGGGCTGGACGAAGCCCTACCACGTCGATGCCGACCACATCCGCCTCGAAACGGTCGATCGCTTCCTGCCGGCTTGCGACTTCTACACCATCGACGTGGCCGACTCGATCGGCCAGCCCGCGGACCCGGCTGCCGTGGAGGCGCTGGCGAACCGCCTCAGCGACCTCGCCGGACGGCTCAACATCCCCGGCATCGACGAGCCGTTCACCGTCACGCGCGCCGACCTGCTCCGCGTCGGCACCAAGTACCTGAAGGCCGCCCAGGACGCCGGCGCGATCTACCGCAAGATCGCCGCCGCGAAGGGGGTCGGGAACTTCATTACTGAAGTGTCCATGGACGAGACCGACGCCCCGCAGACGCCGCCGGAACTGCTGGTGATCCTGGCGGCGCTCGCGGCGGAAGGGGTGCCGGCGCAGACGATCGCCCCGAAGTTTACCGGCCGGTTCAACAAGGGGGTCGATTACGTCGGCGACCTGCGGCAGTTCGAGAAGGAGTTCCGCGAGGACCTGGCCGTCATCGCCTTCGCAGTACGGGCGTTCGGCCTGCCGGCGAACCTGAAACTCAGCGTCCATTCCGGCAGCGACAAGTTCTCGATCTACCCCGTGATGCGGCAGGCCGTCCGCGACTTCGGCGCCGGCTTGCACCTGAAGACGGCCGGCACGACGTGGCTCGAAGAGGTCATCGGCCTGGCGGAAGCGGGCGGCCCGGGTCTGGAGCTGGCCAAGGAAATCTACGCCCAGGCGCTTGCCAAGAAGGACGAGCTTTGCGCCCCGTACGCAACCGTGATCGACATCGACGCCGCCAGGCTGCCGTCGGCCGCGGTCGTGGGAGGGTGGTCGAGCGACGAGTACGTCGCGGCGTTGCGGCACGAGCCGTCGAACCCGGCGTTCAACCCGCACCTGCGGCAGCTGGTTCACGTCGGCTTTAAGGTCGCGGCGAAGCTGGGCGACAAGTACCTCGGCCTGCTGCGCGAGTGCGAGACGACCGTGGCCCGGAACGTGACCGGCAACCTGTACGACCGCCACCTCAAGCCGCTGTTCGTGGAGTAGGCGATGAACCTGTTCGACCTGTCCGGCGAAGTCGCGGCCGTGTTCGGCGGCACCGGCGTGCTCGGCGGCGCGATGGCCGACGCGCTCGCGGCGCACGGCGCGAAGGTCGCCGTCATCGGCCGCAGCGAGGACCGCGGCCGCTACGCCGTCGAGCGGATCGAAGCCGCCGGCGGCACCGCGGTCTTCGTCCCCGCCGACGCGATGAGCAAGGACTCGATCCGCGCCGCCCGCGACACGATCATCAACAAGTGGGGCGCGGTGACGGTACTGGTCAACGGCGCCGGCGGGAACAAGCCCGAGGCGACGATCATGCCCGGCGGCGACTTCACGAAGCTGCCGCTCGACGGCTGGTCGGCCGTGTTCGACCTGAACCTCGTCGGCGGCACCCTGCTGCCGTGCCAGGTGTTCGGCGAGACGATGGTCGCGGCCGGCCGAGGCAGCGTCATCAACATCGCGTCGATGTCGGCGATCCTACCGCTGTCGCGGGTGGTGGCGTACTCCGCGTCCAAGGCCGCGGTGCTGAACCTGACGCAGTGGCTGGCCCGCGAGTGGGCGACGAAGGGCGTGCGCGTGAACGCCATCAGCCCCGGCTTCTTCCCGGCCGAGCAGAACCGCCGGATGCTCCTCCGCGACGACGGCACGTACACCGAGCGCGGCCAGTCGATCGTGGGTCACACGCCGATGGCCCGATTCGGCGAGGCGCCGGAACTCGGCGGCGCGATCGTGTGGCTGGCGTCGCCGAAGGCGTCGGGGTTCGTCACCGGGCAGAACATCGTCGTGGACGGTGGCTTCTCGTCGGTCACCATCTAGAGGGGCGGCGATGGCCCACGGCTTCGACCCGGCGCTGCCCCTCTCCCGCGCCCGCACCGTACCGAACACGTGGTACACCGACGCGGCGGTGCTCGCCGCCGAGCGCGAGCAGGTATTCGCCCGCAGCTGGCAACTCGTCGGTCGCGCCGATCAGGTAAGTGTCCCCGGCTCGTTCGTCACCGCCGACATCGCCGGCGAACCGGTCCTGGTCGTCCGCGGCGACGACGGCGTGCTGCGCGGGTTCTTCAACGTCTGCCGACACCGCGCGGCACCGATCCGCACTGAGCCGTGCGGCCACGCGACGAAGCTCCGCTGTCGCTACCACGGCTGGACCTACGACCTGACCGGCAAGCTCCGGGGCACCCCCGAGTTCGACGGCGTCGAGGAGTTCGACAAGGACACCAACGGGCTCCACCCCGTGGTCGTCGCCGAGTGGGGGCCGTTCGTCTTCGTTCACCTCACCGAACCCACCGAATCGCTCGTCGCGTTCCTGGGGCCGCTGCCGGGGTGGGTCGAGGGTCGGGCCGCATTCGGCGGCCTGGAGTGGAAGGCCCGCCAGAGCTACGACCTGGCCTGCAACTGGAAGGTGTACGTCGATAACTACCTCGACGGCGGGTACCACGTGAACACGGTTCACCCCGCGCTCGCCGGCGTGCTCGACTACCGCGAGTACCGCACGGCCTGCGACGGGAAAACGGTCCTTCAGAGCAGCCCGATCACGCCCGGCGACGGCGCCGCCGGCCGCACCCGCACCGGCGACCTCGCCGCGTACTGGTGGGTGTGGCCGAACCTGATGATGAACTTGTACCAGGGCGTGATGGACACGAACCTCGTGCTGCCGCTCGGCCCCGACCGCTGCCGCGTGGTCTTCGACTTCTACTTCACCGCCGGCACGCCCGACGACTTCGTCGCCGAGAGCGTCCGCGTCGCGGACCAGGTGCAGGCCGAGGACATCGGCGTGTGCGAGGAAGTGCAGCGCGGCCTGAACAGCCGTAGCTACACGACGGGACGGTTTAGCGTGAAGCGCGAGAACGGCGGCTACCACTTCCACCAGATGCTCGGCCGCGTGCTCGCGGACCGTGTTACGGTTTGAGGAACCACGGCCGCGTCGTCGGGTCGGTGCGGAAGAATCGCAGCATCTCCGCCGCGACCTTCTGTTGCCCCGGCGGCGCCGGGTGGGTGCCGTCGGGGGCGAAGTCGTCGCGGTCGTAGGACAGGCCGGCGGCGTTCTTCGTCGTGCCGGCGGCCCACAGGTACGGCCCCCACGACAGCCACGGCGCCCGCACCGGCCCCTTCGCCGCGTCGAAGTTCAGCGCGGCCTTCCCGTCGAGTTGCCGCTGGATCAGCCAGCGCACCGCAAGCCCCGACTCGAAAGCGTACGGCTCGGGGTTCAACCCGGTCGTCGCGTAGCCGGCGTACGTGCGGCTCGACAGGTACATCAGCCGGGCGTTCGGGAACCGCTCGCCGACGATCCGGGCGATGTCCTCCATCTCATCGCACAGCGTCTCGGCGTAGGCGGGGAAGCCGTCGCGCGGCCCGGCGTCGGCCTGCTTCATCCACACCGCCTGCACCTGCGCCGCCGTCACGCCCGCGGCCTTCAGCCGATCGTCGATGGTGCTCCAGAAGCGCGTGCCCGTTGCCCCATCTTTCGGGTAGCGGATCGCCCGCGCCGTCATCCCGCCCTGCGCCCCGTTCACGAACACGAGCGCCGGGTGTCGGCCGTCGTCCTTCGCCAGCAGGCGCCCGAACGTCTCGGACACCTGCGACGTGTTGCTCATCCCGACCGACAGGAGTACGACCTTTCCGTTCGGATCGGGCTGGCCAGCGGCGTTCAGGGGCCGAACCCGCCGGGCAAGTTCGAGCCCGGCCTTGTCGTGCCCCGCAGGGCGGTCGTTCGTGCCGCCGGGGTAGAGGCCGCGGTCGTGACCCTGGTACTTGTCGGCAGTGAGGTCGTTAAGCGGGCGCAACTTCGAGGTGTCGAACGTCGGCGGCGCCGGCTGCGGTGGCCCGCCGGCCTTGAGGCCGACGAGTACGTCTTTGCCGTTCTGCGCCGTGGCCTTGAACATCACCTCGTCACCAGCCTTGAGGCGACGAAGGCGCTCGACGGTGGTCTTGCCGTCGAGGTTAAGGATCTTGGTGTCGTTGTTGAGGAAGAACTCGCGGTCCTTGCCGTCGACCGTGAGGGTCAGCGACAGGCCGTCCGCGTTGGAACGGACGACCTTGCCGCGCTGGACGCCGCCGGGTTGGGCGAGGGCGACCGTGGCGGCCGCGAGGACGAACACGAGTGCGGGGCGGAACACGGGTCGGCTCCGGCCGGGGACGGGTTACACCAGCCCATGATGCCCCAGGTAGCGCTCGGCGTCCAGCGCCGCCATGCAACCCGTGCCCGCGGCACTAATCGCCTGACGGTAGTAGTCGTCGGCGACGTCCCCGGCCGCGAACACGCCCTCGACGCTCGTGTACGTGCGGCCGAGGGTCGTCCACTCCACGTACCCGCCCTCGTTCAACTTGAGTTGGCCGTCGAGGAAGTGGACGTTCGGCGTGTGGCCGATCGCCAGGAACAATCCGCTTGCCGGCAGGTCCGTCTTCTCGCCAGTCTTGGTGCTGACGGCCCGGATGCCGGTAACGCCGGCCTTGTCCTCGCCGATCACCTCGTCCACGGCCGTGTTCCAGCGGATGTCGATCTTCGGGTTCTTGAGCGCCCGGTCGGCCATGATCTTGCTCGCCCGCAGGGCGTCGCGCCGCACGAACAGGTGGACCGTGCTGGCGAACTTGGTCAGGTAGCCGGCCTCCTCCACGGCCGAGTCGCCGCCGCCGACCACGACGATCGGCTTGTTGCGGAACCGCGGCAGCGCCCCGTCACAGACGGCACAGGCGCTCACGCCGTTGTTCTTGAACTTGTCCTCACTCGGTAGCCCGAGGTAGTTCGCCCGCGCGCCCGTGGCCACGATGACGGTGTGCGTCTGCACCGTCTCGCCGTCGTGGGCCGTGAGCGTGAACGGGCGGTTCTGGAAGTCCACCTTCACGATGTCCTTCGACTCGACGCGGGTGCCGAAGTTCACCGCCTGCTTGCGGCTCAGGGCAACGAGCTCGGGGCCGTTGATGCCGTGCGTCGGCTGCGGCTTGTTGGCCGTGACCCAGTACGGCTGGTCTTCTTCATCAAGGGCGGTCTTGAGGTACTGTCGCGTGTCGCCCGCCGGCCAGCTCGGGAAGTTCTCGACCTCGGTCGTGAGGGCGAGTTGGCCGAGCGGGAGGGTGCCGTTCTCCTGGTTCTTCTTGTCGAACGGGTTCCCCTGGAAGACCAGCGGGTTGAGGTTCGCACGGGCGGCGTAAATGGCGGCCGTCCAGGCCGCGGGGCCGGACCCGATGATGACGACGTTTTCAGGCATCGCGGAGAGCTCCGACGTGGGCGGGTGTCTGTGTCGTACTGTACCGGATCGCGGCGGCGAGTTCGCACGGCGGGGCGTTGGTCGTTCAGCGGCCCGGCCTATCGCCGCGGCGGGGAACGGGTGTATTGTAGAAAGCCATCCTGTCACGGGGTTTGGGGTCCACGTTGATGCGTGAGCGGCTGACGCAGTTCCGCGAAATCCTCCGTTACGTCCCCCGGTTCCGCGACCGGGTGTTCGTCATCGCGCTCGACGGCGCGGTCGTGGAGGACGAGAACTTCCCGAACCTCCTCCTCGACATCGCGCTGCTGCGGAGCCTGAGCATCCGGGTCGTGCTGGTCCACGGGGCGGCTCACCAGATCAAGCGGTACGCCGAGCGGATGCAGGTGAAGCCCTCGGACGTGGACGGCACCGGCATTACCGACCGCGACACGCTCCAGGTGGCCATCACCGCCGCCAACCGCGTCACGCACGAAATCCTTGAGGGGTTGCTCGCCAACGACCTTCGGGCGACCTGCCCGAACGCCGTGGTCGCACACCCGAAGGGCATCCTCGGCGGCGTCGATCACCAGTTCACCGGCCGGGTCGAGCGGATCGACGTGGCGTTCCTGCAAACGCTCCTCGAACACGACATCATTCCGGTGGTCCCGCCGCTCGGTTGCGACGGGGCCGGCAACTCGTACCGCCTCAACTCCGACGGCGTGGCGGTGGAGGTGGCGAAGGCGTTGCGGGCCATCAAACTCGTGTTCCTGACCACGGAAGGCGGCATCCGCAACGCCGCGGGGGCGGTGGTCCGGCAGCTCACCGTCGAGGAGGCCGACGCGTACCTGAAGCGGCACAAGGCCGACCTCCCGCCGAACGCGCTGACCAAGCTCGGCCACGCCGTCCGCGCCGGTAAGGAGGGCGTGGAGCGCGTCCACGTCATCGACGGCCGCGAGCAGGAGGGGTTGCTCGGCGAGGTGTTCTCGAACGAGGGGATCGGCACCCTGGTGTACGCCAACGAGTACCAGTCGATTCGCCCCGCCCGCAAGGCGGACGTACGTGCGGTGTTCAACCTGATCCAGCAGGGGGTGAAGTCCGAGGAGCTGGCGAAGCGCACGCGGGCGGACATCGAGCGTCAGGTCGGCGAATTCTACGTCTTCGAGGTGGACCGCAACCCCGTGGCGTGCTCCGCCCTCATCCGCTACCCGGAGCAGAACAAGGCCGAGATCGCCAGCGTGTACGTGGACGACCGCTACGCCAACCAGGGGATCGGGCTGAAGTTGATTCACTACGCCGAGAACCTGGCGCGGGCCGAGGGGTTCGGCACGCTGTTCTGCCTCAGTACGCAGGCGATCAACTACTTCGTACAGAAGGCCGGGTTCGCCCTCGGCACGCCCGACGACCTGCCGCCGGCCCGGCGCGACCGGTACGAGCAGCAGGGGCGCAAGTCCCAGGTGCTCGTGAAGGCCCTCCGATAAAACCGGCTCGCGCGAAGGCGCGGAGCCGCGAAGTGAACCGGGTGTGCGGGATTTCTCTTCGCGCCGTCGTGCCTCCGCGCGAGCTTTCTTCTTTTCTCCCCCCGACCTCTCCTGCCACTGCCGATCGTTGCGGCATGGCCACGTTCTACGTTCTCCCGCCGCGTGCCTGCCTCGACGCCGCCGTGGCCGCGTTCCTCGGCAAACTCGTCCCCGGCGTCCCCGCACCCGCCTGGGAGGAGTTCGCAGAACACCTCCGCCACCCCGGCGTCTATTTCGTGCCGCGCGACGAGTTGCCGGACGACGAGCCGGTGCCAGCGACGTTGACGGCGGACTTCGGGGCCGAGGCGGGCGACCGCGTGGTCGAGGTGAGCCTCGGCGGGGCGGCGCGGACGTGGGTGGTGGGCGGCGTGTCCGGGGCGGCGGCGGCCTGATAAGATTGCCGTACCACTACCCACCGGCAAGAACCCTCCCATGACCGACCCGGACGACGACTGGGGCGACCTCGCCCGCGAACTCGGCGTTCAGAAGCCGACCGCCTCGGCCGCCGACGCCTCCCCGCCCGAGGAAGTCGAGGAGCCGGAGCCGATCCACGAACTCCACGCCACAACCCCCGACGAGGAGCCGGAGTTCGCCGACGGCATCGCGGACGAGGCCGCGCCGAACGACGACGCGGACCCCGAAGGCGAAGGCGAGGGGGACGCCGAGGACGCGACCGGCGACAAGCAGCCGGGCGACGGTCGCAAACGGCGGCGGCGTCGGCGTCGTCGGAAGAAGGGGGACGGCGACGCGGCCGACGCCGGGATTGCGGACGAACCCGCGCCGAGTTATCAAGCTGCGGGTCGCGCGCCGGTCGCCGTGGCGGCTCCGGTCGCCGCGGTGGAGCCCGCGGGTGACGACGCCGAAGGCGAGGACGGCGAAGCCGGTGGGCCGGTGTCGCCGGCCGAAGAGGACACCGCCGGCGAAGTCCTCCGCGAGCTGATCGCCACCTGGAACGTGCCGTCGTGGGACGAGATCATTACCGGTCTGCACCGCTGAGTGCGGCCGGGCGGGGGCGTGCGATGGCCGACGCGGTGATCGACGTGCTGGAGAAGGACGAACTCCCGCAACTGGTCGAGCTCTACAACCAGGTGTACCGCCCGACGCGGACGGAAGAAACGTTCCGCCGTCGCTGTCTCGGGCGGTACAACGTGCTGCCGCTCGTCGCCCGGGTCAAGGACCGGCCGGTAGGCTTCTTCCTCGGCTACGAGCAGGAGCCCGAGGTGTTCGTCGCCTCGACGTGGGGCGTGGTCACCGACGCCCGTCGGGCGGGCATCGGCTCGCAGTTGCTCGAAGCGGCCCAGGAGTGGGCCGGCGAGCGCGGCTACGAGACGATGCGTCTCGAGTGCCCGAACGGTCAGCGGCCGATGCTCCACCTGGCGCTCGGCCTCGGCTACGACATCGTCGGCACTCGGGCCGACGCCGACCGCGGCATCACGATGGTGCAATTCGAGAAGAGCCTGTCCTAACGAACCGGCGCCAGCGCCAGGAAATTCCGCAGGATCGTCGGCCCTTCGACGGTCAGGAAGCTCTCGGGGTGGAACTGCACCCCGTGCAGCGGCCACGTCTTGTGCCGCACCCCCATGATCTCCCCTTCGGCCGTCCACGCGGACACCTCGAAGTCCGGGTTCGTCCACGTCTCGCGCTTGATGACCAGCGAGTGATACCGGGTGGCGTCGAACGGGTTCGACATGCCCGCGAACACGCCCTTGCCGTCGTGAAAGATCGGCGACACCTTGCCGTGCATGATGCGGGTGTTGCGGACGACCTCGCCGCCGAAGCTGTGGCCGATGCACTGGTGGCCGAGGCACACGCCGAAGATCGGCCGCGTCGGCGCGAACCGCGTCAGCACGTCGTTGCAGATGCCGGCTTCCTTCGGCGTGCAGGGGCCGGGCGACAGGATGATGTGCGTGGGGTTCTGCGCCTCGATCTCGGCGAGCGTGATCTGGTCGTTGCGGACGACCTTCATCGGCAGCGTCGGGTCGATCTCCCCGAACCGCTGGACGAGGTTGTAAGTGAACGAGTCGTAGTTGTCGATCAGGAGAATCATCGCGTATGGGGGTGTCGTTGAGGTGTTGAGAGGGGGAAAGCCCGGGGACGGCCGTCCCCGGGCTTTCCCCGCACCGCCCAGCCGCGTCGGCAACATCAGGGCGCTGTTGGCGGTCGCGTCGAATTTCACGTCCGCGTCGGTCACGACTTCCAGGTGCGAGGCCGTCGCGGGGATGTCGTACCACGCCCCGTCGGCGAAATCGACCAGCGCCCGACCGCCGTAGTTCACCGTCACCACGCGGCCGACCTGGCCGGCGAAGCGGGTGTACTCCGGCAGCCCCTCGCGGACGCGGACGAGCTTGTCGGTCCACTCGGCCTTCAGCGCCTCGGCCTCATCGTAGGTCGGGAACCGCACGGCTACCTCCGAACGGGGGCGGGCACGTCGATGGCCTTCACGAACCGGCAGGCGTCGGCGGCGCCGTACTCGCGGTCCATGCCGGGGTCGTGCCAGTCCACCGCGAGCGGGCCGTCGTAGCCGATCTCGTTCAGCACCCGCACCAGGCCCGGCCAGTCGATGCCGCCGTGGCCCGGCGAGCGGAACTGCCAGCCGGCCCGCGGGTCGCCGCTCGGCCAGTACCCGGCGAGCAGCCCGGCGCGGCCGTCGAGCGTCAGCTGGGCGTCCTTCACGTGGACGTGGTAGATTCTATCGGGAAACCGCCGAAGGAACGCGGCCGGGTCCACGCCCTGCCAGTGGAGGTGGCTCGGGTCGAACAGGAAGCCGAACTCCTCCCGCCCGCCGAGGGCGTCGAGTACGAGTTCCGCCGAGTACAGGTCGAACGCCAGTTGCCCCGGGTGGACCTCGCACGCGAAGCGGACGCCGCAGTCGCGGGCGGCGTCGAGGATCGGGTGCCACGCGGCCGCGAATTCCTTGAGGGCGTCGCTAATCACTTCGGCTCGCGGCGCGGGGTAGCCGGCAACGTAGCCCCAAATCGGCGAGCCGGTGAAGCCGCTGACCACGCCCGCCCCGAGCCGCTCGGCGAGGCGGAACGTCGCCGTCATCTCCTCGGCCGCCCGCTGCCGCACGCCTTCGGGGCGGCCGTCGCCCCAGACGTAATCGGGCAGTAGTCCCTGGTGGCGCCTGTCGATCGGGTCGGAGACGGCCTGCCCGACCTTGTGGTTGGCGACGACGGGCACCTGGAGGTCGCTGCGGGCGAGGAGGTCGAGGCGGCCGGGGCCGTAGGCGTCGTCGGAGAGGGCGCGCTGGACTTCGAGGTGGTCGCCCCAGCAGCACAGTTCGAACCCGTCGTAGCCCCAGGCGGCGGCCTTGCCTGCGAGGGCGTCGAGCGGCACGTCGGCCCACGGGCCGCTGAACAGCAACACCGGGCGGGGCATGGGTTCGTCCGTGATGTGACAACAAGAAAGCCCACCCGTCGCGACGGGTGGGCCTCGCACACGTCACCCGGTCACGCGGTCGGCTTGTCGTCCGGCTTCGTCGCGTCGGGTGCCGGCGGCGTCTCCGTCACGATCGGCGGCGGGGGCACCACCGGCGGCGGGCTCGTCACGATCGGGGGGGGCGGCGGCACCACCGGCGGCGGCGGGGAAACCACCGGGGCCGTGATCACCGGCAGCGACGTGGCGGACGCGACCGCCGGCGCTTCGGCGGGCTTCGGCGGGGCCACCGGCGCTTCCGGCTCGTCGTCCTCGAGGAACACCTCGTCCGGCTCCGCCTCGTCCACCTTCTTCCGCATCAGGAAGTAGATCGCCGTCGCGGCCGTCCAGAAGAAGCTGTAGCTGAACCCGAGCATCATCAGGAACGCCAGCCCGAGCCAGAACCCGACCAGCCCGGCGCCCCAGGTGTTGAACCAGTAGAACTCCGCCCGGTTGCGCTGGAACTCGGCCGCGTCCTTCGGCGTGTACACGTCCACCACCCGCCCCGTCGGCGACACGGCGGTGCTGTGCGTCACCTCGTAGGGGCTCCCCTGGAGGAACAGTTCCTTCCACCCGAACGACTCGGGGGCGTAGATGAACAGGTACTCCGGCTTCCGGCTCTCCGCCATGGCGCTGGCCGGCAGCCCCACCGCCCACTTGCCGACGTACACCGCCAGCGACGTGAAGAACAGCACGAAGAACGTCACCACCGCGCCGTACAGCACCGCCACGAACCAGTACCACAGGTAGCTCCACGGCGACTGGTAGACGTAGTTCACCGACCGGCTCAGGGCGTCGAACGTGTCCGAGCTGTCCCCCTCGACGGACAGGGTGGGGTACATCAGCGGGTAGCCGACGAGCCCGACCAGGAAGATCGCCATGATGACGCCGGCCAGCAGAATCAGCGGCAGCAGCAGGCCGAGCAGCAGGATGTCGCCGACGAGCGGGATCAGGGCGATCGTCCCGTACACGAACAGGCCGAGGATGACGACGGCGATGATCGCCAGCGGCACCATCGGCGACAGGAGGTAGTTCACGTACCGGGTGGCGACGAACTGCACCGACTGTCGCAGCGTCACCGGCCCGCGGTTGGCCAGGCTCACGGCCGCCAGCCGTGTGATGACGCCGCCGAAGAACGCCCAGACGGCGACGTTCCACATGATCAGGAAGAACAGGTAGACGCAGGTCTGGGCATGGCTACGACACCATCTTCGCCACCGGCACGAGGAGCTTCACCAGCGGCTCGACCAGGACGGGAATCGACCCGCTGACGAACCGGCCGATCGAGTCGGCGCGCTCGGTGGCGGAGCCGCTGAGGACGTTGGTGGCGAACAGGAACGGGTTCGGGCCGCGGTACTCGTCCCACGGGGCGGCGCGGAACCGGCCGACCGGCACCGGCCGCTTCGTCACCGGGTCGGCGTCCTCGGCGGGGCCGGCGAGGTCGGCCATGATGCGCCACTTCTCGAAGTCCGCCGCGAACCGCTTGTTGCCGATCTCGGTGAAGTCGGTCTCGGTGTACGGGGCGTCGGTGCCGGGCTTCTTCTGCCCTTCCTTCTCCTTCGAGATGGCGCGGTTGCTGTACTCCGGGGCGTTGCGGTCCGGCGCCTTGTAGTGCAACGCGAGAGCACCCACCAGCCGACCGACATGACCAGGATGCCGGCGGCGGCCACCAGCAGCTTGCACGGGTCGAGGGCGACCTGGAAGCTGCGGAAGATGCTCATCCACGGGATCGTGTCCCGGAAGCGGAATCCGGGAGCGGCGTCACGCCCGTCGGCCATGCTTGTTCCTCGGTCGGTGGGGCGGCCGTCCCGGGCCGCGGCGGTCGGGAGTACAATATACCCACCGTCCGCGGACCGGCCAGCGACGCCGACGGAACGCGGCTTGCACCTCGCGCCGGCCATCGCCCCGGAGGACACCCATGACTCCCGACCCGACGGACGTGGTGAAGGTGGCGAGCGCCGACCACGTGACGACCGAGCTGTACCGGAACGAGTTGGCCGCCGAGGGGATCGAGGCGAAGGTGCTCGGCGAGAGTTTGGAGGCGAGCTTCGGGACCGCGATCCACGGCTCGGTCGAGCTGTGGGTCCACCGGGCCGACGCCGAGCGGGCGGCTGCGGTGATCCGGCGGATGGAGGCGGAACGCGGCGAGTCGCTGGAGGCGGAAGTGGGGTGAGGGTGAAACCGAGCCGGCCCCGTGAGGGGTCGGAGCGTCGGGCG
>JBGAQM010000487.1:0-3828 GCA_044220735.1 Urbifossiella sp. | reverse complement strand
GTCGCGGACCGCCGGCGGCCCCCCGCCGCGCGCCATCGCCGCCCGCACCATCGGCAGCACCACCACCGCCCGCCCGTCGCTCCCGTCGGTCGCCATGAACCGTACCTCGGTTGGGGGATCGCGCCGGGTCAGGGCGTCGGCGAGATGTTGACCGCCACCTCGGCCGACGTAACACCGTCGGCCGTGGTCTTGGCCCGCACCTCGCCGCTGTCCGAGCCGTCCGTGCGGACCGGCACGGTGTGACTGAACGTCCCGTCGGCCGCGGTCGTCGTCGTCTCGTTGTCGAGCGACGGGACGCCGTCGAAGTCGATGGTCAGGCCGCCGACCGTGGTCGAATCGACGACCTGGCCGGTGAACCGGTACCACCCGGTCTCGACCTCCACGGCCGTGAAGTTGATGATCCGCGGGGCGATGGTGATCGACTCGTCGCCGAACCGCGAGATGAGGAGCGGTGGTTCGCCGTCGCCAAACAGTCCGCTGGGGACGGCGCGGCCGTCGAGCGATTCGAGGCCCAGGCGCGCACGGAGGACGGCCCGCGGGCGCGCGGGTTGACGGGACCAGAACATGGGAGTGGGGTGGGTCGGGAGGTTGGTCCCGGTCGGACGGGGTGCGGCTCCGTCACCGCCGGGGACGAGGGAACAATCGGAATCGCGGCGGAAAACCGGACATGAAAATTGGTGAAAACTGCGCGCGATTTTTCGGCCCGGGGCGCCGCAACTACCCCCCGCCGGCCGCGTCCACGTCGGCGGGCGTGCCGAACCCGATCACCGCGGAGCACACGGCCGGGTGCGCCAGCGCGAACCGCACCGCCGACGCCGCGTCCGTCCCGAGCGCCGCCGCCCGCGCCGCGTCGCGTTCGTACAGCGCCAGCGGGAAGTACGGCGTCTTGCGAGTGTGCGCGCCCGGCGGCCGGCCGAGGAGCGCCCCGCCCGCGAACACCCGGATGGCGAACACCCCCACCCCCGCCGCGAGGCAGTCGGCGAACACGTTCCCGTAGTCGGTGTCACCCGGCACGAGCGTGCCGACCCGGCCGGCGCTCGGGTTCAGCAGGTGGTACGGCGACTGAACGGTGTCGAACCCGCCGGAGCGGATCAGCTCGCGCAGCGCGTCCGGGTCGCCGGTGCCGGTAAGGCCGACAAAGTCGGCGAGGCCGTCGGCCTTGACCCGCTCGAGCGCGGCGAGGACGCCGCCGGGGCGGAGCACGTCCGCGACCGACGCCGAGTTCGCCTCGGCGCCGCGGCGGGCGGTCACGCCGTTGTGCAACTGGAGGAGTGACACCCGCGGTAGCCGAAGGCGGGCGAGGCTGTCGCGGACCGACCGCGCCACCACATCCGCGGGGTCGTCGAGGGCATCGGGCGGGACGCGGACCTTGGTGGCGACGTGGACGCTGCCCGCGGCGCCGAGTTCGGCGAGGACGCGGCCGAGGTTCGCCTCCGAGCGGCCGTCGCCGTAGCCGGCGGCGGTGTCGAACCAGTTCACCCCCGCGGCGAGGGCGCGCCCGACGGTGGCGCGCTGGAGGGCGTC
Source organism: Urbifossiella sp. (assembly GCA_044220735.1). Taxonomy (GTDB): domain Bacteria; phylum Planctomycetota; class Planctomycetia; order Gemmatales; family Gemmataceae; genus Urbifossiella. The sequence goes on along the minus strand of JBGAQM010000487.1, from coordinate 2,304 downwards.
GTCGTCGCCGGTCATCAGGCCGGACACCGGGCCGGCGCCGAGCGACACCTCCGACACGCGCAGGCCGGTCCGCCCGAGGACGCGCTGGTTCACGGCTGCTCCGCCGGGTCGAACGCCCGGATCACGCTGCTGTTGTCCAGCTCGCCGAACCCGCCCGCCACCAACTCCGCGAGCAGCGCCTCGTGAACGGTGCTGAGCGGCAGCCGGGCGCCGGCGTGGCTCCCCTGCGCGAGGACGAGACGAACGTCCTTGAGGTGCTGGGCGAGTCGCGCCTCGGGGGCAAAGTCGCCGGCGAGCATCTTCGGCCCCTTCGTGTCCATCACCCGGCTGTACGCCGCGCCGCTCCGCAGCACGTCGAGCAGGGCGGCCGGGTCGAGGCCGCAGCGGCGCGCGAAGCCGAGGCCCTCGGCGAGCGCGGCGCGGTTCAGCCCCAGCACCAGATTCACCGCCAGCTTCGCCCGCGCGCCGCTCCCCCACGGGCCGACGTAGAACCACCGCCGGGCGAACAGGCGGAACAGGTCTTCGCACGCCCGGAACGCCTCGACGCGGCCGCCGGCAGTGACGACGAGTTCGCCCGCGGCGGCCTCGCGGCTCGACCCGGTGAGGGTGGCGTCGAGGTACTCGGCGCCGGCCGCGGCGAGCCGTTCGCCGGCCGCGGCGCTGGCGTCGGGGTCACCGGTGGTGGTGTCGATGACTGTGGCGCCGGCGACGAGGTCGGCGGCGTCGGTGAGGACGGCCGCGACGGCGGCGCTGTCGGGGAGGCTAAGCACGACCACTCGCGCCGCACCGAACACGGCGCGCACGGACGGGGCGACTTCGGCGGGCGCCAGCTTATCGCGGCACTCCGGGCGGAGGTCGTAGCCGACGACGCGGTACGCGGCGCGGAGGCGGTCGGCGAGCGCGCCGCCCATCAGCCCGAGGCCGACGACGCCGACCGCGGGGGTGGTCACGACTACAGCCCCGCCAGGCGCGAGTCAGCGTCGCCGAAGCGGTCGAGGCGGACGCCCATGCGGTCGAGGATCGACAGGTACAGGCTGCACAGCTTGCGGTTCTGGTCGCCGCGGGTCAGGTAGTCGAGCGCCCGGCCGCCCTGGAGCGTGCCGCCGAGGCCGCCCACCAGCACCACCGGCAGTTTGTTCGAGTCGTGCCGGCTGCCGGCCCACATGTTCGACACGAACATCAGGCACGAGTTGTCCAGCACCGACCGCTCGCCCTCCTTCATCGCGTCGAGGCGGGTGGCGAGGTACGCGAGTTGGCTCACGTAGAACGTCGTGATCTTCTCGTACTCGTCGGACAGGTCGCTGTGCGACGCCGGGTGGTGGGCGCCGCGGACGCCGAGGAACGGGTACGTCAGGCCGGACAGGTCGCGGGCCATCAGCAGCGTGGCGACGCGGGTGCGGTCGGTCTGGAAGCCGAGGGCGATCACGTCGCACATCAGCCGCAGGTGGTCGCGGAGGTCTTCGGGGAGGCCGTTCGCGGGCCGCGGCATCGTGGCGGTCGCGTTGCGCTCCACGGCCGTGTCGCGGGCGGCGCGCGCCGGGGCGACGCGCTTCTCGACCTCGCGCACGCTCGTCAGGTACTCGTCGAGTCGGGCGCGGTCGGCGCCGCTGACGCGGTTCGTGAGTGAGGCGGCGTCGTCGCGCACCGCGTCGAGCACGCTACGGGTGCGACGGTCGCCGCGGCCCCCGAACAGCGCGTCGAATGCCAGCGACGGGTACACCTCCATCGGCACCGGCGAGGTGGCGTTCTGCCAGGAGATGTGCGAGCTGTACGCCAGCGAGAAGTTCGTCTCGTGGTAGCCGGTCGTCGGCTGCTCGCACCCCAGCACGAGGCTCGGCTGCGGCGTGTCGCGGCCGACGTGTTGCGCCAGCACCTGATCGACGCTGACGCCGCCGCGCAGCTCGGCGCCCTTCTGGAGAGCCGCGCCCGAGAGCACGTTACCGGTCTGGCCGGGGTGGATGCCGACGCCGGTGGCGGACTTGTTGAACAGGCCGTTCAGCACGTTCACCCGCGACTTCACGGGGTTGAGCGGCTGGAGGCTCTTGCCGAGTTCGAGGGTGGCGCCTTCGCCCTTGCCCCACCAGTGGTTGCCGTTGATGCCGTTGCCCATGAACAGGGCGGCGAACCGCTTCGGCGGCGCGGCCGGGTCGGCGCCCCACACGGGGAGCGACTCCAGCCACGGCAGGGCGACCGCGACGCCGGCCCCGCGGAGGAATGTCCGCCGGGCGATCGGGGGCTTCGGGCTCATCGCGTGGTCCTCGGGCTGGTTCGGTTGCCGCTTGCGGCCTCGCGCTGGGCGACGCG
>JBGAQM010000486.1:0-3835 GCA_044220735.1 Urbifossiella sp. | reverse complement strand
GACCGTGTGGGACGCGGCGACCGGCGCCCCGGCGTGGTCGCAGGCCGACCCGGCGGTGAAGGCGATGCGCGCGGGCGTGAAGCTGGCGGTGGCGCCGGGCGGGACGCGCGTCGCGGCGCGCACGGCCGGCGGCCAGACCGCCGGCCCCGCGTTGCGCGTGTGGACCGCGACCGGCCGCGGCCCCGATGTCGTGGTCGGCGAGAAGTTCCTGTACGCCCTCGCCTTCTCCCACGACGGCACCCGCCTCGCCGCCGCGACCGCCGACGGCGCCGGCGTGTGGGACGCCGACACCGGCACGAAGCAACCCTGGGCCGTCGCCCCGCGCGAGGCCTACGCCGTGGCGTTCGCCCCCGCCGGCGACACGCTCGCGGTGTCGGAGCCCGGCGCGGTGCGCGTCCGCTCGTCGCAGACGGGAGCGGTGGTGCAGTCGTTCGTCGGCAGCCCGTTGCGGGTGAACGCGGTGGCGTTCACCCCGGACGGGTCGCGCCTGCTGACGGCCGGCGCCGACGGCACGGTGCGCGTGTGGGACGTGGCGAGCGGCAAGGAACTGCTGACGCTCGCCGCGTCCGACGCCGACGAGGCGACCGCCGTGGCGTGCGTCGGCGACCGGGTGTACGCGGCCGTAGGCGGTGTCGTCCGCGTCTGGGCGCTTTCGACCGACTGACGAGTCGGCCGACGGCCACGCACCGGCACCCAGGCCAGGGAGTCGCGGGTCGGTCAGTGGTGCGGTTCGGGGTCGTCGTCGAGCGGGCGGAAGCGGTACAGCGTCCAGCCGGCGGCGCCGGCCAGCAGCACCCCGACGTACACCCACAGGATCGGGTCCCACTGCCCGCGGCCGGTCACCCCGGCGTCGGCCTGGTACTGCGTGAACCACCCGACGAACCCCTGCGACGCCACCCCGGCGAGGATGCCGCAGGTGTTCAGCATCCCGAACACCGCCCCCACGTTCCGCCCGCTCTGCTCGATCGCCGACGCCCACCACGTCGGCAGCGTCGATTGCAGCGCCAGGTACCCGACCGCGACCAGGGCCGCGAGGAGGAGCGGCGACCCGGCCGTCGTCGCGGCCGTGAGGGCGGCGGCGGACAGCAGGTACGCGACCGCCCCGAACCGCCGGCGGGCGCGAACGCGATCGGCCGCGCGTGACACGCGGTCGGCGAGCACGCCGCCGACCAACATCCCGGCCGCGCCGCCGAGCAGCACGAGCGACGTGAGCAGCCCGGCCTCGCCCTTCGCCACCCCCCGGCCGTCCTGGAGGTACTTCGAGAACCACGAGAAGTACAGGTACGAGTTGAACGAGCTGCACATGACGACGCCGGCCAGCAGCCACACGCCGGGCGCGCGGGACGCGGCCCGCCACGGGACCGACCCGTGCGGCCGGCCGGCGGTCGTGCCGGCGCGGATGACGGCGAGCTCCGCGGCGTTCACCCGCGGGTGGTCGGCCGGGTCGTCGCGGAACCACAGCCAGAACACGACCGCCCACGCCACCCCGACCAGCCCTAACGCGACGAACGCCAGCCGCCACCCGCCTAACCATCCTCGGGGGGGGGTGTGGGCGGGGGCGGCGGCCCCGCCGAGCTGGGCGCAGGTGAGCATCAGCCCGGTCACCCGCCCGCGCTCGGCCGCCGGGAACCACCGCGCCAGGACGCGGGCGGTGTTCGGGTACGCCCCCGCCTCGCCGGCCCCGAACAGGAAGCGCACGACGAGCAGCGACCCGAGCCCGAACGCCGCGCCCGTGAGGGCGGTGAACGCCGACCACCACACGACCACCCGCGCGAGGACGGCCCGTGAGCCGATGCGGTCGCCGAGCCGCCCGGTCGGCACCTCGAACAGCGCGTAGGCGATCGTGAACGCCATGAACACGTAGCCGAGCTCGCGGTTCGACAGCCCGAGGTCGGTCTGGATGTCCTGGGCCGCCTGCCCGATGCAGACGCGGTCGAGGAACAGCACCGCCGACAGGGCGCACAGCCACCCGGCCAGCACGAACCGGGCGCGCGACGGCGGCGGGGCGTCGGGCGGCGTCAACGGCCGGTCCCCAGGAGGTGCCGCATCGCGTCCATCAGCACAGGCTCGACCTCGGGCGCCACGTTGCTGGCCCGCGCGCTCGTCTCGTACCCGCCTTCCGCGTACGCGGCCGTCGTGCCGATGTAGGCCGGGCCGTAGTCGCCGTAGGCCGCCATCGCCACCCCCAGGTCCGGCCGCATCTTCTTCGCCGCCAGCTGGTACTCCACGAACAGCTCGCCCGGCATGTGCAGCACCCGCGCCCGACCCACCCGCAGACACGCCACGTCGATCGCCAGCCCCGCCTTGCGGCGCACGACCCACGCCAGTTGATCCGCCTTCGAGACGTACCCCCGCGCCGGTTCCGTCTTCAGGTCGCGGATCAGCTCCTCTTCCTTCAGGTGCGCGGCGACAGGGAGCTTGACCGGGACCGCCTCCCAGCCGACGTCCGCGGCGGCCAACGGCTGCTTCTTCGAGCCTGCGAGGGCGCGCTTCATCCCGTCGGCCAGCCGCTGCGCGAGCAGCATGCGGTTCTCCTTGTCGCCGTCGTTGTACTTGCCCGCGCCGACGTTCCCGCCCGCGCCGTTGAAGTGGACGTGCAGCGCCTCGGGGACGGCCTGGCCGCGGATGAACCGGGCGATGCCGGGGAAGTCGGGGCTGGGGACGCCGGTGCGGTAGTAGCTCTGCGGGTGGCAGGCGTAGTAGCTGAGGGCCGCGACCGGCCGGTCGCCGTTCCAGAACGACAGCACCGCCACCTCGGGGTCGATGACGCCCTCCGGCTCGGCGCGGAGGGCGGGGTCTTTCGTCGCGGTGTAGCGGACGGCGCGGACCTTCCCGTCCGGCCCGAGGATGCGGCGGTTGGACGCCACCTCCTTCACCTCCGCGGCGCCGAACCCGTAGTGCGTGACCGGCTGCGCGGTCTTGAGCGCCGCCTCGATCGCCGAGGCGGCGCGGCCCATCACGTCGCGGTGAAATCCGCTCTCGAACCGGCCGAAGTCCTTCAGCCCCAGGTCGCGGATGAGGCGCTCGGCGGTGAGGTCGCAGCCGGGGGCGTCGTGCTGGTGCAGGGCGTGAACGGCAACGCGGTCGGGGGTCGTACCGGCGGCGCCGGCCAACCGCTCGCGGAACAGGTCGTGCCCCTCGTTGGCGATGCCGATCCAGTCCACGGCGCAGACAACGATCGGCGGGCCGCTACCCGTGATGACCACGCCGCGGCAGCGCAGCGTGAGTTCGTCAAGGCGGCGGACGGGGTCATAAGCCATTGCGGAGCCGACCGGCGGCGTCGCGTCCACGTCGAAGGTCGCGACCCGGACGCCGGCGGTCGGCGGTTGCGCCGGCACCACGGCCGCGGTGGTCAGAACCAGGGCGACAACGACGGCGTGCAGTTTCATCGGCCGCCTCACAGTGGGGGTGTCGGGTAGCTTACCCTGTCGCCGGGCGGGGATCGAGTGCGTCGGTTGACAATCGCCCGCGATCCGTGACATTGCCACCACCCCCGACTCGCCGGACCCGCGGATGAGCGTCTACCACGACCTCGGCCTCGACCCGATCATCAACGTCTCCGGCGCCGTCACCCGGCTGGGCGGGGCGCCGATGCCGCCGGCCGTGCTGGACGCGTTCCGGGCCGCGGCCGCCGAGTCCGTCCCGCTCGACGCCCTCCACGGCGCGGCCGGCCGGGTGATCGCCGAACTGACCGGCGCCGAGGCCGGGCTGGTGACCGCCGGGGCCGCCGCCGCACTCACACTCGGGGCCGCGGCGATCCTCACCGGCTACGACCCGGCGCGGATGGAACGGCTCCCGCACTGCGCCGGGTTCCCGAACGAATTCGTGATCGCCC
>JBGAQM010000485.1:0-4381 GCA_044220735.1 Urbifossiella sp. | reverse complement strand
AGCGGTCCGGGCGGCCGGCGTCCTCGGACAACAGCATCGTGTTCGAGGCGCCGTCGCGGATCTCGGGGAGGCTGAACATCTGGTCGGTGTTGGCGTTCACGACCTGGAGGACGCCGTTGCGGTTGACGGTCACGTCGGCGTACCCGGCGCCCTCGAGGTCGGCGCTGTAGGCGTTGTTCGGGGCGTAGTCGCCGGACGCGATGTTGATCGTGCGCGTGCCGCCGCCCGCGCCGGTCGGGATCGAGACCGACCGCGTGAACACCCGCGCCCCGCCGGGAGTCGACGGGCACGACATGACCTTGAGCGTCGTGGCCCGGACGGCGTCGTTCGCGGCCGCGGCCCAGTCCTCGTTCAGGCTGTACTGCTGGAACAGCGGCCCCTGCTCGACGTGCGGCAGGAGGAACACCGACCACGCGTGGCGAACGCCGTTCCGTGTGATCCCCATCTTGGTGAAGATCGGCCCGACGGTGCCGGTGTTCGGCGCCCGCATCGCGCCCGCCGGGAAGTGCCCGACCGTGGCCTGGAAGTTGTGCAGCCCCAGGCCGAGCTGCTTCATGTTGTTCTGGCACGCGCTCCGGGCCGCGGCCTCGCGGACCTTTTGCACCGCCGGCAGGAGGAGGCCGATGAGGATGGCGATGATGGCGATCACCACCAGCAGCTCGATCAGCGTAAACGCCCGGGAGGGGCGAGTGGTTCGGTTCACCGACGAGACCTCGTGAGGGATGACGCGTGGGGCGACGGCTGGCGGGGTTAGAAGTCGGCGTTGATGACCTGGCCGTCGTTGATGAGGCACGTGCGCAGCCAGTTCGTGGCGTCCGTCGTGTAGCGCATCGACCGCACCGACCCGTCGGCCATGACGGCGTTGAACACGCCGGGGTGCGACCCGCCGAACCGTACGGACCAGAACGACGCGGACGCGGACGTGGGGTGCTTGTCGTCCGGCTCCGGGACGGCCTCGCCGAATCGCTGGTGGTCCTGGTCCCAGCCCGAGTTGTTCCACACCTCGTTGTCCCCGCCCGCCGACCCCAGCACCGAGTGGTGAACCTGCTTCTCGGCCACCATGACCGTGTTCGAGGTGCCGTCGGTGATGTCCGTCATCGTCCGCCGCTGCTCGACCGGCGCCGTCGCCGACAGGCTCGAATTCGGGTTGCGCCACTGCCGCACGAACACCCCTTCGGTGCCGTTGCCGGCCATGTCCCGCCCGCCGTTCCCCGCGTAGTCGCACCGCCCGCCGTTCGAGTACAGCGTCGGCTGGCGGCGGGACGGGCAGTAGTAGATCTTGATCGCCGTCTGGGCGACCTGCGTGTTTCCGGCCGAGGTGCTCGGCAGGCTGTAGACGTTTTGCTGCTCGATGTACGGGGTGATCTGGAACATCCACGTCCAGCCCACGCGCGAGGTGGCGTTGCAGCAGTTCTGGTTCGGGCCGTCGGACCCGGCCGTCGGGAACTCGCGCAGCCCGTCGTGGTGGGCGTGGAGGCCGAGGCCGATCTGCTTGAGGTTGTTCTGGCAGGTGGCCCGGGCCGCCGCCTCGCGGACCTTCTGGACGGCCGGCAGCAGCAGCCCGATCAGGATGGCGATGATCGCAATGACGACCAGCAGTTCGATGAGAGTGAAGCCACCGCGTTTCATCCGACGCATGTGCGTCCCTCAGCAGTTCTGGACAGCCGGGGCAACTCGGCAATCGAGTGATACACCCGCCGGTCGCACTCCAGAAGGTGGGCAACCCCCCTTTCAACGAAGCTTCACCCGACCCACACGAGGCGCCCCCCGATCGGCCGAGTTCTGACCGAACCGCGTGGGATTCGGCGCGGGGGTCGGGCGGTTGCGAACCCCGTCGCGCGTCCGCATAATGCCACACAACCGCCCACCAGGACGACCGGGCGGGTTCCGGGGCGTCGTCCGACGCGCCCCCGGCCGCCAGACGGCGGCTTGCATCCCTCAACCGCGCACCCACGCGGCCCCGCGGGAGCGACCGCGGGAAGGACCGCTTGCATGGAACCCGAATACGCCGCCGCACTGGCCGCCGGGGCAGCCGTCGCCAGCGCGCCGCCTTCCACCTACGTCGCCGTCCGCGTCGGACGCGGCCGTCGATGTCCGTCATCGAAGCCGCCCGGTTGCAGGAGGAAACGCGGCTCGCCGAAGGGCGGGCCCGTGACCTCGTCGAACAAGGGAACCTGACGACGCGGACCGGATCGTCCGCGAGGCGGAGGCGCGGTCGCGCGACGAGGCCGCACGCCGCCGCGACGAGCTGACCCGCGAGCTGGACCAGGCCCGCGGCGAGGTCCGCGAGTTGGAGCGCCGGGCCGAGAAGCGCGAGGACACCGCCGAGCAGAAGGCCGCGAGCTGGCGCGCAAAGAGCGGCAACTGGAGTCGGTTCAGAAGAAACTCGCCGACCGCAAGGAGCGGCTCGCCGAACAGGCGAAGCAGCTCGACGCGGCCGCCGCCGAGCAAACGCGATCCCTCCAGGAACTGAGCGGGCTGACCCGCGAGGCCGCCGAGCGCATCCTCCTCGACCGCCTCGACCGCGAACTCGCCGACGAGGCGGCGGCGCGGATTCGCCAGCACGACGAGCGAATCCGCCAGCACGCCGAGGCGAAGGCCCGCGAGGTGCTGGCCACGTCGATCCAGCGCTTCGCCGCGGACCACACGGCGGACACGACGGTGAGCTCGGTGGACATCCCCTCCGACGACATGAAGGGGCGGATCATCGGCCGCGAGGGGCGGAACATCCGCGCGTTCGAGAAGGCCACCGGGGTGGACGTGATCGTGGACGACACGCCCGGGGTGGTGATCGTGTCGGCGTTCGACAACGTCCGCCGCGAGACGGCCCGCCTCGCGCTGGCGAAGCTGATCGCCGACGGCCGCATCCACCCGACGCGGATCGAGGAGGTGGTGGCCGAGACGCAGGCCGAGATGGAGAAGCACATCACCGAGTCCGGCCGGCAGGCGGTCGTCGAGGCCGACATCCCCGAGCCGCACGAGAAGCTGCTGCACCTGCTCGGCCGGCTCAAGTTTCGCACCAGCTACAGCCAGAACGTCCTCCTGCACTCGCTGGAGGTCGCGCACCTGTGCGGCCTGATGGCGGGCGAACTGGGACTGAACCCGCAACTCGCCCGCCGCTGCGGGTTACTGCACGACGTGGGGAAGGCCGCCGACCACGAGATGGAGGGCGGCCACCCGAAGGTCGGCGCCGAGCTCGCGCGCCGGTACGGCGAGACGAGTAAAGAGGTGCTACACGCCATCATCGGCCACCACGACGACGTCACGGTGGACAACATCTACACGGTACTCGTCGCGGCCGCGGACGCGATCAGCGCCAGCCGCCCGGGGGCGCGGCGAGAGACGCTCGAAAAGTATGTGAAGCGTCTGGAGAATCTGGAGGCGGTGGCGATGGGCTTTCCGGCCGTGGAGCATGCCTACGCGATCCAGGCCGGGCGCGAGCTCCGGGTGATCGCCAATGCCACTCAAACGACCGACGCCGAAGCCGTGCGGCTGTCGCGCGAAATCGCCCGCGCGATCGAGCAGCAACTCGATTACCCCGGGGAAATTCGTGTGACGGTGATCCGCGAGACGCGGGCCGTCGAGGTGGCGAAGTAAGTCATTTCGCAGTGTCGGTTTCCAACCGGTCTTGCGTCTCCGGACCGGTTGCAATGCCGTCGCAAGGTGAGAGGGGTTATTGCCACATAGATTTGTGTATTGGACTCAATTCGTGCCGCGACCCCCTGGGGGGGGGCGGCGACACACAATGAGCGCGACCCAATCGTCAACGGGGTCAACCCTTGTCAAACAGCGCGGCGACGAAGGCGTCGGGGTCAAACGGTTCCAGGTCGTCGAGCGCTTCGCCGACGCCGACGTATTTCACTGGCAGTCCGAGTTTCTGTTTGATGGCGAACACCGCCCCGCCCTTCGCGGAGCCGTCCAGCTTTGACAGGATGATGCCGCTACATTTCACTGATTTCGAGAACTGCTCCGCCTGTACGACGGCGTTTTGCCCGTTCGACGCGTCGAGTACCAACAACACCTCATGGGGCCCCCCAGCCACCTGGCGGCTCACGACGGTGTGAATCTTCTCCAACTCTTTCATCAGGTGCGTCTGCGTGTGGAGCCGGCCGGCGGTGTCCACGACCAGTACGTCGTACCCGCGCGCCTTCGCCGCCTCACAGGCGTCGTGCGCTACGGCCGCCGGCTGCACGTTCTGCCCCTGCTTAATGATGTCGCAGCCGATGCGGCCGGCCCACACCGTCAGTTGTTCGACCGCAGCCGCGCGGAAGGTGTCGCACGCGGCCACGGCGACCGTCTTCCCGTCCTTCTTAAGGCGGTTGGCGAGCTTGGCGATGGACGTGGTCTTGCCCGAGCCGTTAACACCCGCGACCATTACGAT
>JBGAQM010000484.1:0-3851 GCA_044220735.1 Urbifossiella sp. | reverse complement strand
TGGGTCCACGCCCGCCTCGGCAACGTCGTCGTGTACTCGGGCCACCGCGTGGACCCGCCCGGCGCCCCGGCCCGCTTCCCGGACGACCCCGCGCTCGTCGAGCGCGTCCGCGCGGCGGTGCGCGCCGAACTCGACGCGGCGAACGCGCGGTTCGCGTTCGGGTCGCTCGCCGGCGGGGCCGACGTGCTGTTCGCGGAAGAACTCCTCGCCCGCGGGGCCGACCTGCAGGTCGTGCTGCCGTGCGCCGCCGACGACTTCCGCCGCACGAGCGTGGACTACGGCCGGCCCGAGCTGCGGCACTGGGCCGACCGCGCGGCCGCGGTTCTCGCCCGGCTGCGGCCCGACCAGGTCCACCACGCGACGGAGGAGCCGTACCTCGGGTCCGACCAGCTGTTCGCGTACACGAACGAGGTGATCCAGGGGATGGCCGTCGTCCGGGCGGCGCAGTTCGGGTTCCCGCCCGAGGCGGTCGTGCTCCTCGACCCGGCCGCGCCGGCGACGCCCGGCGGGGCGCGGGACTTCCGCGAGCAGTGGACGGCGGCGGGCCGGCCGTGCCGCACGATCGACCTGGCGGCGGTCCGCGGGTTCTCGGCGGTGGCGGCGCACCCGGGCTGGGCGGCCGGCGGGTGGGAGCCGCCGCCGGCCACGCTGCCGCGCCCGATCCGGGCCATGCTGTTCGCCGACGTGGCCGCGTTCAGCCGGATGCGCGAGGAGTTCGCGCCGGCGTTCTTCACCCGCTTCTCCGACCTGCTCGCCGCGTCCCTCGCGGCGGCCGGGCCGGCGGCGCTGATGGCGAACTCGTGGGGCGACGGGTTCTTCGCCGTGTTCCCGGGGGCGGTGGAGGCGGCGGAGTTCGCGGCCGGCCTCCTCGCCCGGTTCGAGGCGGCGGCCGCCGACTGGCAGGCGGTCGGCTTCCCGGACCCGAACCCGCTGCGGGTGGGGTTGCACGTCGGGCCGGTGTTCGAGCGGGCCGACGACCCGGTGCTGAAGGGGCGGAACGTGTTCGGCCGGCACGTCAACCGCGCCGCCCGGATCGAGCCGGTGACGACGCCGGGGTGCGCGTACGCGAGCGAGCAGTGCGCGGCCCAGCTGGCGGTCCACGCCCCCGGCCGGTTCGACTGCGAATTCGTCGGCGTCGAGCAGCTGCCGAAGGGCGGCGGCCCGCTGCCACTGTTCCGGGTGGCCCCCGCCGCCGGGCGGGTTGCGGGCGGGCCGGCGGGCGGGTAGGGTGGGACACTGATCGGGAGACGATTGATGTGCGGCATGGTCTTCGTGAGCGGCACGTCCGCCGACCTCGGGTCGTACCGGGCCGAGGTCGTCCGCGTGCTGCTGCAGCGCGGCTGCCATCCGGTCGAGCAGGACCACTTCGCCCTCACCAGCCAGACGATCCTGGAGAAGTTGGAGGCGAAGATCGCGTGCTGTGACGCGGTCGTCTGCCTCGTCGGGTTCGTCTACGGCGCGGAGCCGACGCCGCCCCCGCCGGGGCAGCCGCGCCGGTCGTTCACCCAGTGGGAGTACCACTTCGCCCGGGCGCACCGGAAGCCGGTGTACATCCTCATCGCCGCCGCGACCGCGGAGTTCGACGAGCGGCCGAAAGAGTCGCAGGGCGCCCGCGACCTCCAGCGCCGCCACCGGGCCGAACTGGAGCGGATGAACCAGGACACCGCGACGTTTTCCGACCGCGCCGAGTTGGCCCAGCTCATCGCCCTGCTCGAATTCCCGGCGCCGCGGTCGCGCGGCCGGTGGGCGGTCGCGGCGGCGGGCGCGCTCGTCGTCGCCGGCGTCGTCGGGCTGCTGGCGTGGGCACCCTGGAAGGTCGCGGCCGACCCCGGCGCCGCGAACCCGGGCGGGACCGCCGCGGCCGCGCGGCCGCCGGTGCGCGACCAGTTCAACCCCGCCCTCGCGCCCGAGCCGGCGGCGTCGGAGGCGGACGCGTACGACCGGCTCGCCGAACTCGTCGCCGGGCACCTCGCCGCGACCGGGGTTGGCGAACTCCGCTGCGACGGGTTCGGCGACTTCACCGGCGCGAAGTCGCACCAGGGGCCCGGCATCGAGGTCCAACTCACGAGCCGACTGCTGGCCCGCGGGGTTCGCGTCCGCGACGCCGACCGCGGCCCGGTCCTCGCCGGCGCCTACGCCGTCGCCGCGATCGACAGCCCGACGCTGAAGGGGAAGAAGTTCTTGGGGGCCGTCATCCAGGCGTCGGTGTACCCCGCCGGCGCGGCCGCGCCGGCGTTCCGGGCGGTCGTCGCGGTGCCCGAGCCGCTGGCCGCCGCGCGGTTCCGCGGGACGGTGCTGGGCGACGTCGGGGGCGGGTCGTCGCTCTACGCCCGGCAGGCCCAAGTCGAGAAGGCCGCCGCCCCCGTGCTCGACCTCGGCGGCGCCCGCGCCGGGGGTGAGAGCCCGTTCGCCCTCGCCCTCGTCCGCCGCGGCACCGCCACCGCGTTCCCGCTCCGGCTGGCGGACGGCCGGGCGTGGGCCACGATGGCCAAGGGGGACGAGTTCGTCATCCGCCTCACGAACCGTGCCGCCTACGACGCCGCGGTCGAGGTCACCGTGGACGGCGAGAACGTGGTCGACGGCAGCGACCCCAAGCTCCGGTGCGTGCGGGTGCCGGCCGGCGGGGAGCGGGACGTGGAGGGGTGGTACACCCACGGCGACGGCGGGGCCGGGACGAACCGGGCGTTCGTCGTCACCGAGTTCGAGCGGTCGGTCGCGGGCGGGCGGAAGCAGACGGAAGGGGTCGGGGTCGTCTCGGCCTACTTCCACGCGGCCTGGGAGGGCGCCCCGCCGGCCGACGAGCGCGGCACCGAGGCGCGCGGCGTGCCCACCTACGGGATCGGCCGCGGCCAGGCGACGGCCGTGGTCGCGCAGGTGCGCGACATGCAGATCGGCCGGCGGCGGGCGGCGCTGCACGTCCGCTACGCCGTGGACGAGTAGGCGGCTCGGCGAAACTACGGGAGGCTCGTCATGCCCAGGGCCGTGCTGGTCACCGCAGCGGCGCTCCTCGTCGGCGCCGCCGGCGGGCTGTTCCTCGTCTTCCGCCCCGACGCCGCGCCCGCCGACCCGCCCGCGCCCGCCCCGGTCGGTGCGCCCGCACCCGTCGCACGGCCCAACCCCGCGCCGCCCGCGCCGCCCACGCCGACCCGCGGGCCGACGATCGAGCTCGTCGGCCCGGCCTCGACGCCGAACGGCCCCGGGGCGGCGCCGCGCCCGGCGGCCCCGGCGCGTACCCTGACGGTCGGCGCGCGAGTCACCGCCGTCGCCTTCCACCCGGGCCGGCCGACCGAGCTCGCCGTGGCGACCACGACCGGCGAGGCGGTCGCCTGGAACCTGGAGACCGGCAGCCGCGGGCGGGTGCTGTCGAAGCACGCGGGGCAGGCGACGGCCGTGGCCTACAGCCCGGACGGGAAGACCGTCCTGACGGCCGCCGGGGACCGGGTGAAGGCCGACCTGACGCCGCAGGAGATCCTCAAGGACGTGGGCGAGGACGACGCGCTGGAGCACGTCGAGACCGAGCGCGGCACGATGATCCGCAACCCCGGCCCGTCGGTCGGGCTGTCCGACATGATCCGCGGCGACGGCAAGGGAGACTTCTCCGCGGTCCTGTCCGAGCACGCCACCGGCAAGCAGCTGCGGCGGGTCGTCGGGCACGACGCCGGCGTGCTGGCCGCCGCGTACGCGGCCGACGGCAAGCGGTTCGCCACCGCCGCCGGCGACGGCAAGGTGGTGCTGTGGAACGCCGCCACCGGGCGGCCGGTCCGCGACCTCGTGGGGCACCGCGGCCCCGTCCTCGCGGCCGCCTTCACCCCGGACGGCCGCCGGCTCCTCACCGGCGGTCTCGACCGGAC
>JBGAQM010000483.1:0-3844 GCA_044220735.1 Urbifossiella sp. | reverse complement strand
CACGGGCGAGCCGGTCCTGACGGGGATCATGCGTCTGAGCCCGGGGCCGCAGGTGTGGGGCACCGCCTACGTCCTCGCCGGCGTCGCGCAGCTGGCGACGCCGGCGCTGGCGCTCGGCTGCGCCAACGTCCTGTTCGCGGCGGCGGCCGGCCGCGAGCCGGACGCCGGCGACCGCTGGCCACTGGTCGGCATCTCCTACGCGGTGCTGGCGGTGTGCGTCGTCCTCCTCCTGTCGGGCCGGTCGGTCGAGCGGACGCTGGAGCGGCTGTCGTGGGCGATGATCGTCGTCACCTTTACCTTCCTCCTGGTCGCCAACGTGCTGTTCGTGCCGTGGGACGTGTGGGGCCGCACCGCGGCCGGGTTCCTGGTGCCGCACGCGCTGCCGGCGAACATGGACGTGCTGCTGCTCGGCGTGTTCGCGGCGACCGCCGGCTCGGGCGGGCTCGGCAACCTCGCCATCTCGAACTGGACCCGCGACAAGGGGCTCGGCATGGCCGCCGGGTCGGGGTCGATCGGCGGCGTGTTCGCCGGCGATGGCCCGCCCCTCGCCGCCGTCGGGCGCGTGTTCGCGCCGACGGCCGACAACCTGCGGCGGTGGGCCGTGTGGTGGAAGTACGCGCTGCTCGACCAGACGGCGCTGTGGGCGCTCGGGTGTGTGGTCGGCATGTTCCTGAACGTGAACCTGGCGCTGGCGATCATCCCCGCGGACGCCGAGATTTCCGGCTACTCCGTGGGGGCGTTCCAGGCGCGGTACATGGCCGAGAAGCTGTGGCAGGGCTTCTGGGTGCTGTGCCTCGTGAACGGATTCTGGATCCTGTTCAAGACGCAGCTGGCGAACACGGACTGCCTGACGCGGGTGGTCGCGGACGTGGGCTGGGCCGGCTGGCCGCGGGTGCGGCGGTGGCCGGCGAGCCGCGTGTACGCGGGGCTGCTCATGCTGTTCACGGCGTGGGGCGTCGTGTCGCTCGGCTTCGGCGAGACGGCGCTGGGCCTGTTCAAGCTGCTCGGGGCCGTGGCCGGCCCGGTGCTCGCGGTTGCGGCGTTCCAGATTCTGCGGGTGAACACGCGCTTCCTGCCGGCGGAGGTGCGCCCGCCGCTGTGGCGCCGCGCGGCGCTGGTGCTGTGCGGCGTCGGGTACGCGGCGCTGGCGGTGGCGTCGGTGGCGAGTCTCGTCCGCGGATGACAGCGCAGGCGGTTCGCTCGGGTCTGAACCCCGGAGGGGTGTCGGCGTGTAGCCCCGGGTGGAACCCGGGGCGGCGTGGGCGGTGTCCGGTATCGGCGGCTCCAACGGACCACGCCGACGCCCGCCCCGGGTTCCACCCGGGGCTACCCGTCGTCGTGCTCCGCACTCCCGGCCCCGAGCCGGTACGCTGTTTACGCGCCCACCCCGCGTCGGGTAGAATCAAGTTCCTGCCGACCCGCAACTCAACCCGGTGGTGCGAATGCGCGGCCCGATCGCACTCGTGGTACTCCTGACCGCCACAGTCGCCCGCGCCGCCGGCCAGGACGCGGCGGCCGTCGCGTACTTCGAGAAGCAGGTGCGGCCGCTCCTGGCCGAGCACTGCCATTCGTGCCACTCCGCGAAAGCGAACAAGGCCCGCGGCGGGCTCACGCTCGACAGCCGCGACGCAATCCTCAAGGGCGGTGACACCGGCCCCGCGGTCGTGCCCGGGCAGCCCGAGAAAAGCCTCCTCGTGACCGCCGTCCACGGCGCGCGGCCCGACCTGCAGATGCCGCCGAAGGGGAAGCTGCGGCCGGCGCAGGTCGCCGTCTTCGAGAAGTGGGTGCGCGACGGCGCCGTCTACCCCGGCGGCACGACCGCGGCCGCCCCGCCGAACCCGCTGTCCGCCGAGGCGCGGCAGTTCTGGTCGTTCCAGCCGCTGCGCCGCCACCCCGCGCCGGCCGTGAAGGACGCGGCGTGGGCGCGGCGGCCGATCGACTCGTTCCTGCTGGCGACGATGGAGGCGCGCGGGCTTTCGCCGTCGGCGACTGCCGACCGCCGCACCCTCATCCGCCGCGCCGCGTTCGACCTGACCGGCCTCCCGCCGACGCCCGAGGAAGTCGCCGCGTTCGTCGCCGATCCCGCACCCGATGCCTACGAGACGCTGGTCGACCGGTTGCTGGCGTCGCCGCACTACGGCGAGCGCTGGGCGCGGTACTGGCTCGACCTCGCCCGCTACGCCGACGTGCCCGAGTCGTGGGTCGCGGGCCGCGGGCAGGCGTGGCCGTACCGCGACTGGGTCGTTCGCGCGCTCAACGCCGACGTGCCGTACGACCGCTTCGTGCAGTTGCAACTCGCCGCCGACCTGACGCCGGGCACCCCGCCCGCCGACCTCGCCGCCCTCGGCTTCCTCGGCATGAGCCCCGACTACTGGAAGGAACTCCAGCTCGACGTGGAGGTCATCAAGTCGATCGTCGCCGACGAGTGGGAGGAGCGGATCGACGCGGTGAGCAGCACGTTCCTGGGGCTGACGGTGGCGTGCGCGCGGTGCCACGACCACAAGTACGACCCCATCAGCACCCGCGACTACTACGCCCTCGCCGGCGTGATCGCCGGCACGCGGCAGATCGACCGCCCGCTGCTGCCGCCCGCGGAAGCCACCCTCGTGCGGCGGACAGAGGCGGGCATCCAGGCCCTGGAGGCGATGACGAAGGAGCTGAAGGCGAGGCGCCCGGCGCCGGCCGACCTCAAGACGCAGCTCGACGTACTTTCCGCCGAGGCGAAGCGGCTGGAGGCGACGCCGGGCTACAAGGTCGTGCCCGTCCGCGGTGTTGCCGACGGGCACATCTCGGTCGTGTCGCGCGGGCCGAACGCGACGCGACTGGTGTTCGAGGACGGCGTCGGCCACGACATCGCCATGCACACGCGCGGCAACCCGGCGCGGCCGGGTGCGATCGAGCCGCGGCGGTTCCTGTCGGTGCTCTCGCCCGCCGAGCCGAAGCGGTTCACGCAGGGGAGCGGCCGGCTCGAACTGGCCCGGGCCATCACGACCGACGGCGCCCCGTTGGCGGCGCGGGTGGTCGTGAACCGCGTCTGGCGGCACCACTTCGGCCGCGGCCTCGTGGACACGCCGAGCGACTTCGGCCGGCAGGGCGAGCGGCCGAGTCACCCCGAACTCCTCGACGACCTCGCCGCCCGATTCGTCGCCGCCGGCTGGTCGCTGAAGTGGCTCCACCGCGAGATCGTCCTCTCGGCCGCGTACCAGCAGGCCGGCGCGGTCGACGCCGCGAAACAGACCATCGACCCGGACAACCGGCTGCTGTGGCGGATGACGCGGCGCCGGCTCGACGTGGAGTCGTGGCGCGACGCGATGTTGGCGGTGAACGGCACCCTCCGCCGCGATGCCGGCGGCGCGCCGCAGGAGCTGACCGACGCCGCCAACCGCCGCCGCACCCTGTACGGGCTCGTCCGCCGCCGCGACCTGACGGACCTGCTCCGCCTCCACGACTTCCCCGACCCGCTGGCTCACACCGCCGCCCGCATCCCCACCACGACGCCGCTCCAACAGCTCTACGCGCTGAACGGCCCGCTGCTGCGCCAGGAGGCGGCAGGGCTCGCGCGGCGGCTCGCGGCCGACGAGCCCGCCGGCGGCGCGGCGCGGGTGCGCCGGGCGTACACGCTGCTGTTCCAGCGCCCGCCGACGGAGCGCGAAACGACCCTGGCGCTCGGCGTCCTCGGCGGCGCGACGGACGCCGACGCCTGGACCCGTTACGCCCACGTGTTGCTCGGCAGCAACGAGTTCCTGTTCATCGATTGGGCGCGGCCGCCTCGGGCTCGGTCCTCGATCAGTTCGTCGCCGCGCACCCGGATCGCCACCCGGCCGCGTGGGACGCCGACCCGGCG
>JBGAQM010000482.1:0-3867 GCA_044220735.1 Urbifossiella sp. | reverse complement strand
GACGCGGCTTACTTCTTGCCGCCCTGGAGGGCGACGACGAGCACCTGCACGGCGGCCTCGATGCCGTACCCGAGCGACAGCGTCACCTGGTTGAGGGTGTTGGCCTCGCGGATCGGGTGCTCGAGCTTCACCATGTCGGGCTCGACCGACAGATTCTTCCCCTTGAGCGCCTTGCTGATGTCGGCCGGCCCGATCGAGCCGTACAGCATCAGGTGCGTCTCGACCTGCCCGTCGCGCTCGATCTGCGACTCGTGGGCGTTGGCCTCGATGGTGATGGCCGGCAGCCGGGTGAGCTGCTCGGCGAGCACCTTCAGGTCGGCGATGCGGGCCTCGCGGGCCTTCGACACCTTGATCTTGTACGTCTCGAGCGTGCGCAGGTTCTCGTCCGTCGGGATGACGGCGTGGCCGTAGGGGAGGAGGAAGTTGCGGGCGTAGCCCGGCTTCACCTCGACCACGTCGCCCTGCTTGCCGACGTGGGCCACGTCGTTGACGAGGACGATGAGGGTGCCGCCGTGCGGCCCCTTCTTCACCTGGTTCCGCTTGCGAATCTTCTTCTTCGGCTGGTTCAGGGTCGCGGCCGCCCCGGTGCCGGCCGCGGCGGTCGCCGCCTTCTTCGCGTTCTTGGCCATGGTTATCACCCGTGTGTGGTGTTTCGTAGTTCGTGTTTGGTCCGTCGGCCCCGGCCGGTCGTCCCGCCCGCGCGGGAGACCAAACACGAAACACCAGACACCAAACACCCGGTCAGAAGGGGATGTCCTCGTCCCCCCCGCCGGAGTTGCCGCCGCCGCCGGCGCCGCCCCGGTAGTCGTTGTCGTCGTCCGGCGGCGGGGCCGAGTAGCCGCCGCGGTTGCCGCCGCCGGCGTTCTGCGCCGGCCGCCCACCCCCGCCACCGCCCCCGCCGCTGTAGCCGCCGCGGTTGCCGCCGCCATGGGCGACGCGGCCGCCGCCGCCCATCTCCCCGCCGCCACCGTCGCCGTCGCGGTTGCCGCCGAGGAACTCGATCTCGTTGACGACGACCTTGTGCTTGGACCGCTTGCCGCCGCCGTTCTTGTCTTCCCACTGGTCGTACTGGAGGCGGCCCTCGATGTACAGCGGGTCGCCCTTCTTGCAGTACTGCTGGATCAGGTTCACCAGGTCCCGCTTGGTGTCGGGCCGGCTGAACGCCTCGCAGTCGATGTACAGCGGGTTCGGGTCGTTCTCCCACTGCCCGGTCTGGGGGTTCTTCCGGCTCCGGCCCACGGCGAACCGGAACGGGATGACCCGCCCGCCGTTGGGCATGGTCCGGACCTCGCCGGGGTTGTCCGTCAGCCGCCCGATCAGCATCACCTTGTTCAGCGTCGCCATGTGCGACCTCCGATCGGACCCGCCCCCGTGAAGGAAACCGTTGAGCTACAGGCTACAGGTTTGGGGCGGTATCCATCACGAAGGTTACGGCATCGGCGCGGGTGCTCGCAAGGTCCGTTGTCGGAACGACGACCGCTTTCGCGGCGGGCCGCCCGGCGCAAGCCGGCGGGTCAGTCCCCCTTGTCGGCGAAGTCGGGCCGGCGGCCGCGGGGGCCGCGGGC
Organism: Urbifossiella sp.; assembly: GCA_044220735.1. Classification (GTDB taxonomy): domain Bacteria; phylum Planctomycetota; class Planctomycetia; order Gemmatales; family Gemmataceae; genus Urbifossiella. The sequence goes on along the minus strand of JBGAQM010000482.1, from coordinate 2,302 downwards.
GCCGTCGCCCGGGGGGCCGTCCACGCCGGGGGCCGGCTCGGCGCCGAGGGCGCTCGGGTCGGTCTGCACCTGGGCCTCGTCCTGCATCCCCTTCACGGCGAACTCCTTGCCGTGCTCGTCGCGGGCGATGCCCAGGATCGTCTCCTGCCACTTCGGGTCGAGCTTCAGCGTCATCGACCGGAGGATGACCCCCTCGGCCAGCGCGAAGTCGCGCTCGAGCTCGGCCTGCTTGGTGCTCTCGAGCGTGTAGTAGACGATGTGGAAGGCGCCCTTCTTCTGCTTGGCGATCGGGTACGTGAGCTTCTGGTTGTAGTTCCACTCGCGGGCGATGCCGATGTGCCCGCCGTGCCGCTCGATCAGGTGGTGGACCTGGGTGCGCACCGCGTCGCCGTCGGCCGACAGCTTGGTGGCGTCGAGGAGGAACATCGTCTCGTAGGTGGCAACGGCCATCGGGGTGCGGTCCTTCGGCGCGGGCTGCGGGGGTCACCACGGATCGGCGGGCGATCGCCGACCCCCCGCGACGTGCGGGGGGAGTGCCCGCCGGGCGGGTCCGCGAACCTTCTTCCTTAGAGCGCACGGGCGAAACCGGACAGGGGGGCGCGGGCGGAATGGGACGGCTGGTGGGGGTATTCAGCCGCCGTCCGGGTCGAAGTACCCCGACAGTTCGCGCGGGAAGTCGGAGAGGAGGTCCGCGACGGCCAAGGGTTATGCCCCGGAGTTGGGCGTTGGGGGTCTCCGAATGCCCGCGCGTGTGGCACTCGGTGGCCGAATCGGCGACACGGGGACAACCACGTATCGCGCATCATCCCCTTTCCTGGCAGGGTGTTGCGAAATCGCGCACGCCGAGCCGGGGGAATGGCACGCCGAGTGCCTTAGAAGCTGACATCTGAGGAGACGGGCTGGGCGGCCAGGCCGAGGGGAGAGGCGGTGCTGACCGCCGGTCCGTTCTCCGACGAAACACAGCAAGCCGTGTGGTGACCAACGGGAGAGGGGTCACCACACGGCTTGTTCCGTTTTCTCGGGCGGACGAGCCGGTGGGAGAAGAGTCCCGGCCCGCCCGCCCCGCCTCCGGTTCCGCGCCTCGTTCGAGGGGGTCGCCGCCGGCGGGGGAGAGAATCCCACTTTCCCCGACCGCACCGACCGCGTCAAGTTCCAAATCGAGCCGTTGCCGGATTCACCGCTTCGGGCCGCGGACGTTGGTGAGCCGCGCGACGAACAGCGGGTACCGGTCGCCGGCCAGCCGCGTCCGCGCCTGGCCGAAGCCCGGGAACTGGTCCGGCCACACCTCGGCCAGCACGTCCGCGCCCACCGGGTCGAAGACGCGGACCGAATCGGGGTCGAAGTACAGGGCGCCGGCGTGCCCGTCCTCGGGCTCGGCGTAGCGCTCGGAGCCGACGAACGCCGCGCTGGCGACGACGCGGCGGTCGAACTGGAACAGCACGACCGTCCCGGGCTCGGCGCTCAGCCCCGACGTGCGGTACTCGTAGCGCCCGTTGCGCGGGAACTGTGCCAGGTCGTCGAGGAAGAAGCGCTGCTGCACGTCCTCGGCGGCGCGCCAGGGGAACACGCCGGTGGACATCGGCAGGAGTTGAACGACGCGGGGTGTCGCCATCGCGCCACCGTATCACGGCCGCTTCTGCTCGAACAGGTCGGACGTGTGGCACCAGAAGTCGGCGCCGAGCCGCGCCACCGTGCGCAGCTTGCGCGGGTCCACGCGGCCGGCGGCGTCCAGCACCGCGTCGTCCACGTGGATCGCCACCACGTCGCCGAGTACGAGGTTGCCGGCGCTCGGGCCGTCACCCAGCGGGATGATTTGGCGCACGCGACACTCCAGCGCCGCCGGCGCGCCCGTCACCCGCGGCGGCCGCACGTGCAGGCTCGGCGTGGTGGCGAGGCCGACGTGTGACACCTCACTGTCGTCGGGAGCGAGTTCGGCGCTGGTGGCGTTCACCGCCGCGGCCTGGGGCGCGGTCGCGGCGCTGACCACGAACTCGGGGACGCGTTCCAGGTTCAGCAGCGTGTCCTTCTTGGTGCGGTCGCGGCGGAGGGTCGGCGAGAACACGACGACCGGCGGGTTGCCGCTGAACGCGTTGAAAAAGCTGAACGGCGCGAGGTTCACGACCCCCGCCGGCGACACGGTCGTCACCCACGCGATCGGCCGCGGGGTGACGACGCCGGTGAGGAGTTGGTAGACGCGGACGGGGTCGGCGCCGGCGGTGTCGAGGTGCATTCGGGCTCCGGTTCGGCGGCCGCGCGTGGGGAAGCGCGAAGCCGCAAGCGGCAACGTAACCAGACGAGTTGC
>JBGAQM010000481.1:0-3867 GCA_044220735.1 Urbifossiella sp. | reverse complement strand
GCTCCGGCGTCTTCACGGCGGCGGAGTTGAGGCTCACCTTCTCGGCCCCGGCCTGGATGATTTGCGTGGCGTCGTCCAGGGTGCGGATGCCGCCGCCGACGGTGAACGGCATGAAGATCGACTCGGCGACGCGGCGGATCATGTCCAGCAGGATCGCCCGCCCCTCGTGGCTCGCGGAGATGTCGAGGAAGACGAGTTCGTCGGCCCCCTGCTCGTCGTACCGGCGGGCGACCTCGACCGGGTCGCCGGCGTCGCGGAGGCCGACGAAGTTGGTCCCCTTCACGACGCGGCCGCGGTCCACGTCCAGGCAGGGGATGATCCGCTTGGTCAGCATTGAACTGATGCTAGCGGCCGCCGGAGGGGCGGTCAACGGGGCGAACCCGTGTGCGGTGTGCTACCTTGACACGACACCCCAACCACCGCCGAGGTCGCCCCCGTGCGCCGCCTGCTCCGCTTCCTCGCCTGGTCGGCCGTGCCCGCGGCCGCGGTCGTGCTGCTCGTCGCCGTCCCCGCTCCGGCCCGGCCGCCGGCGGGGCTCGCCAAGCTCATCGACGACGTGGTCACCGGCCCCGACTACGCCCACGCCAGCTGGGGCGTGTTCGTCGCCGACGCCGACGGGAACGTCGTGTACGCCCGCAACCCGGACGCCATGCTCGCCCCGGCGTCGGTCACGAAGCTGTTCACCTGTGCCGCGGCGCTGCTCGCGCTCGGGGCCGATCACGTCTTCGAGACGGTCGTGTACACCCGCGGGCTGCTCCTGAACGGCACGCTCCGCGGCGACCTCATTCTCGTGGCGTCGGGCGACCCGATGATGGGCGGCCGCACCGACGCCGCCGGCAAGACGGTGTTCAAGGACAAGGACCACACCTACGCCGGCAGCGGGCTCATGGAGTCGGAGTTGACCGACACCGACCCGCTCGCCGGGCTCAACGACCTGGCCAAGAAGGTCCGCGACAGCGGCGTGAAGGTGATCGAGGGCGAGGTGCTGATCGACGACCGGCTGTTCGACCGCACGCGCAGCTCGGGGAGCGGGCCGGACGCGGTGTCGGCGATCACGATCAACGACAACGTGGTGGACGTGGTCGTGACCCCGGGGGCGAAGGCCGGCGACCCGGCGACCGTCCGCACCCGGCCGGAGACGGCGTTCTTCCAGGTGGACGCGCAGGTGACCACGGCCGACGAGAAGGCGAAGGCCGACCTTCACCTCCTGGCGGTCGGGCCGAACCACTTCGCGGTGCGCGGCCGCGTCCCGGCGGGGGGCCGGCCGCTGGTGCGGATCATGCCGGTGGACGAACCGGCGCTCTTCGCCCGGGCGCTGTTCGTGGAGGCGCTGCGGCGGAACGGCGTGCGGGCCGAGTCGTCGGTGATCCGCCCGGCCAACCCCGCGCTGCCGGCGCGGGGCGACTACGCGAGCCTCACGAAGGCCGCCGCGTACACGTCGCCGCCGCTGAAGGACGTGACGACGGTGACGCTGAAGGTGAGTCACAACCTGTACGCGAGCACCCTGCCGTGTCTGGTCGCGGCCGGGAACGGGCAGCGGACGGCGGAGCACGGCATCCGCCACGGCCGCCGGCTGATCGCCGACCTGGGCGTGGATGCGGGGGCGTTCTCGTTCGGCGGCGGGGCGGGTGGCGCACAGTCGGACTGCGTGTCCGCCCGGGCGACGGTGCAGTTGGTGCGCGGCATGGCCGGGCGGCCGGAGTGGGCGGCGTACCGGGCCGGGCTGCCGGTGCTCGGCGTCGACGGCACGCTGGCGGAGACCGTCGGCCGTGACAGTCCGGCCCGGGGCAAGGTGTTCGCCAAGACCGGCACGCTCATCTACTACGACGCGGCGAACGACCGCTGGCTGCTCCGCAGCAAGGCGCTCGCCGGCACCATGACGACGCGGTCGGGGGCGACGCTGTACTTCGCCATGATGGTGAACAACGTGCCGGTGCCGAAGGACGTGGGTTCGACGCGCGAGGGCCGGGTGCTCGGCCGGCTGTGTGAGATCGTCCACGACCACGGACCGTAATTGCTCCGCCGCGAGCGGCGAGCTACCAACCCGCCTTCTCGACGGCCCCCGCCGGTGGGTCGATCCCCAGCGCCTTCGCCGCGATCGGCGCCACGACCAGCGCCGACGCCCGACGGTCCTGCTTCCCGAGCGCCGGCACGCCGAACCCCGCCGCCAGCACGGGTACGTGCGTGTCGTACGGGTGCGGGCTGCCGTGGCTCGTCCCGGAGTCGTAGGTCGTCACCTGCACGCCGGGCTGCGACACCACGAGCACGTCGCCGCAGCGGTCCGGGCGGTACGCGAGCTTCACCTGCTCCAGCAACGGCCGCAACTCCGGGCCGGCGCCGGGCGGCAGTGTCCCCGACTCGATTTGCCGCCGGGTGAAGGCGACGAGTTGCGAGTTGTGACGGTTGCCGAGCCACTGCGCGGCGAAGTCGGAGACCTTCTCCAGGTCGGCCCCGCGGGCGCGGATCGCCGCGTGGTTGAGGTACACCCACGGCCACACCGCCGCGGCGTCCTTTCCGTCGAGTTCGAGCCAGCGGGTGAGACCGGTCGGGGCCGGGCCGAACACCTCGTCCAGCGCCGCCGGCAACTGCGACAACAACGCGTTCAACGGCACCCGCTCCGCCAGCGGCAGTTTCTTCTGCTCGGGGATCGGGCAGATGCCGTGGTCGGCGGTCACGACCACGACGTGCCGGCCCTTCCCGACGGTGGAGTCGAGGAAGCCGAGAAGGTCGGCCATCAGCCGGTCGGACCGAAGGGTGATGTCCAGCACCTCGTGCGAGTCCGGGCCCCACTGGTGTCCCACGAGGTCGTTCGACGAGAAGCTGAGGCACAGCAGGTCGGCCGCCTCGCTGTGGCCGAGTTTCTCCGCGGTCACGGCCTTTTTGGCGAGTTCGAGCAGGAGTTCGTTGCCGAACGGCGACGTTTCGACGGCGGCGTAGTAGCGCGGGCCGGCGGTCGGCTCGTCGCCCATCGGGTGCGGGAAAACGCGCCCCTGGTTCGCCCCGAAGCCCTCTTTCGCCGCGTCGTCCGGCCCGGCGTGCGTGTCGTAGAACTCCGCGTCCGGCCGCAGCCGCGTCCACTTCTGGCCGACCCAGCGGTTCACGGCCCCGGAGGCGTTGAACTCCTCGACCCACGGGTGCATCTGCGCCCGGTAGTTGCTGCCGGTGTGGAAGCGGCCGTCGCGGGTGTCGAAGCAGTACGCCGCGTCCGGCTGTTTTCCGGCCATCATCGCCACCGAACGGTCCTTGATCGACAGCACGACGACGCGACCCTTGCCGCCGGTGGCGTTGCGGAGGCGGTCGGCGAGTGTTTCGACGAGAACGCGGTCGGGGCCGAAGCCGCTGCCGGTGCCGCGGGCGGGTTGCCCGCCGACGAGCAGCGGGGGGACGCGCTCGTACGCCCGCTCCGGCTGGGCGCAGTAGACGCGGGCGGCGGCCTTGCGGTCGTACCAGTCGTTCTCGACGATGCCGTGGGCCGACGGCGGCGCCCCCGTGGCGATGCTGGCGTGCCCCGGGCCGGTGGACGTGCAGGCGTAGGGGAGGTGGGCGTCGGCGTACCACACGCCCTCGCGCTTCAGCCGCTCGAACCCGTCGGGGCCGAAGTGCTCGCCCCAGCGGGCGAGGTAGTCGCCGCGGAACTGGTCGAACACCACGACCACGACGAGCCGGCCGGGGCCGGCCGGCGTGCCGTCGGGGTTGGTGCCGTCGGGGGTGGTAGCGGGTCGTGTGTAGAACCAGAGACCGACCGCCGCGCCGGCGACGAGGAGGAATGCGAGCGGGATGGCGATGCGGCGCATGGGGCGTCCACGATTCCGGGGAACTGCTGGCGAGCCGACCGCCGTGAGGCGGCGGGTAACGCACCCGCCGCCT
>JBGAQM010000480.1:0-3891 GCA_044220735.1 Urbifossiella sp. | reverse complement strand
CCGCCCCCACGATACAGATAGGAGCGGAAGCGGTGGGACTCGAACCCACAACGGGTGTAAAGCCGTTACCTGTTTTCGAGACAGGCTCCTCATCCGGCCGGGTCGCTTCCGCAGGCAGGGACGCGACCCGGGCCGCCCGGGTTCACGTTACTTCGCCCCGAAGCAGAACAGGTGCGTGGCGCCGCGGACGTACAGCCGGCCGTCGGCCAGCGCCGGCGACGCCGACACCGACTCGCCGATCGACCCGCGGCGGACCAACTCGTACTCGCGGGCGGCCTTGAACACGAAGTACTCGCCGGTGGTGGCGATCGACAGGATTTCGTTCCCGACCAGGATCGGCGACGACATTACCTCCTTCGTCGTCACGCGCTCCTCCCACACGTTCGCGCCGGTCTTCGCGTCGGCGCATGCGGCCAGGCCGTTGTCGGCCATCCAGAACAGGAGGCCGTTCTTTTCCAGCAGGCACGGGACGTAGGGGGTCCCGTTGTTGCTCCGGTCCCACACCTTCTTCGGCGTGCCGCCGTTCGGGTCCACGCCGAGCATGTAGCGGGAGCCGCCGCCGTCGCCGCTCGGGCAGACGATCAGCCCACCGACCGCGACCGGCGAGCCGACGACGCGGAGCTTCATCTTCCCGCCGGCCCAGTCGATCGCGTGGGACCAGTTGGCCTTGCCCGTGGCGGGGTCGTAGCCGGTGATCTCGGTCGTGGTGCCGACCACCAGTTCGGTCCCCTTCCCCGGCCGCTCCCACACGAACGGCGTCGAGAAGCTGGCCCGGTGCGCCGGCCGCTCGACCGACCACTTCTTCTGCCCGGTCGCGGCGTCGAAGGCCACCAGCGAGGCGTGCCCGCCCAGGTCCTTGCTGCCGTCCGCGTTCAGGTACACGGTGCCGTCGTGGACCATCGGGGAGTGCCCGGCCCCGTGGTCGCTGACGTACGAGCCGAGCGACGCGGTCCACTTCTCGTTGCCGCTGAAGTCGTAGGCGGCGAGGCTCATCGCGTCGCCGTCCCACCACGCACAGTAGACGAGCTTGCCGTCGCTGGCCGGGGTGCCGGACGCGTAGCTGTTCTTGCCGTGCTTCTTCGCCGCGTGGCCGGGCACGTCCTTCGTCCATTCGGTCTTGCCGGTCGCGGCGTCGAGGCACACGAGGACGCGCTTCGAGCCGTCCTTCGCGCCGCTCTGCACGAACACCTTGCCGCCGACGACGATCGGCGAACTGATCCCCTCGCCCGGGATCGCGGTCTTCCACCGCGGCGCCTTCGCGTCGATGTCTGGCAGATTGCCGTCGGCCGTGCCGGTGCCGTTGGGGCCGCGGAACCGCGCCCAGTCGGCGCCGGAACTCACGGCGGAAACGAGGAGCACGGCGGACAACGCGAGGCGGCGCATGCGGGTATCCGGGACGGGTGCGCGGGGCGGGTGCCGTGATTATCCCAAACCGGCGGGCGGTTGCAACCACCCGGTCGGCAAACGATGAGGGCGGCGTGAGCGTTTCTCCGCTTGTCGGCGGACGCTTGCGGACCTACTTCCTTTCGGTGAGACTGTCCGCCGACGCCTCCCCCCGGCGGTTGCCCCCGCGCCTGGTTCCAGAAAGGACCACGATGTTCACGCTCCGTCACGCCCGGCTCGCCGGGTTCACCGCCGTCGCGGTCGCGGCAACCGCGCTGTTCGGCGCGTACGGCCCGGCCGCGGCCCAGGACGGCAAGGACACGAAGACCAAGAAGGAAGCCCAGCCGGCCGCCAAGAAGGTGAAGTCGAAGATCAAGATCAGCGTCCCCTACGACGACGCCGAGTTGAAGATCGAGGGGAAGGACACCAAGACGCCGGACAAGAACCCGAGCGTGCGCGAGTTCGAGACGCCGGAGATCAACGCCGGCGACCTGTACGAGTACACCTTCAGCGCCACCTGGCGGCCGAACAACTACACGGTCCTGACGCGCACGAAAACGGTGGAGTTCAAGGGCGGCGACGACGTGGTCGCGGACCTGACGAAGGTGGACCCGAAGAACCCGGACAAGGCCGTCATCCGCTGGGTGCCGACGCCCGACGACGTGGTCGCCGAGATGGTGAAGCTCGCCGGCGTCAAGGACGGCGACGTGGTGTACGAGCCGGGCCCGGGTGACGGCCGGGTGCTGATCGCCGGCATCAAGGCGGGGGCGAAGAAGGCCGTCGGGATCGAGCTCGACGCCAAGAAGGTCGTCGAGGCCAAGGACAACGTGAAGAAGGCCGGGCTCGAAAAGCAGATCAACATCATCGAGGGCGACGCGCTGAAGGACCGCGACTACAGCGAGGCGTCGGTCGTGTTCCTGTACATGGGGAATGAATTCAACAACCTGCTGCGACCGATCCTGGAGAAGCAGCTGAAGCCGGGGACGCGTATCGTGTCGCACCGGTTCATCCTCGGCGACTGGGCGCCGGACCGGTCGATCACCGTGATGGGGGCCGACGGCGACGAGTACCGCCTCCACCTGTGGGTCGTCAAGGACGCGAAGAAGCCGAAGGAGTAGTTCGGGGAGATGAAGCCCACCCGGCAGGCCGGGTGGGCTTCTTTCGTTTCCTACCCCGCCGCGACCACGTGCGCCCGGCTACCCCCGCCGCCCTTCGCCAGCTTCACCACCAGTACCGAACACGGTGCCTCGCGCATCACCTTTTCGGCGACGCTCCCCATCACCAGCCGGTCCACGCCGGTGCGGCCGTGTGTGCCGATCACGATCACGTCGATGCCGGCGTCGGCGGCGTAGCGCGCGATCTCACCAGCAGGGTCGCCCTCCAGCAAGACGTGGTGGACGGCGATGCGCTCGTCCGCCGGGCGGACGTGCTCGAGCTGGCCGAGCCAGTAGTCGCGCCCCTTCGCGGCCTCGGGTGAGCCAGGCGTGACGACGTACACCACGGTCAGGCTGGCGCGGTACGTCTCCGCCATGCCGACGGCGTGAAAATACGCCTGGTTCGAGTAACTGGAGAAGTCGGTCGGGTAGAGGATGCGACGGACCTGAATCATGGGCGGGCTCCGCGCCGGGGAGAGGGTGTGGCGTCTGAGCTCCGGCATCCTACCCCGGCGCGACGGGCGGGGCCAGCGGGTAGGGGCCAGAATCAGACGCGCGGGCCAACGGGCTCCAGTGCAAACGTCACGCCGTCCGCCTCGACCGACGCCGGGACCGGCAACGGCGCCCGGTCGGCATGCGGGCGGTCGTTCACGATGAGTTTACCGCCGGGCACGCGCACCCCGAGACCGTCTTTCGAGCGGTACAGGAGTACGCGTTCGTTTACGCCAGGCACGACGACGTGCGAAGCGCCCGCGGGCCCGAGAATTACCTCGTTCGCCATCAGCAGCACGCCCTCGACGCAGTGCACGAGGCGGTGGCCGCTGGTGAGTTCGAGCCGGGCCGTGCTGCTGACCGGAACGGGGCGGTGGAACTGGAACTGACACGTCGCGCCGAGCGTAACCCGATCGCCCGGGTTGAGCACCGACCGGGCCACGTCCTTGCCGTTCACCATCAGGGGCCGCGCGCCGGCGACGGCGGCCGCCTTCCCGGCCTCGATCAGAAAGCCCTCGCCGTCGCGCGACAGCTCCGCGTGGATGCGCGACACGTCGGCGAACAGCGGCACGTCTACCGGGCCGCCTTCCAGCACGGCCTGCCCGAACGTGACCCGCGAGCCGGTGCAGACGAGGTAACCGGCCACGCCGTCCACCCACAGCAAGAACCGGCGCGGCAGGCCGGACCGGTCCGAGCCGGGGTCGCGGTCGGATGGCGGCCCGTCGCCGCGCGAGCCGCGCCACGACCGCGGGCCGTCGTCGTCAGGCCGCTCCAACAACCGCGACGACGCCGGCCGGGCCGGGAGCGTCACACCTGCCGGGGCGGGCCGCGGGGCGTCCTTCGGCGTGTTGCCGGGGTGGCT
>JBGAQM010000479.1:0-3901 GCA_044220735.1 Urbifossiella sp. | reverse complement strand
TGTGGAGGTACCAATCCCAATACGTGTTCGACGTCGTGTCGGCGCGCTCGAACGGATCGGTCCGCAGGTTGAACAACTTCGGCACCCGGAGCGTGACCAACGGCTCCGCCCAGACGCCGAGCGTCCCGACCACGCGCTGCTCGCGGAAGACCATCTTCCAATTGTCGTACCGGAGGGCCACGAGATCGCCGTCGTCGTCGAAGTAGATGAAGCCCTCCCGCGGAGACTTCGTCTCTTTGCCGGTGAGGAAGGGCAGGAGGTTGTATCCGTCGATATGGACCTTGAACTTCTTGCCATTCGCCTCGTATCCGCGGAGCAAGCGCTCTCGGACGTCGGGCTGACCGGCGGCCGCGAGGAAGGTCGGGAGCCAGTCGTGGTGCGACACGATGGCGTTGCAGATCGAGCCCGCCTGGACCTTCCCCGGCCACCGCAAGAGCAACGGAACGCGGAACGCGCCCTCCCAGTTCGTGTCCTTCTCGCTCCGGAAAGGCGTCATCGCGCCGTCGGGCCACGAGTTCATGTGCGGGCCGTTGTCGGTGCTGTACATGACGAACGTGTTGTCCGCCACGCCGGCGTCTTCGAGCGCCTTGAGCACGGTGCCGACGTTCCGGTCGTGGTCGATCATCGCGTCGATGTACTCGCTCATGTTCGGCCCGGACTGCCCCCGGCTCGCCGGCTTGACGTGCGTGCGGAAGTGCATGTGCGTGAAGTTCACCCACACGAAGAACGGCTTCCCGGCCTTCGCCTGCCGGCCGATGTACTCGGCCGCGCGGGCGGCCACGTCGTCGTCGATCGTCTCCATCCGCTTCTTGGTCAGCGGGCCGGTGTCGTTGATGACCTGCTTGCCGACCTTCCCGAACCGCGGGTCCACGGTCGGGTCGTCCTTGTCGCTGGCCTTGCAGTCGAGCACGCCGCGCGGGCCGTACCGGGCGCGGAACGCCGGGTCGCGGGGGTAGTCCGGGAGCTCGGGCTCCTCCTCGGCGTTCAGGTGGTACAGGTTGCCGTAGAACTCGTCGAACCCGTGCACCGTGGGGAGGTACTCGTTCCGGTCGCCGAGGTGGTTCTTGCCGAACTGCCCGGTCGCGTAGCCCAGCATCTGGAGGATGACGGCGATGGTCGGGTCTTCGGCCTGGAGGCCAAGGGTGGCGCCGGGGAGGCCGACCTTCGTGAGCCCGGTGCGGAGCCCGTGCTGGCCGGTGATGAACGACGCCCGCCCGGCGGTGCAACTCTGCTCGCCGTAGTAGTCGGTGAAGATCATCCCCTCGCGGGCGATGCGGTCGATGTTCGGGGTGCGGTAGCCCATCAGCCCCATCGTGTAGGCGCTGATGTTCGACTGCCCGATGTCGTCGCCCCAGATGACGCAGATGTTCGGCTTCTTCCCGTCCTTCTGCGCCTGGGCCACGACCTGCTGGTTGTGGATGGCGACCGCGGCGGCGACCGGGTCGACGGCGGCGCCGGGAAGGGCCGACGGGGGTTGGTTGGCGAGCGCGGCGGCGATCGGGTCGGCGGCCGCACCGGGCCGCGCCGCCGGAGCGCGGAGCGACACCACGACGGGCTGCTCGACGGTCTCGGCGGCGGCCGAGCGTGCGAACGGCAGGCTGAGGCGGTCGGACCCCGCCGCCCACCCGAGTGTGGCCGCGAGGGCGACGAGCACCCCCGTGACGAGGTTGGAGCGCTTTCTCATGCTGTGTCCCCTGGAGACGTGCGGAGGCGGCAGGGCGATGCCCCCGGAATCACCTATAGGTGCGGACCAGGGAACTGCCAGAGTTTACCCACTAACTATCGAGGGCTGGTTCGCGGGTGAACGGGGCGGCCCGGCGGGGTGCGCCGGGCCGCCGGGATGACTCAGTTGCGCGGCGACCCCGGCGTCTCGAGGCGGCGGAGCAGCTCCTGAATGCGGATCGTGTTGTAGTTGATCCCCGCCGCGTTCAGGCTGCTCCCCTCCTGCCGGGGGAACTTGTCGTAGTCGGCGAAAAAGTCGCGGATCACGGCCTGGATGGGGACGAAGATCCACATGTTGTCGGCGTACCAGCGGAGGTACCCCATCTCGCCGTGCTTCCACATCATCTCGTACGGGTCGGCCCGCAGGTTGATGATGAGCGGCCAGTTGGTCGCCACCCGCTGCCCGGTGGCGATGTTCCCCTGCATGGTGGCGAAGTGGACTTTCCAGTTCCGGTAGCGCACGGCGTTCAGCTCGCCGCCCTGGCCGAAGTACAGGTACTCGTTCCGCGGGCTGCGGGGCTCACGCCCCTGGAAGAATGGCAGCCAGTTGTAGCCGTCCAAGTGGACTTTAAACTCCTTCCCGTTGGCTCGGTAGCCGTTCTTCAGTTTCTCCTTGATGTCCGGCTCGCCGGCGGCGGCCAGCAGCGTCGGGAGCCAGTCGTTGTGGGCGATCGGGTCGATGATCTTGCTCCCCGCCTTGAGCACGCCGGGCCACCGGACCAGCAGCGGCACCCGGTGCCCGCCCTCCCAGGTGCTCCCCTTCTCGCCGTGGAACGGGGTGATGCCGCCGTCCGGCCACGACACCGTCTCGGCCCCATTGTCGGTCGAGTACATCACGATCGTGTTGTCGGCGATCCCGAGGTCGTCGAGCTTCTTGAGCAGTTGCCCGACTTGGCCGTCGTGCTCGACCATGCCGTCCGGGTAGAGGCCGATGCCGGTCTTCCCCTCGCTCGCCGCCTTCAGCCGCGTCCAGCAGTGCATGCGGGTGCTGTTGTGCCACAGGAAGAACGGCTTGTTGGCCTTCACCGCCCGGTCCATGAAGTCGAGGCTGCGCGCCAGGACTTCCTCGTCGATCGTCTCCATCCGCTTGCGGGTGAGCGGGCCGGTGTCCTCGATCTTGCCGTCGGACTTCGAGCTGATGACGCCGCGGGGGCCGTACTTCTTGCGGAACTCGGGGTCGCGCGGGTAGTAGTACGTCTCGGGCTCCTCCTCGGCGTTGAGGTGGTACAGGTTGCCGAAGAACTCGCCGAACCCGTGGGCCGTCGGGAGGTGGCGGTCCTGGTCGCCGAGGTGGTTCTTGCCGAACTGGGCCGTCAGGTAGCCGTGGTTAAGCAGCAGGTCGGCGATGGTCGGCGCCCAGTCCGGGATGCCGTGCGTGCTGCCGGGCATGCCGATGGTCAGCAGGCCGGTGCGGAACGGGTGCTGGCCGAGGATGAACGCCGCCCGGCCGGCCGTGCACGACTGCTCGCCGTAGGCGTCGGTGAACAGCGCGCCCTCGCGGCCGATCCGGTCGATGTTCGGGGTCTGGTACCCCATGATGCCGTGGTTGTACGCCGAGATGTTGTGCACCCCGATGTCGTCGCCCCAGATCACGAGGATGTTCGGCTTCTTCCCGTCCTTCTGCGCCTGGGCCGTCACCTGCTGGTTGTGCGCGAGCAGCGCCGCGGCCTCCGCGGGGCTGATGCCGGCGGGCGTCCGCCCGCCGGCGTCGCAGCACGCCGCGGCGGCCGGGGCCGCCGGGGTCGCGCGGGCGACCGGCGCGGGGGGCGACACTTCCGGCGCCGCGACGGCCTGCCGCGGCTCGAACTTGCCCGACGCGGCCGCCCACCCGAGGGCGGTGCCGAGCGCGACGAGCGCGAGACTCCCGAGATACGATCGTTTCACGGCTGTTGCCTCTGGTGGGTAGATCGCGGGCCGGCCGGGCCGGTTTGGAGTGCAATTGCCCAGTGTCGTACCCTAATGGCTTTGTCCCGTGCCCGCCACGGAGTCGCGGCGGACTATCCAAGATCGGCAACGACGACGGTTCTTCCCCGATGGCGAACTTCCGGGTGCGGCGGCGGTGCGCGGGTCCACGCCGCCGCACGGGCGGGCACGACCGCGCGGCACGCGGGCGAACGGGTTCAAGCAACCGGGGAACCGCGCCGCCGACGCGGTCGGAAGCCGGCCGCGGGTGACGTGG
>JBGAQM010000017.1:0-33021 GCA_044220735.1 Urbifossiella sp. | reverse complement strand
GGGGAGGCCGCGCCGGGGCTCGCGCCCCGGTCTAACGGCTCTCCGATGGTCTCGCGTCTGCGAGGAGTTGTTTGAGGAGTACGTGCGGGTCGTTTGAGCCGCTACGGTGCTGCTTGCCGGTGCGTAGAGCGATCAGCAACCCGCCGAGCTCTCCCAGAAAGAAGCCAGCGATGGGGAAGACCACCAGTGCCACGAGATAGTCAAAGATGCCCTCAAGGCCCTTTCCCCTGCCGATCACGTCGTTGTGTAACAAGATCAGGAACAGAGCATATCCGGCCATGCACCCGATCACCCCGCCGCCCAGTACGTATCCGGTGACTCTCAAGAAGCCGGCGTAGTTCACGACACGCCCTCCACACCCAGCATGACCGATCCGCCGCCGAGTGCAAGGGGGACAGCCGTCTCGTTCACGCCGGCCGATCGCGCGCCAGCTTCGCAGCCAGTTCGACGGCCTTGAGCAGGCTCGACACGTCGGCCACGCCCTGCCACGCGATGTCGAACGCGGTGCCGTGGTCCACGCTGGTGCGGACGATCGGCAGGCCGAGGGTGACGTTCACCGCGTCCTCGAACGCCAGCGCCTTCAGCGGGATCAGTCCCTGGTCGTGATACATGCAGACGTAGGCGTCGCAGGCCGCGCGGTACTTCGGCAAGAACGCCGTGTCGGGGGGAAGGGGGCCGTCCACGGCGATCCCCCTCGTGCGGGCGGCCTCGACGGCGGGGACGATGATGCGTTCTTCCTCGCGGTCGCCGAACAGGCCGTTCTCGCCGGCGTGGGGGTTGAGGCCGCAGACGAGCAACCGCGGCGGGCGGCCGCGCATCCGCCGCATGGCGTCGGCGGTGAGTTCGATCACGTCCAGGATGCGCTCGGTCGTCAGCAGCCGCGGAACCTCGCGGTAGCCGACGTGGACGGTGACGAGGCTGCAGGTGATGGCGTCGGCCGTGAGCATCATGCACGACCGCTCGGCGTTCGTGCGGGAGGCCAGGATTTCGGTGTGCCCGGGGAAGGGGAAGCCGGCAGCGTGCAGCGCTTCCTTGTTCAGCGGGGCCGTGACGATGGCGTCGATCGTGCCCGCGAGGGCGTCGTCGATCGCCTGTGTGAAGTAGCGGTAGGCCGCGGCGCCGCACGCGGCCGAGACGCGACCGGGTTCGACGGCGGCGGCATCAATCGCGTGGAGGTCGCCCACGCTGTCGGCGTGCGGCCAACCGAGGTGGTACGCGACACGGCGGAGAACGCCGGCGTCGCCGTAGATGATGGGGTCGCAGATGCTACGGACGTGGGTGTTGCGGAGGAGGCGGAGGCAGAGTTCAGGGCCGACCCCGGCGGGGTCGCCCATCGTCACCGCGATGCACGGGAGGGTCATGCTCCCGTTTTATGCCGCTTGCGGCGTCGCGTTGGGCGACGCGAAGCCGCAAGCGGCAACTCAGCTTCCTGACTTGTGAACCACGACGCGGTTGTGACCCGCGTACACGACCGTGCTCCAGTCCGAGCTGGCTACGAAATCGTGGGTGTGCATCGTCAGCTTGTCCTGCCGCTTCGCCCGCTTCGCGGCCACGTCGAGGAACTCGATGTGCCCCTCGGCGGCGCCGCCGGCCGCGAGCAGCCACGAGCCGTCCGGGGCGAACGCCAGCCGGTTCACCAGGCCGCGGTACTTGTCGCTCTCCCACACCCAGTGGGACTTCCCGTCGGCCACCGTGAACACCTCGACGCGTGCCTTCCCGTCCAGGTGGTCGATGTTGCCGATCTTGCCGATGCCGCCCACGGCCAGGTAGCGGCCGTCCGGGCTGAACGCCACCGCCCGCGCGCCGCCGATCGAGTGGAGCCGCTGCACCTGGTCCCAGGTGTACATCCCGGGGCTCTCCATCGTGCCGACCTGCGTGCCGGCCGCGGTGTCCCACACGATCACCTTGCCGACCTTGTCGCAGGTGGCGAGCTTGCGGCCGTCGGGCGAAAAGCACACGCCGAACAGCATCGACGGGAAGTGCGTCGGCGTCCGCTCGGCGTGGCCGCGCAGTTCCTTCACCAAGCTACCGGTCTGGGCGTTCCACAGCTTGCACACCATGTCGTCGGCGACGCTGGCGACGAGGGTGCCGTCCGGCGAGGCGATCACCTTGCGGACCCACTTCGCATGCGCGTCCACGGTGCGCACGAGGCGCCGGTCCGCGGCGCTCCACCACACCAGCTTGCCGTCGTACCCGCCGGAGACGACCGACCCCGAAGCGAAGGCGACGCCGGTGACGTAGCTCTGGTGCGCGGCGTGGATTTCCTTGAACTCGACCTTCGCGGCGGCGAGGTCGGCTTCGTACACCTTGAAGTCGGAACAGCCGAAGTACGCGCGGCCGGGCCGCTCGCCGAGGGTCACGGACAGGTTGATGGAGGGGCGGCTGTGGTCGCCCGCGGGGCGGAAGGATTCGGGGGTGGGGGTGGGCATTGTGGTGTGGGTGTGAGGTGTGTTGAGGCGAACGGCCGGCGTGAGCCGGCTGGTCGTTGGTGCAGGTGCCTGCCACCCCGACCAGCCGGCTCACGCCGGCCGTTCGCCGGATTACTTGACCAGAGCCGCAATCGGCTCGGCGCCGGGGTCCACGAGCGGGATCGGGCGGCTGCCGACGTAGTAGTTCTTGTGCGGGTTGATGCCGAGGGCGGCGTAGATCGTGGCGTACAGGTTCGCCGCGTTCACCTCCTCGTGCGTCACCGTGTTGCCGCGCGGGTCGGTGCGGCCCCACACGGCCCCGCCCTTCGCGCCCGCCCCGCTCATCGTCATGCTCCAGGCGCTCGCGAAGTGGTCGCGGCCCAGGCTGGAGTTGATGCCGGGCGTGCGGCCGAACTCGGACAGCGTCACCACCATCACGTCGTCGCGGAGGCCGCGCTCCTTCAGGTCGTCGAGGAGCGTCGCCATGACGTGGTCGAGCTCGGGCACCATCTCCTGGTGCGTCTCGAAGTTCTGCCCGTGGCTGTCCCACCACGCGCGGGCGACGCGGACGAACGGCACGCCGGCCTCCACGAGCCGGCGGGCGATCAGCGCCTGCTGGCCGAACTGCGTCGGGCCGTACTTGTCGCGCGTCGCCTGGCTCTCCTGCGACACGTCGAACAGCCGCTCGCTCCCCATGATGCCGCGGACGCGGCCGTAGGCCTCGGCGTGACTGCCGAGCGTGTCCGACGTGCGGCCGCGGACGAAGTCGCGGCCGAGGATGTCGCGCAACTCGGCGCGCTCGCGGTGGTCGGTCTCGTTGATCGAGTCGAGCCGGCGGATGAACTCGGGCGTGTTGTTCGTCGTGAGTTCCATCGGGGCGTAGCGGGCGCCGAGGAAGCCGCTGTCGCCGGGGGCCGAGCCGCGGCCCTCGGTCTGCGTGTAGAACGTCACGTAGTCGGGAACCTGGCTGTCGGATTTCCCCATCTCGCGGGCCACGACGGCGCCGAGGTCGGGGTAGCGGAGGTTCGCTTCGTCGCGGCGGCCGCGCATCATCAGCTTGGCGCCGCTGCCGTGGTCGCCGTTGCGGGTGTTCAGGCCGCGGACCAGACACACGTCCTTCATCCGCCGCGCCATCTTCGGCATCAGCTCGGAAATCTGCGTGCCGGGCACGTCTGTCTGGATCGCGCGGAACGGGCCGCCGGTGGCCGCGCCCGGCTTCGGGTCGAAGGTTTCGAGCTGGCTGGCGCCGCCGGCCAGCCACAAGAGGATGACCTTCTTCTGGGTGCGGCGCAGGTCGGCGGCGAGGGCCGGCGAGCCGAGGACGCTCAGGCCGGTCATGTCGGCGGCGGCGCCGGCCACGGCGGCGGCCCCGAGGAAGCCGCGCCGGTCGAGCCGGTGCGCGGCGGACCCGCAGAAGTGCTTGAACGGCATGACGGGCTCCAAGCAGGTGGGATGTTCGTGGTCAGTACACGAAGCGGAATTCGGGGCCGGTCACCAGCGCCCACAACACTTGCCGGTAGGCTTCAGCCGGCCGGTCGGCGCGGCGTTCGATGTAGCCGACGAGTGCCGTGCTCTCCGCGGCCGTCGGCGCCCGGCCGTAGGCGCTGCGGACCAGCAGCGCGACTGCGGCCTTCTTGTCGGTCAGCGCCTTGGCCCGCGCCAGCACGCTGCCGGCGCCGTCGGTCAGGAACTCCTTTGCCACGCGGTCGCCGTTGCTGAACAACAGCGCCTCGCCGACGCCGACCTGGAAGTTGTCCGTCGGCTGGGCGATCAGCGACGCGAAGCCGCGGCCGGAACTCTCCAGTTGCTCGATCAACTTCTCCACGTCGGCGGCCTTCTTCGACTCGAACTGCGCCGGGTCGGCGGCGGCGATCTTCAGCGACGTGGCGAGCTGCTGCGGCGTGAACGGCTTCAGCTGCGCGACGGCAAACAGCTTGCGGTCGGGCGTCGCCTCGGTCGCGTAGCGGCTGCTCCGGCTGTACGCCTGGCTCATGACGATGCCGCGGATCAGCCGTTTCAGGTCGTAGCCGTGTGCGGCGGTGTCGTCGGCAAGGAACGCCAGCAGTTCGGGGTGGCTCGGCGGGTTCTCGCTGTGCATCTGGTCGAGCGGGTTCACGAGGCCGCTGCCGAAGAAGCGGTGCCACATCCGGTTGGCGATCGACCGTGCGAAGAAGTCGGCGTTGCCGTCGGCCAGCGACACCTCGACGAGCTTGGCCCGGGCGCTGAACGCCGGCCGCGGCGGGGCCTTCTTCTCCTTCTTGGCCCGGTCGATGAGTTCCTTCTCCGCCTTCTGTTCGTCCTTGGTCATCTCGCGGGCGGTGGCGTCGGGCAGCTTCGCGCCGCTGAGGAACATCATGCCGGCGAGTTTTTCCGGCCCCTTGTTCGCCTTGTACTTCACCTGGCCGAAGCCGCGCTCGGCGAGGGTGCCGCCGGCGTCGTAGGTGCGGACGAGGAACGCCTTCATCCCGTAGAAGTGGTCCTGCGTCCAGTCCTTCACCAGCGGGTGGTCGTGACACTGCGCACAACTGACGTTCACGCCGAAGAAGCTCACGCTCACGTCGTTGGTGAGCCGGTCGGTGTCCGTGAGGCGGGTCTTGAGGAAGTCAGCGGCGCCCTTCATCGTCGCGTCGTTCTCGTCGGGCAGCAGCAGGTCGCGGTACACCTTGTCCCACGTCTTGCCGGCCGCGAGGGCGGTGCGGAGGTAGTCGCCGACGGCCCCACCACGACGGCCGCCCTCGGGGGTCAGCATCGCCTCGAACTGGGCGGCCTGGTGGCGGACGAAGCCCGGCGACGCGATCAGGCGATCGACCAGTTTCGCCCGCTTGTCGGGGTCCGCGGACTTGACGTAGGCGTCGGCCTCGGCGGGCGTCGGGATGCGGCCGGCGAGGTCGAGCGTGAGCCGGCGGACGAGCGTGACGTCATCGGCCTGTGCGGCGGGGCTGACGCCGGCGGCCTTGATCGCGGCATCGACGTATTCGTCGACGGCGACGTGGACCGGTTTGGAGTCGGCGTGGACAGGTGCGGACAGGGCCGCGAGCGCGGCGAGGGCGTAGGCAGGGCGGAGCGGCATGCGGATGCTCCAGGCGGCGGGCAGAGCAGTCGAACGGGCGCGGGGGAGGTCGCGCGGCAGGCGGGTAATTCATCCCCAGTATAATCTCGGCTCCGACCACCGCCAGACCGTCTCCGAAAAAGTTGTCGGGAAACGTGTGACGGGTTTCCCAATGACAACCACCCGTCCGGGGTGCTACCTTCGGAGTGTCCCCACCCGCCTGGACCGCACCATGCCCCACCCCACGTCCGACGACACCCTCATCGACAACACCGAGCCGTTCACGTCCGGCGCCCGCCTGGGCTGGTGGGGCGGCTACGTGCTCCTCGTGCTGATGGCGTTCTGCTTCGGCGTGTGGACCGGGAACCAACGCCCGCGACCCGTCGAGCAGGCGGCTGCGCCCGCGCCGGTCGAGAGGGGCGAGCCGACCCCGGAGCCGAAAAAGGAACTCACCCCCGAGCCGAAAAAGGCGCCGGAGCCGAAGCTGCCCGAGCCCAAGAAGACGCCGGAGGTGGTGACCCCGGAACCGAAGAAGACTCCCGAGGTGGTCAGCCCGGAACCCAAGAAGACGCCGGAGGTGGTGCCGCCGGAGCCGAAGACGTCGCCGATGGTTAAGGAGGTACTATTCGTGAAGGACGTGCAGTCGATCTTCAAGTCGAAGTGCACCATCTGCCACGGCGACACGAAGGGCCCGAAGGCCGACCTCGACCTCCGCTCACTCGTGTCGATCACGAAGGGCGGCGACGGCGGCCCGGGCGTGAAGGGGGGCGACCTGAAGGGCGGCACGATCTGGGCGACGATCGAGGACATGACGATGCCGCCGCCGGGGAAGGAGCAACTGACCGACGCGGAGAAGGCCGTGATCCGCAACTGGATTCTGTCCGGGGCGAAGTGACGGAGTCGGGAGGCGGGCGCAGCCGGCGTGTCGGCCCGTCGCGAGGCGGGGCGGCACGCCGGTTGCTCATTTCCGGCTCGTTCCACTGACCCCTTTCACGGTGCCTGACCGATGACCGCTGCCCCGACCGCCCCGCTCCGCGTGTTGTGCGTGGACGACCACCCCGACACGGCCGAATCGCTCGGGACGCTCATGTCCCTCAACGGGTACCAGGTGGAGACGGCGACCGACGGCGAGAAGGCCCTCGCCCGGGCGCCCGGGTTCCGCCCGCAGGTGTGCGTCCTCGACATCACGATGCCGGGGATCGACGGGAACGAACTCGCCCGCCGCTTCCGGGCCGAGCCGGGCGGCGGCGACCAACTCCTCGTCGCGCTGACGGCGCTCGGCGACTACCCGTCGCTGGAGCGCATGGCCGAGAGCGGGTTCGACCTGCACTTCGCCAAGCCGGTCGAACCGGCCGACCTGTTCGCGGCGCTGCGCGACTTCGCCGCGTCCGGGCGCCCCGGCGCCGTGACCCCGCCCGGGAGCGCGTCGTGATCGACCTACCCGCGGGATTCGCACGGCACTTTCGCGACCGGAGCGGGCGCGTGGACATGGCCGCCGTCGTGCGAGCCCCCGACGCCACACTCGTGAACCTGGCCCGCGACCTGACGCCCGACGAGCGGGCCCGGCTTTACCTGCGGCTACGCACGCTGCGCGTCGGGTTCGTGGAGTCGCTGGCCGCGACCGCCGCCGGCTTCGACGTGGAGCGCGAGCGGCGGCGGCTGATGCGGCTGCTCGAAATCGCGGACGAGGCGGAACTGGCCGCCGCGGACTGAGCCGCCGTTCGGGTCGATCGTTTCCTTTCGCCCCGAGTAGACGTATGCCTTCCACCTCCACCGTGTGGCAGAGCGTCGCCGACGACGCCGCGTTCCGCGCACCACTCCCCGCATCGGCCGACGTGTGTGTCATCGGGGCCGGCATCGCCGGCCTGTCCGTCGCCTATTCCCTGGCCCGCCACGGCAAGCGCGTCGTCATACTTGAAGCCCGCGGCGTCGGTAGCGGCATGTCCGGCTGTACCACCGCGCACCTCGCCTCCGTCCTCGACGACCGCTATTCCCGGCTGATCGAAGTTCGCGGTGAAGCGACTGCCCGACTCGGCGTCCAGGCCCACGCCGCGGCGATCGATTTCATCGAGGAAACCGTTACCCGCGAACGGATCGACTGCGCCTTCACCCGGCTCGACGGCTACCTCGTCGCCGCGACCGCGACGGACCACGACGTGTTGGACCGCGAGCGAGACGCGGCCCGGGTGCTCGGCGTGGCGGTGGAACCGTGCGAGGTCGCGCCGGCGTTCGGCGGCCGTTGCCTGCGCTTCCCGCGGCAGGCGCGGTTCGAGCCGATGGCCTACCTGGAGGGGCTGGCGCGGGCCGTGGTGCGGCTCGGCGGCACGATCGTCACCCACACACGGGTCGAGTCCGTCGTGGACGGGACGCCGTGCCGCGTGACCGCCGGCGGCAAGGAGCTGACGGCGGGCGCCGTGGTGGTGGCCACCAACTCGCCGTTCAACGACCGCTTCGCGTTGCACACCAAGCAGTACCCGTACATGACCTACGTCGTCGGCCTGCGGGCGAGGCTGACGGGCGTGCCCGACGCGCTCGTGTGGGACACCCTCGACCCGTACCACTACGTCCGGCGGGCGGGCAAGTCCGACGCGGACGGGTACGACACGCTGGTCGTCGGCGGCGAGGACCACAAGACCGGACACGCGCACGACGGCGACGCCCGGTTCGCGAAGCTGGAGGCGTGGGCGCGCGAGAGGTTCCCGCAGGCCGGCGAGGTGACGCACCGCTGGGCCGGCCAGGTGCTTGAAACCGGCGACGGGTTCGGGTTCATCGGCCGCAACCCGGGCGACACGAGCGTCCACGTCGTCACCGGCGACTCGGGGATGGGGATGACGCACGGGACCATTGCCGGCGTCCTGATTCCCGCCCTCATCACCGCGGGCTCGCACGCGTGGGAGTCGGTGTTCGCACCCGGCCGCACGCCGGTTCGCACGGCAGGCACGTTCGTCCAGGAGAACGCCGACGTGGCGCTCCAGTACGCGGCGTGGCTCTCCGGCGGCGACGTGACGTCGGCCGCCGACGTCAAGCCCGCCTCCGGCGCGGTCGTGCGGTCGGGGCTGGCGAAGCTGGCGGTCTACCGCGACGCCGACGGCGGGCTCCACACCTGCTCGGCGATGTGCCCACACCTCGGGGCCGTGGTGCAGTGGAACGACGCCGAGAAGACGTGGGACTGCCCGGCGCACGGGTCGCGGTTCGACGCGACGGGGAAGGTAATCCAGGGGCCCGCGAACACGCCGTTGATGCCGTCGGCGATGAAATAGCGTGTCAGCCATCGGAGCCGGCCCCGGCAGGGGGCGGCGCGCGGCGTGCTCCGACCCCTCACGGGGCCGGCCCCGTTGCTTTCTGACTCACCGGACGATCAGCCGCGGCACGGGCGCCAGCGGCGGCAGGCACACCGCCCCGTACCCCGTCTCACAATCGTGTCCGCGCGTGCCCAGGTCTAGCGCCCGGGACGTGACGTATTCGCGCACCTGGGCCGCGCTCCAGTGCGGGTGCCGCGACCAGCACAGCGCCGCGACGGCCGCCGCCTGCGGGGTCGCGCACGACGTGCCGCTGAACGGGAAGTAGCGGATGTAGGTCCCGAACGGCACGGGCGCCACCACGTCGGGCTTCGGCCGGTGCGAGTTCGGCCCGCAGGCCGAGTACGACGTGCGATTTCCGTCGTGGCCGATCGCGCCGACCGTGATCACCTCCGGGCCGTCGCCGGGGAAGGGGATGCTCCCCGCCAGTCGGCAGTCGTCGAGGTAGGCGTAGAGCGAGTTCATGTGGAAGCGGCCCGCCTTGCCGGCGGACTGCTTCACTCGCACGGCGTACTGTTGCGGGTAGCCCGCCGGCGTGAACCGGGCCGACACGCTCTTGGGATCGGACCGCTCCTTGTACGTCACATCCGGGGCGGGGAGGCCGGTTGTCGGGTCCACGACCTCGACGGTGTACTTCGCGTCCGGGTCGGACCAACACATCTCCAGGTAGACGCGTTCCGTCCCCCAGGGGGAGACGCCGTTGGTCGGCCCCTTGTCGGACCAGCGGTGGTAGCCGTCGGGGCCGGGGGTGAACGTGCCGGCCCAGTGGCGCTGGGCGGTGTTGCCGGCACAGGAGAAAAACAGAACGTCGCCCGGTTTGGAGCCGTCGCCGAGTATTTCTGTTAGCTTCCGGTGGACCGGCCCGTTACCTTCCCCGTCGCTCCAGCTCGGCTTGACCACCGAGCAGGTCACGATCGTCGCCCCCTGGGACTTGGCCCAGCGCACGGCATCGAGAAATGACTCCGGTCGGTCGGCGTCCCAATTGGCAATTAAGATGCGGGCGCCGGGCGCGATGGCGTGAGCGACCTCCCCGCACAGGATGCCGTGCTGGCTGTCCTTGTACTCCATGTTCGCGTCGGTCCGGGCGGACCGGGCGAGCAGGCCGGTGGGCAACGACTTCCCGATCTGATCCTTGTACCCGCGCCAACCGCTGTCGAGGACTGCAATTGTGACGCCTTCGCCGCGAACCCCTGAGCGGTGCCAGCCGAGTACGCCGAGGCGGGCCAGGTGGTCGGCGCGGTCCTTCGGCATGCGGTCGTCGCGGTTGGACGCCCAGGCCGGCACCTCGTCGGTCGCGGGAGCGGGAGCCGCAACGAGCGCAACGACCAGCACGACTCCGGCGGCAACGGTCGGGGTACGCATGGAGGAGTTCAGAGAGTTCTAACGGGTGGGTGGGTTCCCGGCAGTTGCCGGCAATGGTAACATCTGGTCGGTGGGGTTGGAAAGGGGCTAGCGACACCTCTCCTCCCTTTTGAACCCCACGGACCACGGACGGTTCTGATTTTTCGAGGTGCGAATGGCGATTTCGCGGACCCGCCTCACCGTCATCACCGCGCTGGTGCTCGTCGGCCTTGCCGCCGCGATCACCATCACGCGGTACGCCACCGGCGGCGTTGACGTGGGCGGGATGCCGGGGAGCTCCCGGTGGGAGGTCACGCTCACCGCCCGGGGCCTGTCCGAACCCGGAAAGCCTTTCCGAGTCGAGGTTTCCAACCCGCCGTCGTTCCGCCGGCAGCACGTCTACGACGAGGCGTACGAGAGTGACGAGTTGGCCGCGCACGAGGGCCGTGGCGCCGCCACACGCGACAAGCCCGACCGCAAAACCACGCTGCACGCCGTCGCGGCGCCGATGGCCGGGGCGGGAGCTCTGCCTTACGTCGTGACGCAGCGGTTCCATTGCACGCTCGGCGCGTTCCACCCGAACGACGCCATGAAGTCCGGGGACCGGCTCGACAACAAGCCGAACCCGGACAAGGACCACACCCGCGCCGCGACGGCCCGCATCGAGTGGAACCACCCCGACATCATGGACCAGGCCCGCGACCTGGCGAACGGGCAGCAGTCGAAGCAGGACCAGTACCGGGCGTTCCTCGAGCACGTCCGCGGGCTCCGCTTCCGCGACACCGACGGCAAGGGGTCCGCGCTCGAGTGCCAGCAGAAGGGGGGCGACGCGGCCGGCCGCGCCCGGCTGCTCGTGGCGCTGTGCCGCGCCCGCGAGATTCCGGCCCGGGTCATCACCGCGATCAACCTCCGCGACGACGGCCCGCCGGCGTTTCACCACTGGGCCGAGGCGTGGATTCAGGAGACGCCCGAGAACCCCGGCAGCTGGATGCCCGCCGACCCGACCTTCGGCCACTACGGCCACCGCAACTGGCCGCAGACGTACCTCGTCGTCCGCCTCGACGACGAGCCGCTGGTCCGCGGCCCCGGGGCGGACGCGAAGGTGACCGTGATGGCCGAGCCGCTCGTGGACCGGCCCGCGGCCGACGACCCGCCGGTGCGGGCGTTCTGGCGGGCGATCTCGTTCGCCTCGTTGCCGCCGGCGGAACAGCACCTCGTCCGCTTCGTACTGGTACTCCCGCTCGGCGCGTTCGTCGTCGGCTTCTTCCGCGTCGTCGTCGGCACGAAGACGTTCGGGGTGTTCACGCCCGCGCTTCTGGGACTGATCTTCCGCGACACCCGCGCCCTGCCGTGGGGGCTCGGCATCTTCGCCGGCACGGTCGTCGTCGGCTGGGTGTTCCGCAAGACGCTCGACCGCTACAGCCTCCTCATGGTGCCGCGCACGGCCATCCTGCTCACGATGGTGTGCGTGTTTCTCCTGTCCGTGGTGAACCTCACGGCCAAGGCCGGGGTTCACATCACCAGCTACGTCGCGCTGTTCCCGCTGGTCATCCTCACGCACATGGTCGAGCGCTTCTGGACGGTGGAGGTCGAGGACGGGACGTGGTCGGCGTTCAAGACACTGCTCGGCAGCATCTTCGTGGCCATCGCGGTGGCGCTGGCGGTCGGCCCCGAGGCGGTGAGCCGGTGGTTTTTCCGCTTCCCCGAGACGCTGCTGGTCGTGGTCGCGGCGCTGCTGGTGCTCGGCCGCTACACCGGCTACCGCCTCACCGAACTGTACCGATTCCAGGACGTGATCGAACTCCAGGCGGCGGTGAAGAAGCCGCACGCCGGGAACGGTACGGCCGAGGTGGCGCCCGCGAAGACCGCCGAGGTGCCCGCGCTTCCCGCCCCCACCCCTGTCGGGGGGAAGCCATGATTTCGTGGTGGCGGCGCTGGAAGGGGCTGCGCCGCGCCGGCGTGTTGGGCATGAACGCCCGCAACACCGAGCGCATCCTCGACTGGAACCCGCGGAAGTGCTTCCCGCTCGTGGACGGGAAGCGGGCCATGCACGAGCTCTGCCAGAAGATCGGCGTGCCGACGCCCGACCTGTTCGCGGCACTTCTATCGCACGGCTCGCTGCACCACCTGCCGCGGCTGTTGGCCGGGCACGACGACTTCGTCATCAAACCGAACCGCGGCGCGGCCGGCCGCGGCGTGCTGGTCGTGACCGGCCGCAAGGGGTTCGAGTACGTCCGCCACAACGGCCAACTGTTCACGCACGAGGCGATCGAGCAGCACGTCTCGGGGATCATCTCGGGACTGTTCTCGCTCGGCGGCTCGGAAGACGAGGCTCTCGTTCAACAGCGCGTTGTGCCGCACCCGGTATTGGGTAAAATCAGTTTCCAGGGCACGGCCGACATCCGCGTCATCGTGTACCGGGAAGAGCCGGTGATGGCAATGCTGCGGCTCCCGACGAAGGCATCAGGCGGGCGGGCGAACCTGCACCAGGGGGCGATCGGCGCCGGCGTCGATCTGGCGAGCGGGGTGACGCACCACGCCGTGCTGAAGAACCGCAAGGCCGAGAAGCACCCGGACACGGGCGAGAGCGTGATCGGGTTCGCGGTGCCGTACTGGGAACAGATTCTCGACATGTCCCGGAAGGTAAGCCGGGCCGTCGGGATGGGCTACATCGGCGTGGACATCGTACTGGACAGTACCCGCGGGCCGCTGCTGCTCGAGGCGAACGCCCGGCCGGGGCTGGCGATTCAGATTTCCAACGCCCAGGGGCTGCTCCCGCCCCTGGAGCGCGTCGACCGGGAGCGGGGCCGTCGCTAGCGGGGAACCACCATGCGTTGCCGAGTCCGCCGCCCGTGGGTGGCGCTGATCGCCGGGGCTCTGCTCCTCGGCCTCCCCGCGCCGCGGGCCTCCGCGCAGCCGGACGCCGACGACGGGCCGCCGCGCTCCGGCGCCGTGATCCTCGCCGGCGAGATGCCGAACCCCGACCTGATGGCCCTGAGCGTGGCCGCCGCGGCGTTCGCCCCGGACACCACGTTCCTGATGGACACGCCGAAGGCCCGCACGTCGGTGAAGCTGTTCTTCGACGCCACCCGCCCGGCAAAGGTGCACCTCGTCGGCCGCTTCCCGCCGACCGTGGACCCGGTCCGCCGGTGGGGCGTCGGGGCGCCGGTGCTCGACACCGCCAAGACGAGCCGCGACCCGGTCGCGTTCGCGTGGTCCCTGGCCCCCGCGGGGGTCGGTCGCTGCGTGGTCACCGCCGCCGACCCGGGTGATGAGTTGTTCCGCGCCGCCGCGCTGGCCGGGGCGATGAAGGCGCCGCTGTTCGTGCTGCGCGATGGCGACGACCCCGTTCGTGGGTTGAAGGAGCTGGCCGCCTCGAAGGGCGTGCGGCAGGTGTACGCCGTCGGCACCGCGGCCGACGCGGTGTCGAAGCTCGGCCTGGAGGTGGTGCGACTCGCCGACGCCGCCGCCGTGGACGCCGCACACCGCCGCGAGCTGGCGAAGTCCGGCCCGACGCGGCTGTGGATTCTCGCCTCGCCCGGCGACGTGGACGGCTGCGGGGTGTTCGCCCCGTGGGTGTCCACGCTCCGCAAGGCGCCGCTAATCCTCACCGACGAGGAGGGGATGAACTCCGAGAAGGTGTTCAACGCCGCCCTGGAAGGACCGGACGCCAGGACCGTGGACCAGATGATCGTCGTCGCCGACCCCGACGCCATCCCGCAGGCCAAGCGCCGCAACCCGACCGCCGGCCGCGACGGCGACTCGGTGGACGTGGAGCCGTGGATTCCGACCAAGAAGAACACCCTCATCACCGTGCCGTCGGGTCGGCTGTTCAACCCCGACCGCGCCGGCGTGCCGCTGATGATGGCGCGGGCGAAGATGCTGAACGAGGCGAAGGGGCCGCCGAAGGTGTTCATCTCCAGCAACCCCGGCGACGGCCTGCGGCTGCTCGAAACCTTCTCCCGCAACACCGGCCGCGAGATGGAGAACGCGGGTTGCAAGGTGACGAGCATGTTCGGCCGGTTCACCATGACCGAGACGCAGGCCCGCAAGGCGATGACCGAGCACGACTACTTCATCTGGGAGGGGCACAACGGCACCGTCCGCGGGCGGTTCGGCGTCGGCCGGTTCCAGGACCCGATGAAGCCGTCGATCGCCTTCATCCAGAGCTGCGCCGAGCTGAACGCCCAGGTGGCCGGACCGCTGCTGGACCGCGGCGCCGTGGCCGTGATCGGCACCCCGAACCGCATGTTCAGCGGCTCCGGCGGCGCCTACGTCCTGGCGTTCTCGGACGCGATGGCCTACGACGGCATGACCGTGGGCCAGGCCATGCGGCACGCCATGAACTACATGCTGCTGTACGCCGAGTTGAAGGAGATGCGGCTCGGCGGCGACGCCCGCCTTGGCGGCGCGAACCGCCGCGCCGCGTGGACGTTCTGCCTGTGGGGCGACCCGCTCTCGAAGTTGCCGACGCCGACGCCGGCGAAGGACGCGATGCCGCGGCTGCAGTCCACCGCGACGAAGAACCTGATCACGGTGAAACTGCCGGAGGCGAAGTACCCGACGACCGAGGTGATGCCCTACCGGGCCGAAATGTACCCCGGCGGCCGGCTGGCGGGGCTGTACTCGTTCGACGGCGAGGACGAGGGCAAGTCGCTGGTGCCGTTGGCGTTCGTGGAGGTTGCCATCCCCGACGCGCCGAACGGCAAGACGCCGCACCTGTCGAGCCGGGTGCCGGCCCGCAACTACGTGTTCAAGTGGGACGCCCGACGGAAGGTGGCGTACATCCTGCTGCTGCCGCGCGACAAGGACGTGGACGCCGTCGAGTTCCGCGTCCACTGGGACGCCCCGGCCGCCCAGTAACGTCGTCGCTCCCGAGAGCCCGGGGACGGTTCGTCCCCGGGCTCGTTCCATTCACCGCACCTCCGAGACCCAGTAATGGCCGCGAAAATCCAGGTGATCTTCTACAGCACTTACGGCCACGTGTGGAAGCTGGCCGAGGCCGTGGCCGAGGGCGCCCGCGCCGCCGGCGCCGACGTGCAGGTGCTCCGCGTGGCCGAGACGCTCCCCGACGACGTGCTCGCCAAGATGCACGCGACGGACGCCCAGAAGGCGTTCGCCCACGTCCCGCTCGCCGACCCGCGGAAGCTGCAGGACGCCGACGCCATCATCATCGGCGCCCCGACGCGCTTCGGGTCCGTGCCGGCGCAGATGCGTGCCTTCCTCGACAACACCGGCGGCCAGTGGACGAGCGGGGCGCTGATCGGCAAGGTCGGCAGCGCCTTCACCTCGACCGCGAGCCAGCACGGCGGCCAGGAGACGACGCTCCTGACGCTCTCGACGTACTTCTACCACATGGGGATGGTGATCGTCGGCGTCCCGTACAGCGTGCCGGAGTTGACTCAGCTCGACGAGATCGGTGGCGGCACGCCCTACGGCGCGAGCACGATTGCCGGTCCGAAGGGCGAACGCCAGCCGACGGCGAGCGACCTCGCCATCGCCCGCGCCCAGGGGAAGCACGTCGCCGGGATCGCCGCGAAGCTGGCCGCGAAGTGAATCGGCCGGCCCGTCTGACAACCCACTCACCCTGCCCACGAGCTCGACGGGCGTGCGTCCCGGTGGCATGATGGGGGACCCCCCCCAGGAGTTCCCCGATGACGCGCCCGCTCCTGCTCGTCGCCGCCCTGCTTGCGGCCCCCGCCCTCCCTGCCGCGGACCCGCCCGTCGTCTCGCGGATCGCGTTCGGGTCGTGCGCCCGGCAGGACAAGGAGCAGCCGATCTGGGACGCGGTCGTCGGCACGAGGCCCGAGCACTTCGTCTTCCTCGGCGACAATATCTACGCCGACACCGAAGACATGGCCGTCATGCGGGCGAAGTACGCCCTCCTCGGCCAGCAACCGGGGTATGTGAAGTTGAAGGCGACGTGCCCGGTGCACGCGACCTGGGACGACCACGACTACGGGGCTAACGACGCCGGGGCCGAGTACCCGAAGAAGAAGGAATCGCAGCAGGTGTTCCTCGACTTCTTCGGCGTACCGAAGGGCGACCCGCGGCGGACCCGTGAGGGCGTCTACTCCGCGCCGGTGTTCGGTCCGCCCGGCAAGCGGGTGCAACTGATCCTCCTCGACGCGCGCTACTTCCGCAGCCCGCTGAAGGCCGGGTTCAAGCCGGGTGAGCCCGGCGAGGGCCGCCGCGGGAAGTACACGCCGAACGACGACCCGGCCGCGACGGTGCTCGGCGAGGCGCAGTGGAACTGGCTGGCGGAGCAGTTGAAGGTGCCGGCCGAACTACGGCTGATCGGGTCCGGCGTGCAGGTGGTGCCCGACGAACACGGGTCCGAGATGTGGGGCAACTTCCCGCTCGAGCGGAAGCGGCTGTTCCGGCTGATCCGTGAGACCGGGGCGAATGGCGTCGTGTTCCTCACCGGCGACCGCCACCTCGCCGAGATTTCCCGACTACCGGCCGACCACCCTGACGGGGTTGGCTACCCGTTGTACGACGTGTGCAGCAGCAGCCTGAACGCGCCCAGCGGGAACATCACCAGGACGAAGGTACGGTTCGCCAACGAGGTCAACTCGTACCGCGTCGGGCTGACGTACTTCGACGTCAACTTCGGCACCGTGCTGGTTGACTGGGAGCCGGGTGACCCGGTGGTACGCCTGCAGGTCCGCGAGGAGTCGGGCGACGTGGTACTCCAGCAGCGGGTCACGCTCGCTCAACTCCGGGCCCGGCCGAGGCCGTAGGGCCAGCACCAGTCCCGCCAGCCGGGCGGGCCGCGCGTCCGACTCTCGTCTCACCCACGTCCGGTGTGGTATGATCGCCCGGTCGGCGGCTCCCCGAGACCGGGCCGACGGACGGAGGCCGGTGATGCCTGCAAAGTACCTTTGGGCCGTCCCGTTGCTGCTCGGCGCGCCCACGCCGACGCCCGCGGCGGACCTGCCGGTCAAGTCCTGGGCGCTCGAGCCCGTGCGGCGGCCGGCTCCCCCGGCCGTCCGCGACGCGGCGTGGGTGGTGAACCCGATCGACGCCTTCGTGCGGGAGAAACTCGACGCTGCGGGGTTGCGCCCCGCGCCGCCGGCGGACCGGCGCACGCTCGCCCGCCGTGTCACCTTCGGCCTCACCGGCCTCCCCCCAACGCCCGCCGAGATCGACGCCGTCCTCGCCGACACGTCGCCGACCGCCTACGAGAAGCTGATCGACCGGTTGCTCGCGTCGTCGCACTACGGCGAGCACTGGGCGCGGCACTGGCTCGACGTGGCCCGGTTCGCCGAGACCGACGGGTTCGAGGACGACCAGCAGCGCTTCCACGCGTGGACGTACCGCGACTACGTCATCCGGGCGTTCAACGCCGACAAGCCGTACGACGCGTTCGTCCGCGAGCAAATCGCCGGCGACGCCCTCAAGCCGGTGACGGCCGACGGGATCGCCGCCGTCGGGTTCCTGGTGGCTGGGCCGTGGGACGCCGTGCAGCGCGTCACGCCGAGCACGCTCGGCCGCCGCCGGTCGCGCGAGGAGCAACTCGAAGAAATGGTGGGCGCCGTCGGCCAGACGTTTCTCGGCCTGACGGTTCAGTGCGCCCGCTGCCACGACCACAAGTTCGACCCCATTCCCCAGAGCGACTACTACCGCGTGAAGGCCGTGTTCGAGGGCGTCGATCACGGGCTGAAGCCGCGTGCGCACGGCACCCGGCGGATGCTCGGCGAGGCCGACGACGCCGCATGGCAGAAGGCCACCGCACCGCTGCGGGCGCGGATCGACGCGCTGGAGAAGGCGGCCGCCGGCGGGGACAAGCAGAAGGCCGCAGCCGCGCGGAAGGAGCGCGACGACGTCCGGAAGGAACTCGACGCCAAGTTCGCGGTCACGCTCGCGTTCACCGGCGACCGCGAGCAGCCGGCGCCGACGGTCGTGTACAAGCGCGGCGACGTGACCAAGCCGGGCGACGAGGTGACGCCCGGTGGTGTGTCGGCGGTGACCGAGCCGAAGGCCGAGTTCGGGCTGGCCGCGGACGCGCCGGAGGCGGAGCGGCGGGTGCGGTTCGCGGCGTGGCTGACGCACCCGGCCCACCCGCTCACCGCCCGTGTCATGGTGAACCGCGTCTGGCACTACCACTTCGGTACCGGCATCGTGGACACGCCGAGCGACTTCGGCGCGGCCGGCGGCCGCCCGTCGCACCCCGAGTTGCTCGACTGGCTCGCGGCCGAGTTCGTAGCTCGTGGCTGGTCGGTGAAGGCGCTGCACCGCCTCATTCTCACCAGCGCGACCTACCGCCAGTCGGCCGACCCGCACGCCACAGCCGCGACTGCCGCCGCAAAGGTGGACGCCGACGCCCGCCTGCTGTGGCGCTTCCCGCCGCGGCGAATCGAAGGCGAGGCGGTCCGCGACGCGATGCTGGCGATGAGCGGGGCGCTCAACCGGCAGGCCGGCGGGCCGAGCTTCAAGCCGTACACGGTCACGCAACTCAACACGTACTTCTACCACCTGTTCGACCGCGACGAGCCCGCGTTCAACCGCCGCTCCGTCTACCGGATGCACCTGACCACCGGCCGCAGCCCGCTCCTCGACGCACTCGACTGCCCCTCGCCCGGCGTGTCCACCCCGCGGCGCCGACCCACGACGACCGCGCTGCAGGCGCTCGCGCTGATGAACGACGCCTTCGTCGTGAGAGAAGCGAACCGCCTCGCCGCCCGGCTCGCGGCCGAAAAGCCCGACCCGGCTGATCAGGTGCGGCTCGCGTTCGAGACCGTTTTCGGCCGCCCGCCGGCGCGGGCCGAGCTCGACGCCGCCGTCGAAGTCCGCCGCCGGCACGGCCTCGGGACGGTGTGCTGGTCGCTGTTCAACGCCAGCGAGTTCCTCTACCTGCGGTGACGCGATGCACGCCCTCCTCGACCGCCGCCGCTTCCTCGGCGACACCGGGACCGGCCTCGGGGCCGTCGCCCTGGCGTGGCTGCTGGCGCACGACCGCGCCAGGGCCGACGACGCCCCGCCGCCGGTCGCGCGCGCGAAGCGGGTGATCCACGTCTTCTCGCCCGGCGGGGTCAGCCACGTCGACACGTTCGACCACAAGCCGGAGTTGGCACGTCTCGACGGGAAACCGCTGGAGGGGCGCGGGCCGGTCGACACATTCTTCGCTCAGCCCGGGGTGTTGCGGAAAAGCGCGTATGGGTTCAAGCAGTACGGCCGGTGCGGGGCGTGGGTCAGCGACCTGTTCCCGCACCTCAGCGGGTGCGTGGACGACATCGCCTTCGTGCACGCGATGGTGGCGCGGAGCCCGTCGCACCAGCCGGCGTGCTTCCAGATGAACACCGGGTTCACGCTCGCAGGGTTCCCCAGCCTCGGGGCGTGGCTGAGCTACGGCCTGGGCCGGCTGAGCGACGACCTGCCGACGTTCGTGGTGCTGCCCGACCCGCGCGGGCTGGTCAACGGCGGGTCGGCGAACTGGACGAACGGGTTCCTGCCGGCCGAGCACCAGGGGACGGTCTTCGAGGCGGCCGCGCCCGAGCCGGTGCGGAACCTCGTGCCGCCGGCGTCCGTTTCCGCCGACGCCCGCCGCGACGGGCTGCGCCTGCTGACGCAACTGAACGCCGACTACGCCGCCCGCGACCCGCTCGACACGTCTCTCGCCGCCCGGCTCCGCGCCTACGAGCTGGCGGGGCGGATGCAGACCAGCATCCCGGCGGCCCTGTCGTTCGCCGACGAGACGGCCGAGACGAAGGCGCTGTACGGCATCGACGACCCGGTGGTGGGGCCGACCGCGCGAAACTTCCTGCTGGCGCGCCGGTTGGTGGAGCGCGGGGTGCGGTTCGTGCAGGTGTACAACGGCGGGGCGCTCGGGTCGCCGCGGATCAACTGGGACGGGCACGAGGACGTGAAAGACAACCACGACCGACAGGGCCGCCTCCTCGACCAGCCGTGCGCCGCGCTGCTGCGCGACCTGAAGCGGCGCGGGCTACTCGCGGACACGCTGGTAGTGTGGTCCACCGAGTTCGGCCGCACGCCGTTCACCCAGGGTGTGGGCGGGAAGGGCCGCGACCACCACCAGCACGTTTTCACCTGCTGGCTCGCCGGGGCGGGTGTGAAGACCGGGTTCCGGTACGGCGAGTCCGACGAGTTGGGGTATCAGCCGGCCCGCGATCCGGTCACCGTGTACGACTTCCACGCCACCATCCTGCACCTGCTTGGCCTCGACCACGAGAAGCTGACGTACTACCACAACGGCAGCCGCCGTCGGCTGACCGACGTCCACGGCCGCGTCGTCCGCGCCCTTCTCAGGTAGCCACGGCCGGATACCGCCCGCCCCACTCAAGGACCGCCAGCACCGGCCGGTGGTCGGGCGCGAGCGGCCCGTCGATCACCCGCGTCTCGACCACTTGGAACGACGCCGCGGGGCGGCACAACACGTAGTCGATCTGCTGCCGCGGCACACCCGCTGGGATCGTGAGCAAGCCCGTTCCGCCCGGCCAGGTACGACGACGGCTCGCGGCTGCGGAAGCCGGGGCTCCACTTGCGCCGGGCGGCGACGTGTGCCCCCCGTAGGATGACCGCCCGCGTCGCCCGCGCGCCTGGAGGTTCCCCGTGACGTCGCACCCGCTCGGCCGGTCCGGTATCGAGGTCGGCCCCCTCGCCCTCGGCGGGAACGTGTTCGGCTGGACGATCGACGAGGCCGCCTCTTTCCGGGTACTCGACGCCTTCGTCGCGTCCGGCCTTTCCCTCATCGACACCGCCGACGTGTACTCCGTGTGGGCGCCGGGGAACAAGGGAGGCGAGTCGGAGTCGGTCATCGGCAACTGGCTCCGGCGGTCCGGGACGCGCGGGCAGGTGGTCATCGCCACGAAGGTCGGCATGGAGGTGGCTCCGGGGGAGCTGGGGCTGTCCCGCGCCCACATCCTGAAGTCAGCCGAGCGGTCGTTGAACCGCCTTCAGGTGGACACGATCGACCTGTACCAGGCCCACAAGGACGACCCGAACACGCCGCTGGAGGAGACCCTCGGGGCGCTCGCCGAGTTGGTGGAGCAGGGCAAGGTGCGGGTGTTGGGGGCGTCGAACTACTCGGCCGCGCGGCTGGCCGAGGCGCTGGACGTGAGCCGCCGACTCGGCCTCCCGCGGTACGAGTCGCTTCAACCGGACTACAACCTGGTGGACCGCGCCGGGTTCGAGGCCGAACTCGGCCCGCTGTGCGCCCGCGAGGGACTCGGCGTCATCCCGTACTACTCGCTGGCCGCCGGGTTCCTGACGGGGAAGTACCGCACCGAGGCCGACCTGTCGAAGAGCGTGCGCGGGGCGAAGGTCGGTAAGAGCTACCTGAACGAGCGTGGTTTGCGGGTGCTGTCCGCGGTGGACGCGGTCGCCGCCGACCTCGGCGTGAGTCCGGCGCAGGTGGCCCTCGCGTGGCTCATGGCCCGGCCGGGCGTGACCGCACCGATCGCCAGCGCGACGACGCCGACCCAATTCGCGGAGTTGGCGGCCGCGACCCGCCTGACACTCGGCGGCGCCGCGATTGCCAAGCTCGATGCGGCGAGTGCGTGACGCCGTCCCGCGCTCACGTGGTAACCACGCGACTTGGCATCGCGGCTGGCGGAGCGGGGGCATTTCCGCAAGGGTCAACCGCCGCCGACTGGGCTGCCGAGCCGCGCGGCGGAACGTACCTGTCCGTTCACGTCCCGTTCTGCGGATTGGAGCCGCGCGGCCTGCGTTCTGTTCACCGCGCCCGCGCCCGCCGCGACCTCGTCGCGCTGCACCAGAGGGCCAACGCGGTGCGCGCGGCGATCCCAGACGCCGCGCTCGCTCGCTTCGTCATCGACAGCAACACCTCGGCGTACCTCAACGAGACCGCGTTGGCTGAGGTGTTCGACATCGCCGAGACCGTGGCCCGCCTGCCTCAGGTGACGAATGCGACGGCGCGGACGAACTTGCCCTGACGGTTCGTCTGGCCCGGCGCCTGTGACCCGTCGTAGCACACGCTGTGGTGTCCGTTCCACCCCGCCGCGACGGCCGGCGACCTCGTTCTGTCAGAGTGCCGCGACCCGCTCGATGCCCGGGGCCGGTTCCGCGCCGACGTCGTCGGTCTCAACGTGCGCGTCGCGGCTCGCCGCCGACGGCAAGCACGCGCAGGTCGCACGCCCGGCGCCACAACCAAGCCTTTGCCACCCACGCTTCGACGACCAGCCCGTTCGGGCATCAGGAGTCGAACAGGCCCGTCACTTCGGCGGACGCGTTCGTCGCGCCGCAACCGGGGTGAGTCAGACAGTTGCCACCGGCGGTCGCGACGGACGAGTTCGACCGTGGTCGTCGCCTGGAACGGCCACGATCAACGGCGAACGCGACCAATCCAACGACCGACGACCCGCAGGTCAGCTCGACGAACACTCGATTCCGACCGGCGCCCTGCACCACGGCCAAGGGTTCGACTCCGGACCGCGCCGGTCCGAGCGACGCGGGCACCACCACGCCGCCGGCGGCGATCCGCTCCCGGGAACGAGATGTGCCGAACGGGAGCAGCGATACCACTGCCGCGGAAGTTGCGGTCGCGGCCGGCAAGTACTACCAGCCACAGTACCACCGCCGGCACCGGCCAGTCGCGCCACGCGAGTGACGCGGAGAAACTGGCGAAGGCGTCAGCGTGCTGGGCGAACGTCATCGGTCGCCTGGGGCAAGCGGCCGGGGCGGGCCGGGAGAGTGATGGTCACGCGCCCCCGGGCTCAGGCGCGGGACGGTCAGCGCCGGGGGGCCGCCGGCACCACCCAGCTCACCTGGGTGACGAGTTGGTTGAGCGACGCGAACGCGACATGGGTGTTGGTGGCGAACCGCGGCGAGTCGTTCGCCGGGAAGGTCGCCAGCGTCGCGTCGCCGACGAGGAACACGTCGAAGTCGCGCGACAGGTTCTCGTACCCGGCGGTCGTGCGGCAGAAGCACATGTCGGTGGCGTAGCCAGTCAGGAGGACGTGTCGCACGCCGTTCCGCCGCAGGAAGTCCCGCAGCGGGGCGTACCCCTCGGCGTCGTAGATCACCACGTCGGAAGGTTGAACGGCGACCGCCGTGCTCACCGGGATGGGCAGCTTCCAGAACCCGTCGCCGTTGTACCGCGGGCCGGCGTCGAGGCCGGGGAACTGCTTGAAGTAGTCGATCACCGGCCGGTCGGCGCGGAGCGTCAGCTTTGTCGGCAGTGAGTCGCCGGTGTACCGGTACGCGGCGAGCGCCGCCCGCAGTTCCTTCTCGCCGGCGGCGCGCTCGTCGGGCGTCGGCGTCTTCGCGAACGAGCGGTAGACTCTCGTGCGAACCGGGTCGGCGGGGCCGGGGAGGCTGTACATCACGAACGCGACGCGATCGCGGAGGCGGGTCAGGAACGGGTCGATCACCTCCTTCGTGTGCCGGCCGGCGAGCGCGTTCTTCTCCGGCGTGCAGAAGTCCACCACGCCGTTCGGCTGGGGCGTCTTCCAGCCCCACTCGTCGTCCACCCCCCACGGGTGGACCATGATGACGGCCGTGTCCTTCGCCCGCAGCCGGTTCGGCACCTCGACGATGCCGCGGACGTTGTACGACCACCGCCACGCCCGCACGTCGAGGTCGCCGCCGGGGTCGTCCACGAGCCGCGGCGCCTCGAACCGCCGCGCGGCGACGACCGGCTCGACGTACTGCGGGTGGTCGGCGAGCAGCGGCCGCGGGCTCGGAATCGGCGTGAGTGTGTTCTCGTAGATTCGCGTGGCCGGCGGCGCGTCCTGCGCGGGCGCGTCGGGGAGGCCGCGCGGGAACACGGCCGCGGTGGCGAGCGAGCCGAGGGCGAAGCCGAGTACGAGCGAGCGGTTCACGGCGGACTCCGCGGGTGGTCGGCTCGGGGCTTGAGCCCGAGGGCGTCGGCGTGTAGCACCGGGTGGAACCCGGGGCGGCGTGTGGCGCTCATCGTGGAGCCACGCGGTTCGACCTCCGCCGCAGGCCGCCCCGGGTTCAGCCCGGGGCTACACGCCGTCGTGCTCCCGCACTCCAAACGGAAGCACCCGCCGGCGCGGTGCGG
Source organism: Urbifossiella sp. (assembly GCA_044220735.1). Classification (GTDB taxonomy): domain Bacteria; phylum Planctomycetota; class Planctomycetia; order Gemmatales; family Gemmataceae; genus Urbifossiella. The sequence goes on along the minus strand of JBGAQM010000017.1, from coordinate 8,919 downwards.
TACACTATGCCCGATGCGCGACCGCACCGCCACCCTCCTGCTCGCCGCCGTCGCCGCGGTACTGCCGTCGGCCCCCGCGGCCGGGCCTGGCGGTGTTCCGCCTCCCGAAGCCGCGAAGAAGATGGCCCCCGCCGACGGGCTGACCGTGCGCGTGTTCGCGGCCGAGTCGGACGTGCGGCAGCCGATCTTCGTGCGCTGCGACGACCGCGGCCGGGTGTGGACGATCCAGTACCTCCAGTACCCGAACCCCGCCGGGCTCAAGCGCGTCGCCGTGGACCGCTGGTCGCGCACCGTCTACGACCGCGTCCCCGAGCCGCCGCCGAAGGGGCCGCGCGGCGCCGACCGCATCACCATCTGCGAGGACACCGACGGCGACGGCACGGCCGATCGCTTCAAGGACTTCGTGGCCGGGTTGAACCTCTGCACCGGGGTCGAGTTCGGCCACGCCGGGGTGTACGTCCTCCAGGCGCCCTACCTCCTTTACTACCCTGACCGCGACCGCGACGACGTGCCCGACGCGGGCCCCGAGGTGCTGCTGACCGGGTTCGGCATGGAGGACGCGCAGTCGTTGGCGAACCACCTCACCTGGGGGCCGGACGGCTGGCTGTACGGGCTCAACGGCAGCACCACGACGTGCCGCGTTCGCGGCGTCGAGTTCCAGCAGGGCGTGTGGCGCTACCACCCGGTCACCCGCGAGTTCGAGTTGTTCTGCGAGGGTGGCGGCAACGTCTTCGGCCTCACCTTCGACGACGACGGCAACCTGGTCTACTCGTCGAACCTCGGCCTGTTCTGGCACGCCTTCCAGGGCGCCTACTACCTGAAAAACGTGGGGAAGCACGGCCCGCTGCACAACCCCTACGCCTACGGCCACCTGTCGCACGTCGCCCACGACGCCCCGACCGGGGGCCCCAACACCGGCGGCACCGTCTACCGCGGCGACAGTTTCCCGGCGCGGTTCCGCGGCCGCTTCCTCGCCGGCGACTTCCTCCGCCACACGGCGTCGAGTTGGGAGTTGAATCGCAGCGGCGCCACGGTGACGGCGACGTTCCGCGAACTCCTCCTCGACAGCCGCGACCCGTGGTTCGGCGCGACGGACCTGTGCGTGGGGCCGGACGGCGCGGTGTACGTCAGCGACTTCTACGACAGGCGCACCGCCCACCCCGACCCGGACGCCGACTGGGACCGCTCGAACGGCCGCGTCTACCGCGTGCAGGCCGTCGGCGCGCGGCCGGCGCCGAAGATCGACCTCGGCGCGCTGCGGTCGGAGGAACTGATCGCTCTGCTTCGCTACGCGAACGGCTGGCACGCCGACCGGGCGCGGGTGCTGCTCGCGGGCAAGGCCGGGCGCGAGTCGTGGCCGGCGCTCCGGGAGCTCGCCCGCGACAAGGAGCCGCGGCTGGCACTGCGCGGGCTGTGGGCGCTGCACGCCACCGGCGGGCTCGACGACGCCTTCGCCGAGGAGATGCTGGCGAACCCGGCGGAACACGTCCGCGCGTGGACCGTGCGCCTGCTCGGCGACAAGAAGACCGTCTCGCCGCGCCTCGCGGCGCGGTTCGCGGAACTGGCGCAGACGGACCCGAGCGTCGTGGTGCGGGCGCAGCTACTCTGTACCGCCCGGCGGCTCCCATCCGGCCAGGCGCTCCCGGTCGTCGAGCAGGCGCTGCGCCGCGGCGCGGACGTGGGCGACCCGGTCTTGTCGTGGCTGGTGTGGTGGGCGGTCGAGACGCACGCGACGGCCGACGCCGGCCGCGTGACCGCGTTCTTCACGGCGGCGGAGGACCGCGACCGCCCGGCCGTGCGCGCGAACCTCGGGCGGTTGGTTCGGCGCTACGCCGCCGACGGCACCGCGGCCGGCTACCGCGCCGCCCACACGCTGCTCACGGCGCTCCCGGCCGCCGAGCGTGCGGCGGTCCTCGCCGACCTCGACCGCGGGCTCGCCGAGCGCGCCGTCGGCCTGCCGGCGGTGGGGCAAGGCGGCCTGTTCGACACGCTCGCCGCCCCGGGCCGCGAGGTCGCGCCGCCGCGCAAGTTCGACCCGCTCACGCCCGACCTCGCCGACTTCATCCGCACCGCGTGGGCGGACGCGCCGGGCGATGTCGTCCGCACCCGGCTGGCGCTCCGAGCCGGCGGCGTCGCCGCGCGGGAACGGGTTCACGCCGATGTGTCCGATTCGAACACGCCGAAGCCGGCGCGGCTCGCCCGGCTCGCCGTCTTGGAGGAACTCGGCGACGCGGCGTGCCTCCCCGCCGTCCTGCCGCTCCTCGCCGCGCGCGACGCGGACGTGCAGGCGGCGGCGCTGGCGGTGCTCGCCCGCGTCGGCGGCGCGGATGCCGGGGCCGCCGTCGTGCGGGCGTACCCGACGCTGCCGGCGGCGCTGAAGCCGCGGGCGCATGCGGTGCTGTTTGGCCGCGCGGACTGGGCGAAGGCATTCCTCGCGCTGGTCGATGCCGGCACGGTCGCGCCAGCGGACGTGCCGGTCGAGCAAGTGCGGTTGCTCGCGCTGCTCGGCGACACCGGCATTGAGGCGACGGTCCGCAAACACTGGGGCCGCGTGACGCCGGGTACGGCGGAGGAGAAGCTGGCGGAGGTGCGCCGCTTCAGCAACGACCTGCGTGCCGGCTCGGGCGACGCCGCCCGCGGGAAGGCGCTTTTCACCCAGCACTGCGGGGCGTGCCACAAACTTTTCGGCGAGGGCGGCACCGTCGGGCCGGACCTCACGAACACCAGCCGCGCCGATGCCGCGTGGCTGCTGGCGAGCGTCGTCGATCCGAGCGCCGTCGTTCGCGCGCAGTATGTGCCGGTGGCGGTCCGCACCGACGACGGCGTCGTCCGCACCGGCGTCGTCGCCGCGCAGGACGGGGCGAGCCTGACCCTCGCCGACGCCAAGGGGGAGCGCACGCGCGTGGCGCGCGAGCGCATCGAGTCCGTCCGCGACCTGACGGTGTCGCTGATGCCCGAGAAGCTGCTCGACGCGCTCACGCCGCAGGAGCGGCGCGACCTGTTCCGCTACCTCCAGCAGCCGGGGAGGTGACCCGTGCCCGTCTCGCGCCGCCGGTTCCTCTCGGCCGTCACCGCCGGCGGCATCGCGTCCGCCGCCGGGCTGTCCGTCGCCCAGCCGCGGCCGCGACCCGCGCTCGTGGCGATCACGCTCGACCTCGAAATGTCGGCCGAGTACCCGCGCCGCGGCATGACCGAGTGGAATTATCGCAAGGGCGACCTCGACGCCGACACGAAGCGCTACGCGGTCCGCGCCGCGGAGGTGGCGAAGGGGCTCGGCGGGCTCGTCCACTTCTTCGCGCTCGGGCAGACGCTCGAGCAGGAGGACACCGGCTGGCTGAAGGATTTGGCCGCGGCCGGGCACCCGGTCGGCAACCACACCTACGACCACGTCAACTTGCTGGCGCGGACGCTGGACGACGTGCAGTTCCGCTTCCGCCGCGCGCCGTGGCTCGTCCGCGGGAAGACGGTCGCCGAGGTGATCGAGCAGAACATCGAGACGACGACGGTCGCGCTGCGGGAGCGCTGCGGTATCACGCCGAACGGGTTCCGCACGCCGGGCGGGTTCGCAACCGGCCTGCGCGACCGCGCCGACCTGCAACGGATGCTTCAGCGGCAGGGCTTCACCTGGGTGAGTTCGCTATACCCGCCGCACCCGTGCGGCACGCCGAAGGTCGAGCCCGGTGCGGACGTGTACGCGGCGATCGTCCGCGCGCAGGCAGCGGCGCAGCCGTTCGCGTACCCGTCGGGGCTGGTCGAGGTGCCGATGAGCCCGGTCAGCGACGTGACCGCGTTCCGCACGCACTACTTGAAGCTGGAGTGGTTCCTGAAGGCGATCCGCCTGGCCGTCGAGGAGACGATCCGCACCGGGGGTTGCTTCGACTTCCTGGCGCACCCGTCGTGCCTGGTGGTGGAGGACCCGACGTTCGAGGCGGTGAAGCTGATTTGCGGGCTGGTGCGCGACGCGGGGCCGCGGGCGGCGCTGGTCGGCCTCGACCACTTCGCCGCGCGTGTCGGGAAGGGGTAGCAGACCGCAGGTTGTCCGGGTGTAGTTCGCCCCCGGTCTCCGTCGCAGGTGGTACCCCCCACCCCAGCCCTCCTCCTCAGAGGGGGGAGGGAGCAAGAGAGCGGTCCGCGCCCGGGTAGCGTCACACGGCCGCCGGCCGACTTCCCACCCTCCCCCCTCTGAGGGGGAGGGTCGCGGTGCTTCGCCGCGGGGTGGGGGGAACCACCCGCCACGGAGACCGGAGGCGAACGCACCCTCGGCAACCCAGCGGTTCTGTCAGGTGCAGATGGCCCGCATCACCTCGCCGTGGTCGGCGTCGAGACGCTTGCGACCGGGCACATCGAGGCGGGCCGGGTCGAGGCCGAGGCGATCGAGCACCGTCGCGTGGATGTCCGTGACGTAGTGCGGGTGCTCGACCGCGTGGAAGCCTAGCTCGTCCGTCGCGCCGTGGATCACGCCGCGCTTCACTCCCGCCCCGTAGTACCACACCGTGAACCCGTGCGGGTGGTGGTCGCGGCCGGTCGGCATCTTGTACGCGTCCCGCGTCTCCAGGCCCGGCGTCCGGCCGAACTCGGTGCAGCACACCACCAGCACGTCCTTGTCCAGTCCCTTCTGCTTCAGGTCCTTTACGAGTCCGGCGAGCGGCCGGTCCACCCGCGCGGCGCTGCGGGCGTGGAGGTTCTTCAGGTCGTTGTGCGAGTCCCACTCGCCGTAGTCGCTGAGGTACACCAGCGTGAACCGCACGCCGCTCTCCGCGAGCCGGCGGGCGGCCAGCAGCCGGCGGCCGTAGACGGCGGTGGTCGGGTTGTCGATGCCGTACAGCGCCTGCACCTTCGCCGACTCGCGGTTCAGGTCGAGGACGCCCGGCACCGCCCGCTGCATGCGGAACGCCAGCTCGTACGCGCGGACGCGGGCGCGGGTCTGCTCGTCGTCCGGGTGGCGGGCGGCGGCGAGGCGGTTGAACTCGCCCGCGAGGTCGAACACTTGCGCCTGCTCCTCGGCCGACACGCCCGGCCCGCGGGCCGCGAACGGCAGCGGCCGGGTCGGGTCGAGCGACAGTTCCACGCCGGCGTGACGCGGGCCGAGGTAGTCGGCGGCGAAGTCCTTCTTCACCCGCACGTCCTTGTACTGCCCGAGGAACACGAACGACGGCAGGTCGTCGTTCAGGCTGCCGAGGCCGTAGCTGGCCCACGAGCCGATCGTCGGCTGCTGCTCGTCGAGCTGGTGCCGGCCGGTGTGCATCTGGAACTCGGCGCCGTGGTCGTTGTCGGTGGTGTACATCGACCGCACGAACGCCAGCTCGTCGGCCACGCCGGCGAGGTTCGGGAACCAGTCGGCGATGTCGATGCCGAGGTTGCCGTGCCGCTTGAACCCGACCTGGAGCGGGAAGATTTTCGGGTACGGCCGCGTGCCGCCGACCACGTCGCGGGAGTGCCGGGCGAACAGCGGCGATGTGAGCGGGTCGGGGTACGGCGTCTCGGCGAACGTCTTCCCGGCGTAGCGCGTGAGCGCGGGTTTGGGGTCGAAGCTCTCCATGTGGCTGACGCCGCCGGAGAGGAACACCCAGATCACCGACTTCGCCTTCGGCGCGTGGTGGGTCGGGGCAGCGCCGGCGTCGCGGCGGAGCATCGCGCCGAGGGCGAGGCTGCCGAACCCGAGCCCGGCGTCGGCGAGGAACGTGCGGCGCCTCATCCACCCCTCCAGGCAGAATGGCCGCAAAAAAGCACAAAAAAAGCACAAAAAGGAAGTGAGAAACCCGCGACGAGGTCGCGCTGCTCGTTGATCGGCTCGTTTCTTCTGTCTTCCATTTTGTGCTTTTTGTGCCTTCTTGCGGCCATCGTCTTGGGTCTTACCTCACGGTCACGAAGTCGGTGTGGTTGAACAGCGCCAGCACGAGGTTGGCGCGGGCGGCCGGCGACGGCCGCTGCCGCGCCAGGAACGCGGCCGACGCGGCGGCCTCGTCCGCGTGCGGCGGGCGGCCCAGCACGCGCTCGAACGCGGCCCGCACGAAGGCCACCTCCTCCGCGGGGAGGTTCGCGGCCAGCGCGCGGCTCGTCCGCAGGGCCAGCTCGCTGTTCGTCAGCGCGAGTGCCTGCTGCGGCAGCACCGACGTGGTGCGGCGATAAGCGTCGCACGGGTTGGCGGCGTCGAACAGGTCGAGGAACTCGGTGCGCGCCTCGCCGTGGTGCGCGAGGTAGAGGCTGCGCCGCTTCGAGGTCAGTCCCTGATCCTGCGGGATTTCCGGGCCGCCGATCGTGGCGTCGAGTTCCCCAGCGGCGGCGAGGAGGCTGTCTCGCACGGCCTCGGCTTCGAGGCGGAGCGTGGGGAACTTCCACAGGTAGACGTTGTCCGGGTCGGCCGCGGGCGCGACGCCGCCGGACGCCATCCGGTAGGCGCTGCTGGTCACGATCAGCCGGTGCAGGGGCTTCATCTTCCAGCCGTTGTCGGCGAGCTCGGCGGCGAGCCAGTCGAGCAGTTCGGGGTGACTCGGCGGCGAGCCGCTGCGGCCGAAGTTGTTCGTCGTCTCGACCAGTGGCCGGCCGAAGTGCCCGGCCCAGAGGTGGTTCACCGCCACGCGCGCCGTCAGCGGGTTGTCGCGGCTGGTGATCCACTTCGCCAGCGCGGCGCGGCGGCCGCTGCTCGTCTTCGTGGGGTAGACGTGCGTCAGCGGCGTGTACGTGGTGACGGGCGCGTCGAGCGCCTTCCGCGCGGCGTCGAGTTTCGTCCGCGCGGCGGGGGCGCTCTTCTCGTCGGCGCGCAGGAGCGCCAACCGGGCGGCGTCCACTGCGTACCGCCTCTCGGCCCGGCCGGCGGCCTCGGTCGCGGCCTTCACCTCGCCCTTCGCCCCGAGGTGAACCACGTCGTCCGCCGCGATGCGGGCTTCGAGCGCCGCAAGGTCCGAGCCGGCGGCGGTCCACGCAGCTTCGCCAATTCGGAGGTCGCCCCTGATCGCCAGCGCCGCACCCGCGGCCACGAGCGCGAGTTCGCGCTTCTCGCGCTCCTCCCGGCGGACGAACGCTTTCGACCCGGAATACCACGCCGCCGCGGGCAGCGCCACCGGCTCGACCTTGAACACACCGCCGAGCGCGGCCGGCACGCCGGGCGCCACGGGGTCACGGTCCTTCGACACGTTCCGCTCGTCGCCGCCGGTGTAGAAGTGCGTCTTCGCGTCGGGCCGGTCCTCGGCGACGCGGACCATCCCGGACGCGATCGGTCGGTACGCCGCGCCGTAGCTGTACTTCGGGTACACGCCCGGGTCGGCCTCGCCGGGCCAGCGGTCGTGGCGGATTTCGAGCGGCTCGAACACGGCGCGGAAGCGGAAGTATTCCTCCTGCGTCACCGGGTCGTACTTGTGGTCGTGGCAGTGGCAGCAGTTGAGCGTGAGGCCCAAGAACGCCTTCGCCGTGTGCTCCACGTTGTCGCGCATCCAGTTGTTGTAATTCCAGCGGAAGAAGTTCCGCACCAGGAACCCGGTGGCCACGGCCTCGGCGTCGTCGCCCGGGGCCAGCTCGTCGGCCGCGAGCATCATGCGGACCATCTCGTCGTACCCGCGGTCGGCGTTGAGCGACCGCACGGTCCAGTCGCGCCACCGCCACACCTGCCCGTAGCTGTTCAGCACGTCTGGCACGGAGCGCCGCCCGTACCAGTCGGAGTACCGCCACACGTCGAGCCAGCGGCGGCCCCAGCGCTCGCCGTACTGCGGCGACGCGAGCAGCCGATCGACGACCTTCTCGTAGGCGTCGGGCGCCGGGTCCGCGAGAAAGGCGCGAACGTCCTCCGGGCTCGGTGGCAGGCCGACGAGGTCGAAGGTGACGCGGCGGAGGAGCGTCGCCTTGTCGGTCTCGGGGAGCGCGGTGAGGCCGCGCTTCTGGCGTTCGGCCGCGAGGAAGGCGTCGATCGGGTTGCCAGCTACGGGGGCCGCGGGGCGCATCACCGGCTGGAACGCCCAGTGCTTCGCCGGGTCTTCGTCGGGCCGCTCGTTCGCCGGCCCCTTCGCGCCTTCGGCAATCCACGTCTTGAGCTTCGTGATCTGCTCGGGCGTGTGGCGCTTCCCCTCGGGGGGCATGCGCGCGGCGTCGTCCGGGTCGCAGACGCGGGCGACGAGCGGGCTGTCGGCCGGCGCGCCGGCCTTCACCGCCGGCCCGGACCGGCCTCCGGTCGTCATCAGGGCGACGGTGTCGAGCCGCAGTTTCCCCTTCTGCTTGAGCGCCCCGTGGCAGGCGTAGCAGCGCTCCCGGAGGAGCGGCTTGACCTCGCGCGCGTAATCGACCGGCGCGGCGTCGGCGCGGCACGCGGCGAGGAGGGCGGCGGCGGCGAGGGACCAGCGCGTCATCGGTCACACCGCGAAGGAGCCAGGACCGCCCCCGCAAGCGGGGGCGGTCCCTGGCATCCGTTGATTAGACCCTCCTCGGCCCGGGCGCACAATTACTACTCCCGGATTCTGATTCCGTAGGGCGATCGCGACTACCAAGCCGACCCCGCGGGACGCGGTCGGCGTGCGGCGCTGTGGGCGTCGTCCCACCAGCGTGGTCGCCCGCGAACCAGAGCCTTTCGGCTGTTACCCGAGTTCCAGCACGTCGAGCAAAGAAATCCGAGGCGTGGCCGAACGGTCGACGCCAGTTCCCAAGCGTTTGCAGGGTCTGTCACGTCTGTCGGCTCGGCACACGCTTTCTGCTCGACACGGCCCGAGTGTTGCATTGTGTCGAACGCACCGAAGTGGATCAAAACGAGCCGTCGTGCGCCCGACGGGGACCTTCGACGAAGCCGCGACCGAAATCCGATTGCTCCACGAGCACGAACCCCATGCGAGTCTCACCGAGTCTGGCCGTCGTCCTGGGCGTGGCGTTCCTCCCGGGGTGCCACAAGCACGACGGAGAGCATGCCCCCCACGGCCACGCCAAGATCGTTGCCACCAG
>JBGAQM010000478.1:0-4064 GCA_044220735.1 Urbifossiella sp. | reverse complement strand
TTGTGTTGGTTCTCCGCGCGGGCCAGGAGTTGCTGGCCCACGTCCTCCCGGTCGGCCTCCGTCTTCGCCACCTGCCAGGCCTTGAGGAGATCCTTGTTCACGCCACCGAGGCTCATGTTGACGGCCGACGCCTTCCGCTCCAGCGCCAGCGTCATGGCCGCGACGATGTCGGCGTCGGTGCCGTTGAGCACGCCGGCCTTCTCGTCCGGGAACGTCTCGCGGAAGAACAGCGCCTGGATCGGCAGGAGCGGGCTGTCCGGGGCGACCCCGACGGTGCCCACGCCGTTGCCGGCTCGCCCGCCGATCGTCACCGCGACGTGCGTCCCGTGGTTCCGCACCTCGCCGACGCGGAACACTTTCGGCCCGAACTTCTCCTTCACCACGCCCTCCTGCATGGCCGGGCCGCGGGTGGCGAAGCTGTACGGCGTGACGGTGCGGCCGACGAGTTCCTCGTGGTCGAGCTTGGCCCCGCTGTCGATGACCGCGACCACCGTGCCGCCGGTGGTGATCTCCCACGCCTCGGGCACCTTGATCCGGTAGAGGTTCCAGTTGTCCTTGTCCTCGGGCATGTCGGTCGGCTTCTTGAACACCGGGTCGTTGAACGCCCGTGGCTGTGCCAGCTCCTCGACGCCGTTGAACGCGGCGGCGGCGACGTACGGGTGGTTCTCGAGCCGCGGCCGCAGTTCGGGGAGCCGGTCGTGGTCCGTCGCCAGGAGGTAGGTGTTGGTCAGCGCGACCTTGCCGACGACCTCGACCTTCGCGCCGAACCGCTCGAACAGGGTCTTGAGGTCGGCCTCGGTGACGCCGGCGTGCGGGGTGACGAGGAGTTGCCCCTTCACGACCGAACCGCCGACGCGGTCGTCGGGGACGACCTCGGCGGCCGCGCCAACGGCGGGTTCCTGGGCGGCGGACAGGCTGGCGAGCAGGACGGCGAGGGACAGGAGGGGGACGGTGCGGGGCATGGGGCGAGCCTCCGGGACTACCGCTCAGGTTACCCCGACTGCCCGCACGAGCAAGCGAATAACCGCCCCGGTCAGGCCGACCAGCTCCTGGGCGACGGCCACCAGTTCCGTCGGGCGGAACGGCTGTGGAGGACCCGGACGCCGGGGTCAGCCGCGGCCAGGGCGTCGGCCGCCGGGTCGTTCCCGTTGGCCAGCACGACGACGGCGGCCGGGGCGGCGCGGGCGCGGACGGCCGCGGCGAGTTCGGCCGCCGATTCGCCGGCCCGAGACGCCGCGAGTACGACCAGACGCACGTCCGCGGTGAGCTGTTCGTCGAGCGCGTCGGGGCCGGCCGCCTTCGTCACCCGGAACCCGGCACGGGTGAGCGTGAGCGCGACGAGGTCGTTGACCGACGACACGGCGTCGGCCGCGAGGGCCAGGGGGCGGTAGGGCATGGGCGAGCCGGTGCGAGTCCGGGCGACACGCGGGCGACCAACCGCCCGCGGTACGGCTTTACTATCGGACGGGTGTTCGCGTGGAAACGGTACACCCTTTCAGTCGCGCGATTTGGTGCCCCGTTTTGGGCAGGGCTCGAACACGCCCGGCACCGGGGCACCGCCTCGAAGGGGTAGCCCGGCCCGGACGCGGTCCGCGCTTCCCCCCGCGGCGGGGGCCGGGTATCATCAACATGCCTACCCCCGCGCCCCCGCGCCCCGCCCGGACGCCCACATGTCCCTGCCCGACTGGTTCCGCACCCGCGCCGCCGGCCGGCCCGTGACCCGCCGCGCCGCCCTGCGACTCGCCGCCGCCGGCGTCCTCGGGCGGTCGCTCCCCGAGTGCCTCGCCCGCACCGACGGGCCGCGCCGCGCCGCCGCGAAGAACGTGCTCGTCATCCTGGAGCAGGGCGGGTTGTCCCACATGGACACCTGGGACCCGAAGCCCGACGCCGTCGCCGAGCACCGCAGCCCGCACCGGCCGATCGCCACCGCCGTCCCCGGCGTCCGCTTCACCGACCTCCTGCCGCACACCGCCGCCGTCGCCGACAAACTCGCCGTCGTCCGCTCCTTCCACCACGAGAAGGGCGGCGCCGACGCCCACCCCAACGGCACGCAGTACGTCCTGTCCGGCGCGCACCCCGGCGGCGCGCTCGAGATGCCGGACCTCGGCGCGGTCGCGGCGCACGTCCTCGGCGGCGTCGACCGCGCGATGCCGCCGTACGTCATGGTGCCCGGGAACCACGAGCAGGCGAACGAGACGCGGACCGGCTTCCTCCCCGCGTCCACCCGCGTGTTCAAGACCGGCGGCCGCGACCTGTCGGACCCGGCGTGGGCCATCCAGGGGATCACCGCCCGCGCCGACACGAGCGGCCGGCTCGCCGACCGGCACGCCCTCCGCGACGGCCTCGACCGCGCCGCGGCGATCGACCCGCGCGGCATGGACCGGTTCTACGACCAGGCGTTCGACATGCTCACCGGCCCGCGGGTGGCCGCGGCGTTCGACCTGAAGCGCGAGCCGGCCGCGGTCCGCGACGCCTACGGCGCCGGCCACCGCGGCGCGTGCTACCTCATGGGCCGGCGGCTCGTCGAGGCCGGGGTGCGGTTCGTGACGGTGGACGTGCGCTGGCCTCTGACGCCGGCCGTGCCGGGCGGGTTCAACCTGAACTGGGACCACCACGACGCCATCTACGCCCCGGGGTCGTGCGGCACGGTGCGCGACAAGGCCGGCGGCGAGGGGCGGTACGGGATCGGCCACTGGGTGATGATGGGGAGCGTGGACCGCGCCTTCGCCGCGCTCGTCCGCGACCTGGACCAGCGCGGGCTGCTGGCCGACACGCTGCTGTGCTTCGTGACCGAGTTCGGCCGCACCCCGCGGCTGAACAAGTTCCAGGGGCGCGACCACTGGACGAAGGCGTACTCGATGGTGTTCGCCGGCGCGGGCGTGCGCGGCGGGCAGGTGGTCGGCCGCACCGACCGCGACGGGGGGTACGTCACCGAGGGCGCCGTGATCCCCGAGGACTACGCCGCGACGGTGTACGAGAAGCTCGGCATCGACCGCGCGAAGCCGCTCTACACCAGCAGCAACCGCCCCGTGTTCGTGGGCCACGCCGGCGCCCCGATCGCCGCGCTGCTGTGACGCCGCGGGTCAGTACCACTCGGCCTTGTCCACGACGTTCCGCAGCGGCTCGCCGCGCGCGAACCGGCCGACGTTGTCGAGGAGTACGCCGAGGTGCCGCCCGGCGATGAGGGGCGAGTACCCGGCGACGTGCGGCGTGAGGATCACGCGGCCCGGCATCCGCCACAGCGCGTGGTCGGGCGGCAGCGGCTCGGTCTCGAACACGTCCAGCGCCGCGCCGGCGAGTTCGCCCGCCTCCAGCGCCGCCGCCAGGTCGTCCAGCACCACCAGCGCCCCGCGGCCGATGTTGACGAGCACCGCGTCGCGGCGCATCAGCCGGAACTGTTCGCGGCGGAACATCCCCGCCGACCGCGGCGTGTGCGGCGCCGCGATCACCACGTATTCACTCTCGGCGAGCAGGCGCGGCAACTCCGCGACCGGCCACACGGCGGCGACCTCCGGCGGCACGTCGGCCGGCCGCGGGTCCACGGCGACGACGCGCATCCCGAACGCCGCCGCCCGCCGCGCCACCTCGCGGCCGATCGCGCCGAGGCCGACGACGCCGAGCGTCGCGCCGCCGAGGTGGCGGTGGGCGCGGTCGATGTCGTTCACCGTGCCCGGCCCCGACGTGAACGCCACCCGCGCCGCCTCGCCGCCGACCGGCGCCCACGTCCCCGCCGCGGCCTGCAACACGTAGACGTGCAGGTTGCGGGCGAAGCAGAGGACGTACCCCATCACCTGGTCGGCGATCACGTCCGAGAACAGGCCGCGCATGTTGGTGAGCACGCACGGGTGGGCGGCGAGCGCGGGGAACAGGTAGTGTTCGAGGCTGGCCGTCGGCGCTTGCACCCAGCGGAGCCGCGGCGCGGCCGCGAGCAGCGGCGGCGTGAGCTTGCCGAAGAAGGCGTCGGCGTCGGGGAGATGTCGAAGCGCTTCTGCCTCGTCGGCGGCGTTCACGACCGCCATCGGCGCCGCGGCGGTCACGATGCGGGCGAGGCGTTCGGCCTCGAC
>JBGAQM010000477.1:0-3962 GCA_044220735.1 Urbifossiella sp. | reverse complement strand
GGGCGATGTCAGACGGCCTCGATCGAGGCGAGCTTGAGCTTCTTGAGCTGGTCCTTCAGGTACGTCCGGGCCTTCTCGACCCGGCCGTTCCCTCTTAGCGTCGAGAACAGGCGGTCGATCTCCGCGAGCTTGGCGGCGGCCTTCGCAGCGTCCGCGAGGTTCCGCACTTCGGCGGTTGCGAGCACCTGTTCGACCTCCAGGAGCAACTGCGTGACCCGCATCCCGACCGGGTTGGCGACGCGGGCGACCACCTGGGCGGCCTTCTGCGGCTGCTCGTGCGGGTCGTCCCACAGGCAGTGCTGCGCGACCTCCAGGTGCTCGGGCTGCACCTCGTCGGCCCCGCACAGGTAGGCGAACGCCTGCACCACGCCGACGGTCTTGAACTGCCGCCGGTCCCCGGGCTGAACGCCCTCCTTGGCCAACTCCTTGAGGATCACTTCCATCGCCTCCTTCGCCTCGCCCGACCACGGCAGCGACAGGGCCTGCCGGCGGGCCTCCTCGACCTCGGTCGGGGTAACGGTGGTGGACAACCTCGGGGCGTGGTCGCGGGTCCACAGGAGCCGCTGCCGCCCGGCCTGCGAGCGGATCGGGGACACCGACTTCCGCAGCAAGAACCTGTCGGAGAGGGCGGCCAACTCCTTGCCGGTGTCCGGCGACGCCCACTCGTTCGAGGCCGCGAGACACAGCTTCAGCGGCACCTTCCGCACCACACCGTCGCCGGCGTCGTACACCCGCTCGTTGAGGATCTTGAGCAGGCAGTTGAGGATGGCCGACGAGCCCTTCATGACCTCGTCGATGAACGCGTAGTCGGCCTCGGGCAGCCGGCCGGCGGTGACCCGCAGGTACTTGTCGGCCTTGAGTGCGGCGAGGCTCACCGGCCCGACGAGTTCTTCGAGCGTCGTGAACTTCGTGAGCAGGATGGAGAACTTCGTCCCGCCGGTCCACGACAGGACGCTGGCGAACGCCGGCCCGAGTACGGCGATTTCCTGCTCGGTCATCGGCTTCCCTCCCGATAACCTCACCTATCGGCTGTCAGGAAACCCGCGCTGTAGTGCTAGGAGGCTGTCGAGCAGCAGGCTCTTCCCGCACCCGGGCGGGCCGACCAGGAGGACGTGCTCGTTCGCCACCAGCGCCGCGAGGACGAGGTCGATTTCCTCTTCCCGCTCGATTAGTGCGGCCGACAGCTCGGCGCGGGCCGCCGCAAGCTTCGCCCGCAGCAGGTCGGGGGCAGGGGTGTGCAGTTTCATCGGTAACGGACTCTCCTTCCGGGTGTAACGAGGCGAGTGGGCCGCCAGCCCCGGCCAGCTAGCCGGGTGTCCGAGGGATTCTGACAGGACCAGGCTGCGGATGTAGTCAGCGGCCCGCCGCGGGCGGTGGTGGGTCGACAGCGGAGAGGGTCGCAGGTGTTCCCGCCGGCCGTGTCAGGGCCAGGACTGTGGGGTAGGGCGAGTGCCGTGCGGGACGGGCCTCGAACTCACCCCGTGATGCCACGCAGGTATGAAGAGGCGTAATCCACGAAACTATGCGCTGACCGACCGCCAGTTCAGTCTTTCGGGCCTCAATAAGCGAAGTGCGTTCGCCACCACGAGGAGTGTCGCCCCGGAATCAGCCGCCACTGCCGCCCACATCGACGACACCCCCGCCAGCGTCAGCACCAGGAACACCGCCTTCACGCCGAGGGCGAAGACGATGTTCTGCCGGATCACCCCGAGCGTTCGCCGCGAGTGGCGGACGAGCCACGGCAGCTTCGCCAAGTCGTCCGACATCAGCGCGACGTCGGCGGTCTCGATCGCCGCGTCCGTGCCGATGGCGCCCATCGCGATTCCGAAGGTCGCCCGGCCCATCGCCGGGGCGTCGTTCACCCCGTCGCCGACCATCGCCACGGTGCCGTACTTCGCCACCAGCTCCTCCACCTTCGCCACCTTGTCGGCCGGCAGGAGTTCGGCGTGCACCTCGTCCACGCCGGTCGCGCGGGCGACGGCCTCGGCGGTGCCGTGGTTGTCGCCGGTGAGCATGACGACGTGCCTGACGCCGGCCGCGTGGAGGTCGGCGACCGACTGTCGCGCTTCCGGGCGGACGGTGTCGGCCAGCGCGAGGAACCCGCACACGTGCCGGTCGTTGCCGACGACCACCACCGCCTTCCCGGACGCGGCGAGTTCCTCCAGCCGGGCGTGAACCTCCGGCGTCTCCTGCCCACGCTCCTCCAGGTAGCGGTGCGACCCGACCCAGTACTCGGTGCCGCGGACACGCCCGGTCGCGCCCTTCCCGGCGAGGATGCGGAAGTCTTCGACCTCGGGCACGGCGACGCCGCGCTCCTCGGCGTGCGCCAGGATGGCGTGGGCCAGCGGGTGCGTGCTCCTCGCCTCCAGGGCCGCGGCACGTTCCAGCAACTCGGCCTCGGTGTGTCCGGCGAGCGCCACAACCTCGGTGACGGTCGGCCGCCCGCGGGTCAGGGTGCCGGTCTTGTCCATCGCCACGGCGCGGAGCCGGGCCGGCGCCTCGATGAACACGCCGCCCTTCACCAGCACGCCGTTCCGGGCCGCCGCCGCCAGCGCCGCCACGATGCTCACCGGCGTCGAGATCACCAGTGCGCACGGGCAGGCGATGACCAGCAGCACGAGCGCCCGGTACAGCCAGTCGGCCCACGCCGCGCCGAGCGCGAGCGGCGGGATGAGCAGCACCAGCGCCGCCAGCGCCATCACGGCCGGCGTGTAGTACCGGGCGAACGTCTCGACCCACTGCTCGGACGGCGCCCGCCTCGCCTGCGCCTCGCCGACCATCCGCGTGATGCGGGCGAGCGTCGTGTCCGCCGCCGGCTTCGTGGACTCGACCGTTAGCGCGCCGTCGCCGTTGATGGTGCCGGCGAACACCTCGTCGCCCGGCCCTTTCGGGACGGGAACGCTCTCGCCGGTGATCGGCGCCTGGTCCACCCCCCCCGCGCCGGCGACGACGCGGCCGTCGAGCGGGATGCGGTCGCCGGGCCGCACCAGGAACCGCGCCCCCACCGGCACCCGGTCCGGCGGCACGGTCTCCTCGCGGCCGTCGGCGTGGAGGAGCCGTGCGGCGGGTGGGGTGAGGGCCATCAGCGCGCGGACGGCGTTACGGGCGCGGCCGACGCTCCAGGCTTCGAGGGCGAGCGACAGGGCGAACAGGAACGCGACCGCGGCGCCCTCGGCCCACTGCCCGATGCCGACCGCGCCGGCGACGGCGACGACCATGAGTAGGTTCATGTCCGGGCGGAGGCGGCGGGCGGCGGCCCACGCCTTCGGGAGCACCGTCCACACGCCGGCGGCGATGCCCAGCAGGTACGTTGCCGCCTCGTCGCGCCACGGCTCGGCCCGCATCCCGGTCCGGGCGACGGCCGCCGCCACGTCGGCCGCCGACGCGGCGGAGCCGGCGACGGTCATCCGGGCGTTGAGTACGTCGAACGCCAGGTTCTGCTCGCCGCCGACGAGCGGCCCGAGTTCGCGCTTGAGGGCGGTCACCTCCTCGGCGCAGTCGAGGCCGTGGACCCGAAAGCTCAGCAGTCGGTCGCCGGCGGTTGCCATCACGCCCTCACGGGTGGTGTCGCGCAAGATGTCGAGCCCGGGGCGCTCCACGGTCGGGAAGGTCGCCCGCCTCCCGCCTCACCCAGGAGAACCGTCATGACCCTCCGCCTGCTCGCCGCGTCCGTTGCGGCCGTCGCCATCGGGGCCGGGACTGCCTCGGCCCAGTACCCGGCCCTCGTCCCGCACCGCGGCCACTACCACGTCGCCCCGTCGTACGCCCCGCCGGTCACCGGCGGCTTCGGCTTCGGCTACTCCAGCCCCGGGTTCGGCTTCGGGTACACCAGCCCCGGCTACTACGCCCCGCCCGCGTTCGGGCACGGCCACTCGCACGGCTTCGGCTACGGCCACTCGCACGGCTACGGGTACGGCGGCCACGGGCACGGGTGGGGCGGGCACTCCCACGGTCACCGTCAC
>JBGAQM010000476.1:0-4055 GCA_044220735.1 Urbifossiella sp. | reverse complement strand
GGTCGGCCGCCCGCGGGGTTTCGGGGTCTTGTACCCGGGGTTACAATTCCGTCACCATGTCACCGGACGAGTTCCCCTTCCTCGACGCCATACTCGCCCGCCCCGGCGACGACGCGCCGCGACTCGTCTACGCCGACTACCTCGACGACACCGGCGCCGCCGCCGACGCCGCCCGCGCCGACCTGATCCGGGCCCAACTCGCACTCGCCCGCCTCCCCGACGACCACCCACGCCGGCCGGCCCTGGTCGAGCAGCAGACCGACCTACTCGCCCGCCACCAGGGTGAATGGACCGACCACCTCCGCGGCCTGGTCGGCGGCGTCGAGTTCCGCCGCGGCCTGCCCGACTCCGTGTCCGTGGACGCCGGCGTGTTCGCCGCCCGCGGCGAGGAGCTGATCGACCGCACGCGCACCCCCGGCGGGCGGTCGTACCTGCGACGGGTTCACCTCCTCGACCCGGCCCGCGTGCTGCCGCGACTCCTGGCGTGTCAGGCGTTGGGGGCGATCGAGGAACTCAGCTTCGCCGGCGGTGACCTGGGGAACGCGGGCGTCGAGCAACTGGCGCGCGGCCCGCACCTCGCCGGGCTGCGCTCGCTCGACCTGTCGTTCAACGGCCTCGACGACGCCGGCGTGCGCCTGCTGGCGAGGTCCGCGGCGTTCGCCGCCCTCCTCCGGCTCGCGCTCAACGACAACGGCCAGATCACCTGGGACGGCGTGACGGCGATCGCGGCGTCCCCACACCTCGCCGCCCTCGCGGCCCTGGACCTCGGCGGCAACGACGTAAACGACGCCGGCGTGAAGGCGCTTGCCGCCAGCCGCACCCTCACCCGGCTGAACGCCCTGCGACTCGCCGGCAATCACATCGGGGACGGAGGCGTCGCGGCGCTGGCGGGGTCGGAGCTGTTCCGCCGCATGCTGGTGCGCGACGGCCGACTCGACTGGCGCGCGAACGCCGTCGGCCCGGCGGGGGCGGAGGCGCTGGCCGCGTGCCCCGAGTTCGGGAACGTGATCGCACTGGACCTCGACAAGAACTACCTCGGCGACGGCGGCGCGGCGGCGCTCGTGCGCTCGGCCGGGGCGACGCGGCTGAAGCGGCTCCGCTTGTCGCGGAATCAGATCACCGACGCCGGCGCCTTCGTGCTGTCCGACGCCGTGGCTCGCGGGCTCCCGGGGCTGCGGTCGATCGACGTGAGCGTGAACCGGCTGACCTGGCGCGGGGTGAACGCCCTGCGCGACGCGGCCGTGGCCCGCGGCGTTGTCCCTGACGTGTCCGGCAACCCGACCGACGGCTCCGGACCGATGCCGGCCTTCGGCGCCGCGGACCCGCTCCACCCGGACGCCGGCAACGTGGACGAGTTGCGGCGCCGCGTCAGCTTTCCGGCGCGGCGCGAGCGCTAGGGCGGCGAGCCGAGCCCCGTCAGGGGCCGGGTGATGGGTGCGTCACCCGGCCCCTGACGGGGCTCGGCTCGCCGCCCTAGCGCTCGCGCCGCCCGCCACTCGTCGTACAGCAGCCCGCCCCCGAGCCCGAGCCAGAGCGCCGCCCGCAGCCACACCATCCCGCCGGCCAGGGCGTCGAGAACGTCCTGGCTTTCGACGCGGTTCCACAGAATCCAGAACAGCACGGGGAAGTTGAAGTAGTTGGCCACGTCAAGGAGCACGGCCGCGCCGCCGACCCACCACCGGCGCGGGGCGAGAGGCGCGAGCAGCGGCAGGAACCACACGACCCACTGCGGCGACCAGAACACCGCGAGCACCACGAACACCACCAGCACCAGCGCGCACCGCCGCAACAGCCCCGGCATCCCCGCCGGGCGGGTCGCCGCCGCCAGAAGCACCGCCGCGCCCAGGATGCCGAGCCGCACCCCGCCGTGATGCGCCAGCCACTCGGGCAGCACGAACCCGTACAGCGTCCAGCTGTCCGGGACGTACTCGCGCGACAACTGCACCCGCACCGGGCCGACGGTCGAGTCCCAGCCGAGTTCCCACACCGAGTAGCCCATCGCCGCGAGGCCCGTGCCCGCGAACGCCGCCGTCCACGTCGCCCCGCGGCGGAGGCCGAGGTGTCGCAGGATTACCGGCGCCAGCAGCACGGGGTAGATCTTCAGCAGCGCCGCGACGGCGAACGCCGTACCGCTCCACCCGTCGCGGCGGCGGGCCAGCAGCGCGAACCCGGCCGCGGTGAGCGTTGCCGGTAGCACGTCGAACCGGTTCAGCGAGAAGAATACCGCCGCCGGCAGCACGCACAACCACGCCCACGGCCGCGGGTCGCCGGGTTCGTAGCCGCGGCGAAGGATCAGGATCATCCCCGCCAGACTCAGCGCCATCACCACCACGACGGCGACGACGCCGTCGTGCAGGACCGACCACGTGGCCCGTTCTGCCTCGTCCCGCGGGTGGAAGAAGCCGACGGCAAACTGCTGGGCGTCGGCGACCGCCGGCGGCAGCAGGTCCGGCCGACGGGGCTGGTGGAGGAAGCCGAGGCGGAAGAGCACGAGCGTCGGCGTGGGGTACTCGAGGTAGTACCGCTCGGCGAGCGGTTCGGGGTCGGCCTCCAGTTGCTCGACGAACACGTCCGGGTTCGTGACCGTGTCGGGCTCGTCCATCCGGCCGGGAAGGCGGCCCATGTGGGCGTTCGCCCCGCGGAGGGCGAGGGCCGTCAGGTCCGACTCGTCGTAGAGGAGCCACTTGATCTCGAACGGCACCGCCTCGCGCGCGACGACCGCGTCCGGCCGCATGACGAGCAGTACCGCGACGCACCAGCAGACCGGCACGGCGACGAGCGCGGCCGTGACCCGGCGCCGGCTTGTCGGGGCAGGGGGCGGGGCGTAAGTTGCACTCATTCGGTTCCAACCGGACACAGGCGTGGAGGGCTGTTGTATGGCGATCGAGCGGCAGATCGAACTGGGCCGGCGGTACCACCGCAAGAAGAAGATGGACAAGCTGAAAGTGAAGCTGGAGACCGCGACCGGCGCCGACCGGGACAAGGTGCTGTACAAGATTCGCCGCCTCAGCCCGTTCTGGACGGAGCCGGCCAAGGACGACGCGAAGAAGTAACGTCCTGATAGACGAGTGATCGGCCCGGGTGTGCGGGCCGTTCCGCCGGCGCCTGTCGCGCCGGCGGGCGGAGAGAATTCGGGGGGCTGACGCCTGCTGTCGTCGTCCAGTCCACGACCGGGTTCTTCTCCGACACCGTGGTCGTCTGCTTGGCCCTTGATGCGGATCGTCATGTCCAGGTCCATGCCGTTCGCCGAGATGGACATCGACCCCTTCATCGCCATGTCCAGTTTGCTGTCCCGCAGCCGGCCGGCCTTCATGTCGAACGTCTGAACCCCCTTGTACTCGTCGGCCTTCATGCTGAACTTGCTCACCTTCAGCTCCGCCGGCAGGCCCGGGATGCCGCCCTTGCCGGCCTTGAACGTCATCTCCCCCGTCACGGCGATCTTCGCCAGCTGGTTGGACACGCCGTCGAAGGTGTACTTCTCCTTCACGACCGCGTCGCCGACCCCGGTCGGCACCTTCGTCGTCCGGCTCCAGGTGTCGCCGGCCTTCACCGGCCCCGGCGGCACCGACGCGAACACCTGCGTCAGCATCTGACCGACCGCCCCCTCCGACAGCTGGGCGCCGACCGCCGCGCGGGCGGTGTCGTCGTCGCCGGCGACCTTGTCGAGGAACTTCTCGTACCCGATCAGCTTGGTCACCTCCATCTTGTCGTTGAGCACGGCGCTGACCTTGGCCCCCTTGATCTTGTCGCCGATGTCGCCGAGGCCGGGGAGCCCGCCGCCGCCGGGGAGCCCCTTGACGTCCATCTTCATGTCGAGAAAGGTCATCTCGACGGTGGTCGCGCCCTCCTTGACGGACGATACCTTGAACCGCTGGACGGAGGACGTCACGACCTTCATCTCGACCTTCTGGCCGAGTACCCCCATCGTCATGTCCATGTCGGCGACGGAGTTGGCGAAGAACGTCTGCCCCTCCGTGAGTGACCATTTGACCGTGACCGGCTCCTGGGCGGTGCCGGCGGTGACGACGAGCCCGGCCGTGAGGGCCAGGACGAGC
>JBGAQM010000016.1:0-33544 GCA_044220735.1 Urbifossiella sp. | reverse complement strand
AACTGGGGGACCTCACGGTTGGATTTCGGATCCCATCTTCGGCCGGCGGACCGACCGGTGGGCTTGCGGCACCAACCGTATTAACGAAGGCCCCCATGCAGGTGAATGTTGGTTCGCCAAAAGCGCGCGACCCGTTCGAACACCGCAGAGGCACCGGAATACTACCCCGCGGTGCGGCGCAAAACAAGCCGTCGCGTATGCTGACGGTCACCCGTCCGGAGCCGCCGCATGACCGCCGTCCGCGAATCGCACGTCCCGGGCTTCCCCTGCCGCCGCGGCAAGGTCCGCGACGTGTACGACCTGGGTAACCACCTCGCCATCGTCGCCACCGACCGCATCAGCGCGTTCGACTACATCCTCACCCCGCCGATCCCGGAGAAGGGGCGCGTCCTCACGGCGCTGAGCGTGTTCTGGTTCGACTTCCTGAAGGTGCCGCACCACCTGTTGAGCACCCAACTCGCCGACCTGCCGCCGGCGTTCCACCAGCCCGACCTCGCCGGCCGCACCATGCTCGTCCGCAAGACGGAGGTGGTGCCGATCGAGTGCGTCGCCCGCGGCTACCTGGCCGGCTCCGGGTGGAAGGAGTATCGCCAGTCGCGCACGGTCTGCGGCATCCCGCTGCCCGACGGCTTGAGGGACGCCGAACGGCTGCCGGAACCGATCTTCACCCCTGCCACGAAGGCGGAGCAGGGGTTGCACGACGAAAACATCCCGTTCGCGGAGATGGAGCGGTTGGTCGGCGCTACCACGGCCGCGGAGCTCCGCGACCGCACGCTCGACGTGTACCGCCGGGCGGCGGCGCACGCCGAGTCGCGGGGCATCATCCTCGCCGACACGAAGCTCGAATGGGGCCGGCTCCCCTCGGGCGAACTCATCCTCATCGACGAGGTGCTGACGCCGGACAGTTCGCGGTTCTGGCCGAAGGACACGTACCGGCCGGGCGGGTCGCCGCCGTCGTTCGACAAGCAGTTCGTCCGCGACTGGCTGGAAACGACCGACTGGGACAAGTCGAGCCCGCCGCCGCCGCTGCCGGCCGAGGTGGTCGAGAAGACGGCCGCGAAGTACCGCGAGGCGCTGGCCCGGCTGACGGGGACTTGAGTACCTCTCCCACTTGCGGCGACGCACCGAACGGCCTCACGCTTCGTCGCCGCCGGCGAACAGCCCGATCAGTCGGTCCCACCGCTCGCGGCGCTCGCGGTGGAGCTTGCCGATCCGCTCTTCCACCCAGTCGTGGATGGCCTCGCTGCCGGCCGCGCCGCGGGCCGCGACCGCGTCCGAATCGTCCAGCGCCGTCATCTCCTTCGACCCCGCCTCGGCCAGCGCCAGTCGCGTCACCTCGCCCTGCAGCCGGGCCAACTCGGAGTTCAGCTCCTTGATCCGCACGAGCTCCGGCTCGACCGCCGCCGCCCGGCCGGCGCGGACCTCGCCGCACATCCGGGCCATCATCAGCAGCGCCTGTTGCAGTTGCTCGAACATCTGGCTGTGAATCTCGGCCAACTGGCCGATCAGGGCCGCTGCCGGGTGGTCGACCGGCGCCGCCACGGGGGCCGGCACCGGCACGCCGATCCGCCCCGAGTTGGGCGCCGCGTCTGACGTCGGCCCGGCGGCCAGCAGGATCGGCGCCGACATCGCCGCCGACGAGTTCGGCCGGCGGAACGCCCCGTGGAGGATGTGGGAACTCGGCAGCCCGGCCGACGAGTCGAGGGTCGGCAGCCCGCCGAGCGGCACCTCGTCGTCGGGCGGCGGCGGAACGGGCGGTCGGGCCGCCCGCGACGGGGCGGCCCGACGGTCGAGGGCGCAGCCCGCTGGGGAGGTGTCGGTGGAGGCGGGTAGCGGCAGCCGATTTGGAACCGGCCGATGCCGAGGGCCGCGCCGTCCGGCAGCGGGGCGACGCGCATCCGCTCGCCGTTGACCACCACGCCGCCGCCGGACAGGTCCACCACCCACAGCCCGGTCGGGGTGAGAACGAGGCCGCAGTGGTAGGGAGCCACGTCGTCGGCCACGAGGTTCAGCTTGCACGCCTCGGACTTGCCGACGAGCGTCAGGACGCGGTTCACGACCCAGCGGTCCTTCGGCGGGCGGCCGTTCTTGAACTCCAGTTGGACCGCCGGGCGGGTTCGGGTGAGGTCGGCGTCCGCCTGGACGGGGGAGGCGTCGGACCGGCCGTGGCGCGGCGACACGGGGTTGCGCAGGGTGACGCGGAACGGGCCGACCTTCAGCGTCGTGTCGGGGTCCATCCACCCGGGGCCGCGGGAGCCGTCGGGCCAGACGACGCCGGCCCGGCTCCCCAGGTCGAGCGCGAAGACGCGGCCGTCGAGGACCTGAATCCAGGCGTGGCGGGGGTGGACGTCGGGGTCGGTGAGGGTGACGTCGCAGGCCTCGTCACGGCCGACGAGTGTGAACGGCTGGGGGACCGACCCTTCGGCGAGGACGCGCCCGTCGGGCAGGCCGACGCGGAGGTCGAGGGGGCCACGGGCCCCGCACGCCTCGGCGAATCGGGCGATGAGCGGGTCGTTCACGGGTCGCGGCCCCGGCGGGCGTACGGCAGAGATTCGCTGCCAGTATAGGCCAGGAATTCGGGTGGCGCCGGAACTTCCGGGGGCGCGGCCGCACCGCGGAGGGGTGGAACGTGGTCTATGCTCCGGTGCCGCGACGCGGGTCGCCCCGGCCGTGCGGTTGTGGTATAACCTGAACTGCGACCGCCGGCCCGCCCGCCCGGCCATCCGAGGGTGCCGACTTGTCCGCCTCCCCCGCCGCCGCCACCGTCCGCTCCCCGGCCTGGGTCGCCTCCGTCGCCGGCACCGCCGCGGTCCTGGCGTTCGTGTACTTCCCGCTGTTCCGCTACTCGTTCAACGAGTGGCTCAAGCCCGACTACTCGCACGGGTTCCTGGTGCCGCTGTTCAGCGTGTACCTGGCCTGGGCGTGGAAGGCGTGGGCGCCCGACGTGCTCGCCTGGCCGGACGTGCGCGGGCTCGTGTTCATCGTCGCCGCCGCCCCGGTGTTCCTCCTCGCCCGGTACACGAACTTCGCCACCGAGTGGCTGCAGGGGCTGTCGTTCGTGCTGGCCGTGCTCGGGGCCGTGACGGTGTTCGGCGGCACGGCGTCGCTCCGCTGGCTGTACGCCCCGGTGCTGTTCCTGATGTTCATGTTCCCGCTCCCGTACCGCGTCGAGCACGCCCTCAGCTGGCCGCTCCAGCGCACGGCCGCGGTCGGCGCCGAGTACGTGTTGCAGACGATCGGCTACCCGACGTACCGCGAGGGCGTCGTGCTCCACTGCCAGGACCACCTCCTCGAAGTGCAGAACGCCTGCAACGGCCTGAGCATGCTGCTGACGTTCCTGACGCTCTCGACCGGGATGGCGCTGGTTGTGAAGCGGCCGTGGCTGGACCGCGGGCTGATCCTCGCCGCGGCCGTGCCGATCGCCATCCTGTCGAACGTCCTTCGCATCAGCCTGACCGGGGTGCTGTACAACGAGGCGGGCAAGGAACTGGGCGACAAGGTGTTCCACGACTTCGCCGGGTGGATGATGATGCCGCTGGCGCTGGGCGTGCTGTGGCTCGGGCTGAAGGCGTTGGACTGGGTGTTCCTCGAAGACCTGGGCCGCGCCAGCCGCGAGGACGTGATCAAGAACGTGACCTCGAACCCGGCGTTGCTGTTCATGCCGCAGTTCGAGGCCGGTGCCAAGAAGCCCGCCGGCGGCCGGTGACGCCCCCCACGCGGACCACGTATGCCCTGCTGGCGGCCGCGGCCGCCGGGTTCGTGCTGTACGGCAGCTGGGTGCCGTTCGACTTCCGCGCCCCGCCCGGCGGCGACCCCGTCCGCTACTTCGCCGACTGCCTCCGCACCCGGGCCGAGGTCCACTCCCTGTCAGATTCGGTCGGGAACGTCGCCGTCGCCGTCCCACTCGGCTTCTTCCTGCTGGCCGCGGCCCGGGTGGACCGGCGGCGCGGGTTCGGTGAGCTGCTCGCCGCGCTCGCGCTGTGGCCGGTCGCGGTCGCGGTCGCGGTGCTCGCCGAGTTCGGGCAGGTGTTCCTCCCGACGCGCTTCGCCACCGGCGCCGACGTCTGGTGTCAGGCGATCGGCGCGGCGCTCGGGATGTTCGGTTGGGTGGTCGCCGGGCGGCGGCTGACGACCCACGCGCGGGCGGTGTGGGACCGCGCCCGGCCGCGGGAGGCGGCGGGGCGGTTGCTGGCAGCCTTCCTGCTGTGGGTGGTCGCGGCGCAGGCGCTACCGCTGGACCTGACCGCAAGCCCGGCCGAAGCTTACCGCAAGTTGCGAGACCGGGTGGTGGTGGTGCCGTTCGCCGAGTTCGGCCCCGGGGGGCCGGCCGACGCGGGGATGAAATTCCTGAAGCTGGTCGGCCTGTTCCTCCCCGCGGGGCTGCTGGCCGGGCGGGTGTGGGCGACCCCGCTGCGACCGCTGGCCCTCGGCATGCTCGTCGCCGGGGCGACGGAAGCCGGTCAGCTCGTGGTGCAGTCCCGAACGCCTTCGGCGACGGACGTGGTGGCCGGCACCGCGGGCGTGTTGCTCGGCTGGGCGGCGTGCCGGTTCGGGCCGCGGGCGGCGATCCTCCCCGTGTGGCTCGCGGTGCTGGGGGTGATTTTCCTGGCGCCGTTCGATTTCGTGGGGGCGTCGGGCGGGTTCGGCTGGCTGCCGGGCCGGCCGCTGGAGGGCCACCCGCTGTTCGCGCTCGAGGACGCGGTAGTGAAATTGGCCCTGTTCGCGCCGGTCGGCGCCGCCGTCGGGAGCTCGCGGCGCGGGGCGGTGGCCGGCGGGCTGGCGGCGCTCGCGGTGGAAGTGGGGCAGTTGTTCCTGCCGGCACACGTGCCGGGGGCGTCGGACGTGGTGTTGGGAGTGCTCGGCGGCGCCGCGGGCGGCTGGGCGGCGGCGCGGGCGCCGGTTCCGATCCTGAACTAGGCTGAGGGGGTGGAGTGGCGGACGCGACCCGAACGACCCCGGCGGCGGACCCGGACATGAGCATCGGCCTGCCCGACGCCCCGCCCGCGCCGCCGCCCGTCGAGCCGGCCGACCCGGAGCCGCCGATGACGGTCATCGCCCCGCGATCCGGGCTGGCCGTGCTCGACCTCCGCGAGCTGTGGCGCTACCGCGAACTGCTCGCCTTCCTCGCCTGGCGCGACGTCAAGATCCGCTACAAGCAGACCGCCTTCGGCCTCCTCTGGGCGGTGGCCCAGCCGCTCGCCACGATGGCGGTGTTCGCCCTGTTCCTCGGCCGCGCCGCCGGCGTCACCGCGGGCGTCGAGCACTACCCGCTGTACGTCCTCGCCGGCATGACCGCGTGGGTGTTCTTCAGCAACGTGGTGCAGGCCGCCGGCAACAGCGTGGTGGCGAACGAACGGCTGGTCACGAAGGTGTACTTCCCGCGGCTCCTCATCCCGCTCAGCACCGTCGGCGTCGGCCTGTTCGACCTCGCGGTCGCGTCCGGGGTGCTGGCGGTGATGGCGGCGGCTTACGGGGTGTGGCCCGGGTGGTCGATAACGTTACTGCCGGTCGTGGTGTCGCTGCTGGCGGTCGCGGCCGCGGGGGTGGGGGTGCTGCTGTCGGCCCTGATCGTGGCGCAGCGCGACTTCCGGTTCGTGCTGACGTTCGGCGTGCAGCTGTGGATGTTTGCCACCCCGACACTGTACATGACGCCGGACGCGCTCGGGCCGGTGTCGCAGGCGTGGCTGCCACTGAACCCGGCCTACGGGCTCGTGGCGGCGTTCCGCGCCGCGGCGCTCGGCGGGCCGATCGACGGGTACTCGTTCGCGGTGTCGTCGGCGGTGGCGGTCGGGCTCGCGGTAGTCGGGCTGTGGTACTTCCGCCGCGTCGAGCGGTCGTTCGCGGACACGATCTGAGGGCAACGCGCCGATGAAGCCGGCGATCCGGGCGGAGGGGTTAGGGAAGCGCTACCGGCTGGGCTCGGCCCGGTCGGACAACAACCTCACGGAGGCGCTCCGCGCCGCCGCCCGCCGGGCCATGCGCCGCGCCCCCGCCCCCGAGCGGGCCGAGTTCTGGGCGCTCAACAACGTGTCGTTCGAGGTACAGCCCGGCGAGATCGTCGGCGTCATCGGCCGCAACGGCGCCGGCAAGAGCACGCTGCTGAAGGTGCTGTCGCGGATCGTGGAGCCGACCGCCGGCCGCGCCGAACTCCGCGGCCGGCTCGGCAGCCTGCTCGAAGTCGGCACCGGCTTTCACCCCGAGCTCACCGGCCGCGAGAACGTCTTCCTCAACGGCAGCGTCCTCGGCATGTCGCGCCGCGAGATCGCCCGCAAGTTCGACGAGATCGTCGCGTTCAGCGAGGTCGAACAGTTCCTCGACACGCCGGTGAAGCGCTACTCGTCCGGCATGTACGTCCGCCTCGCGTTCGCGGTCGCGGCGCACCTCGAGCCGGAAATCCTCGTCGTGGACGAGGTGCTGGCGGTCGGCGACCAGCAGTTCCAGGACAAGTGCCTCGGGGCGATGAAGAACGTGAGTCGCGGCGGGCGAACCGTCCTGTTCGTCAGCCACAGCATGACCACGGTTCAGGCGCTGTGTAGCCGGGCGATCGTGCTGGCGGGCGGCCGCATCACGCTCGACGGTACGCCGGCCGCGGCGGTGCGCGAGTACCTGAAGCAGGCCGACGGCCTCGCCGCCGAGTGGCGCGACGGGCGGCCACTCGACCCCTCGAAGGACATCATGATCCGCGCCGCCCGTGTCCGCGCCGCGGACGGAACGCCCGCGGCGCAACTGGCCGCGGACAAGCCGTTCGACCTGGAGATCGGCTACGAGGTGACCCGCCCGACGACGGCGCAGGTCGCCTTCCGCATCAACCGCGACGACGGCCTGACGGTGCTGACGACCGGCGACGGCGACGCCCGCGGCGTGTTCTGCCGGTCGCAGGGCGCGGGTCGGCACCTGGCCCGCGTCCGCATCCCGGCTCACCTGTTGGCCCCAGGCCGCTATCACCTGCTCGTCGCGGCGAACCGCTTCGGCGTCGGGTCGGTCGACGTCGTGGACCCGGTGCTCCACTTCCAGATTGACGCGACCGGGTCGTTGCAGACGATCGAGGGCCGGCTCGGCGTCGTGCTGCCGCTGCTGGACTGGACGACGACGCCGGCGGGGGGCGAGTGGTGAACCCGTTGAAGCGTGCCTACCACGCCGTCGTCCCCTACCGCCTCCGCGCCGCGCTCGCCGAGGGGCGCTACCGGCTGACGCACGCTGCCGCCCGCCGCGAAACCGCCGCCCGACTGTGGGCCGCGGCGCGGCGGCCGGTGCGGCCGGTCCGCACGCCGTTCGGCGTCGTCTTCGCCGACGTGCGCGACGGCGGCGTCGGCCTGCCGCTGTACCGCGACCGCCAGTGGGAGCCGGCCGAGACACGGGTCCTGCAATCGGCCCTGCGCCCGGGAATGACGTACCTGGACGTGGGCGCCAACATCGGCTACTTCGTGGCGCTCGCGGCGTCGGCGGTCGGCCCCGCGGGTCGTGTCGTGGCGGTCGAGCCCGACCCGTACAACTTCGGCCTGCTGTCGCGCACGGTCCGCGCCAACGGGTGGAAGCACGTCACTCTGCTGAACATGGCCGCCGGCCCGGAGAAGGGTACCGCCCGGCTGTTCAAGTCCGGGGCGAACCTCGGCGACCACCGCCTCTACGCCGACGGCGAATCGAACGGCCGCGCAGCCGTCGAGGTTCCGGTCGGCCCGCTCGACGCCGAGTTTGCCGCGCGCCACCTGCCGCCGCCCGACGTGGTGAAGATCGACGTGCAGGGCTACGAGGAGTTGGTGTTCCGCGGCACGGGAGCGCTCCTGGCCGGCGACCGACCGATGACCGTGCTCAGCGAGTTCTGGCCGCTCGGCATCACGAACGCCGGCGGCGACCCGGCCGCGTACCTCGACCGGTTCCGCGCCGCGGGGTTCAGCTGCTTCCACCCGGAAGCCGACGGCCGGCTCGAACCCGTCGCGTGGGACGCCGTGTGGAGTTTGATTCCGCCGGTGGACCCGGCCCGGCCGGACTGGGCGATGACGAACCTGGTGTTCCGCCGCGGCGGGGTGCCGGCATGAGGGTGGCGCTGTACCAGGACCCGCGCGGCGGCATCGGCGGCGGCGAGTACGTGGTCGCGGTGCTGGCGGAGGAGCTCCGCCGGCGCGGACACGCGGTCGATTTCGCCCACCACCAGGGGCCGGGCTTCGTCGCGAAGGTGGCCGACGCCTTCGGCACGGATTTGAGCGGCGTCGGCGAGCGGGCGCTGCCGCGCGACCCGGGCCGGTGGGACGCCCCCGACGCGCCGGCGTGGCGCCGCCGGGCGGCGATGCGCGGGTGGATGCGCGACGCGAGTGACGGCTACGACCTGTTCGTGTGCAGCACCCACATGCCGCCGCCGGTTTGCCACGCGAAGGCGGGCGTGCTGTACGTCCACTTCCCGTTCTTCGACCGGCGAGCGAGCTGGCCGTGGGACGTGCCGGGCGGCGGCCGGGCGTGGCTGCGGCGGTGGTTGTACGAGGGCTGGTGGGGCGAGCGGGTGCGGTCGTATTCCGCGGCGGCGGCGAACTCCGAGTTCACCCGCCGCTGGACGCGCGACTACTGGGGCGTGGACCCCGTGGTCGTTCACCCGCCGGTCGAGGTGAGCGACTACGAGCCGGCGCCGAAGGCGGACCGCGTCGCGGTGGTGGGTCGCTTCACGCCGGCGAAGCGGCAGTTGGAACTGGTGCGCGCCTTCGCCGCGGGCCGGCCCGCGGGCTGGTCGATGGGCTGCGTCGGCGGGCTGGGCGATTCGGACGCCGACCGGGCGTACTTCCGCGCGGTCGAGGGCGCGGCCGCGGGGGCGCCGGTGGAGCTGACGACGAACGCGCCGCGGGGGCGGCTGCGGGCGGAACTCGGGCGCTCGCGCGTGTTCTGGCACGCGATGGGCCTGGACGCGCCGGCGCCGCACCTGGAGGAACACTTCGGCATCGCCACCGTCGAGGCGATGGCCGCCGGCTGCGTGCCCGTGGTGCCGGCCCGCGGCGGGCAACCCGAGATCGTCACCGACGGCGAGACGGGCTACCTGTGCCGCGAGGTCGGGGAGTACGCGGCGCGCACGGCCGAGCTGGCGGCCCACCCCGCGCGGGCCGCGCGGATGGCCGCGGCGGCACGCGACGCCGCGGCGCGGTTCGCCCGTCCGGTGTTCGTGGCGCGGATGATGTCTCTGATTTCCGCCGCTTGCGGCGATGCCCCGCGGCGCGCGGCCGTGGGCGACGCAGGCCTACTCCCTACCGGGAGTCAACCCGCGTGAAGATCACCGTCGCCGTCTGCACCTGGAACCGTGCCGCCCTCCTCGACCAGACGCTGGAGAGGATGCGCGTCCTCGCCGCGCCGCCGGGAGCGACGTGGGAACTCCTCGTCGTCAACAACAACAGCACCGACGACACCGACGCCGTCCTCGCTCGCCACGAACCCCACCTGCCGCTCCGGCGGCTGTTCGAGCCGAAGCAGGGGCATTCGAACGCCCGCAACTGCGCCGTCGAGCACGCCGCCGGCGACCTGCTGGTGTGGACCGACGACGACGTGCTGGTCGAACCCGACTGGCTGACGGAGTATGCCGCCGCCGCCGCCGCGTTCCCGCAGGCCGGGTACTTCGGGGGCACCGTGGAACCGTGGTTCGAGGCGCCGCCCCCACGGTGGGTCCTGCGCAACCTCACCGCCCTAGAAGGCCCGTTCGCGCTGCGCCGGCTCGGCGACAGTGTGCGGCTGCTGCGCGACGGCGAGCAGGTGTTCGGCGCCAACATGGCGTTCCGCACCGAACTGCTGCGCCGCTTCCGCTTTGACCCGACGCTCGGCCGCGTCGGCACCGGGATGCTAAGCGGTGACGACACCGAGTTGGTGGACCGGGTGAAGGCCGACGGGTGGACCGGCGTGTGGGTCGGCACGGCCCGGGTGCGGCACTACATCCCCGCCGGCCGGGTGAGCGCCGAGTACGTGTGGAAGTTCTTCCGCGGCCTCGGCCGCACCAACTTCCGCCGCGACCCGAACGCGAGCGCCGGCCCGCGGCTGTTCGGCCTGCCGCGGTGGCTGGTGCGGCACTACGTCACGGCGAGGGTGCGCAGCCTGGTGCTGGCGCCGACCGCCGGCCGCGGCTGGGTCAACAGCTTCGCCGAAGCCGCCACGGCCCGCGGCATGATCGACGAGGCCCGCGAGCGGGGGCCGGCGTGACCCCCTTCCGCGCGTCCGTCGTCATCCCGGCGTACAACTACGGCCGCTTCCTCGCCGAGGCCGTTGACAGCGTGCTGTCACAGACCGTGCCGCCCCACGAGGTCGTCGTGGTGGACGACGGCAGCACCGACGACACGCCGGCCGTCGCGGCGCGGTACGCGGGGCGCATCACGTACCTGCGGCGCGCGAACGCCGGCGTGTCGGCGGCGCGGAACGCCGGGATTGCGGCCGCGACCGGCGACTGGCTCGCCTTCCTCGACGCCGACGACGCCTGGGAGCCGACCTTCCTCGAAGCCGTGCGGCCGGTGTGTTTGCAGGAGCCGCGGCCGGCGCTGGTGTTCACCGACTACCGCGAGTTCGGCGCCCGCACCGGCGTGGCCCGCCCGTCGGCGCGGCTCGCCGACTGGAACCCGGCCGCGCACCTTTTGGTGCCGCTCGTGGCCGTGATGCCGTCGGCCGCGGTCGTGCCGGCG
Source organism: Urbifossiella sp. (assembly GCA_044220735.1). Classification (GTDB taxonomy): domain Bacteria; phylum Planctomycetota; class Planctomycetia; order Gemmatales; family Gemmataceae; genus Urbifossiella. Next base: position 22,907 of record JBGAQM010000016.1, on the reverse strand, counting down.
GGCACGACGGTGCGGTTCCCGGAGTGGGCCGGGAACAACGAGGAGGACGCCATCTACTTCAACGAACTGGCCGAGTTCGGGCCGGTGCGCGCGGTGCCCGAGCCGCTGACGCGCTACCGCAAGCACCCGACGTCGGCGCAGGCTCGCACCGGGAGGACGTCCGACCGCGGGTGTCGCAACCTCCTCCGCTGGGCCACCGGCCGCGAGGCGACGCACCCCGGTACCACGGCCCGGTTGCTCGACACGCTCGTTGAACTCGCGGTGGCCGCGCGCTGGAAGCGCGACTGGGCGCAGTACCGGATGCTGCGCGAGTTTTGCGCCGCAACCTGGCCCGCCGACCGCCCACGCCCCCCGGTGTTGACGGAGCGCGTGTGGCCGCGGGCGGTGTACGCCGCGAAGGACGCCCTCGACCGCCTCCGCGGGGGGCGCACGCCGTGAACGTGTGGATCGTCCCGGTCAACTTCAACGGCCTTGCCGACACCCGCAAGTGCCTCCGCTCGCTGGCCGAGCTGGCGCCGGCGGCGCACGTCGTGGTCGTGGACAACGCCTCGGCCGACGACCCCCTGCCGGTCCTGCGGGCCGGGTTCCCGTGGTGTCACTTCGTGCAGAACCCGGTGAACGCCGGCTGGAGCGGTGGCAACAACGCCGGCATCCGCTACGCCCTGGCCCGCGGCGCGGACGTGGTGATCCTCCTGAACAACGACACCGTGGTGCGGCCGGACATGATCGCCCGCCTGCTCGCGGCGTTGGACGCGCACCCGTCCTACGGCGTGATCGGCCCGGTGATCCGCTACATGGACGAGCCCGACTCCGTGATGACGGACGGGACCGCGTTCAACCGCCCCGGCTACCCGGGCTTCTTCGAGCGGCTGCCGGTTCCCGAGACGACGAACGACCCGCCCGCGGTCACGCCCGTGGACATCGTCAACGGTTGCTGCATGGCCGTGCGCGCCGCCGTGTTCCGCCGCGTCGGCCTGATCGACGACCGCTTCTTCCTGGTTCACGAGGAGTCGGACTTCTGCCTCCGGGCGGCGGCGGCGGGGTTCCGCTGCGGGGTGCTGGCGGAAGCGCTGGTGTGGCACAAGGGGTCGAGCTCGTTCGCCCGCACCGGCAAGCGCTGGCAGCGGTACTACGACGCCCGCAACCTCGGTCTGCTGCTGGCGAAGCACCCCGGGCGCGGCACTAGTCGGCGGCGCGGCGTGAGGAGCTACGCGGCGTACCTCCGCTACGCCTACCACCGCTACTGTCACGAGCGCGAGGGGGGCAGCGCCGACGCCGCGGACGCGGTGCTCGAAGGGCTCATCGACACGGCCACGCGCCGCTACGGCGCCTACCGTCCGGGGCGCCGCTGGGCGGTGCCGGTGCTGCGGGCCGCGTTCGAGGCGGCGCGGCGGCTCAAGCCCGCACGGGGGACCTCGTGACCGCGATGCGCCTGCTGTTCGTGAAAGACTCGCTCGCCTGGCCGCGGTCGAGCGGGCACGACGTCCACACCTACCACATGATGCGTGCCCTCGCCGCGCTCGGGCACAAACTCGGCCTCCTCACCGCGGCCCCGCCGCCGCCCGAAGCCGTCGCCGGCCTGCCGCTCGACTGGACCGGCACCTTCCCCCCGAAAGGTGAGGGGCCATGCGGCCCGGCCTCGCAACTCGGCCGACTCCAGGAGAAGTTCCGCGGCTACTGGGGCGTGGACCCCAACCGCGTGGCCGCGGTTGGCGCCGCGGCCGACGAGTGGGACGCCGACGCGGTCGTGGTGGTAGGCCTCGGCGTGTTGCCGTACCTCGGCGCGGTCCGCGGCCGGGCGCGGGTGTGGTACGCCGCCGACGAGTGGTTCTGGCACCACGCGTCGCAGGTGAAGTTGCTCGACCGCCGCACCTGGGGCGAACTGAAGCAGGCACTCGTGAAGGGGCTGTACGAGCGCGTCTACCGGTCGCTACTGGACCGCGTGTGGGTGGTGACCGACCCCGACCGCCGCGCGATGCGCTGGGTCGCCGGCGTGAAGGGGATCGACGTGGTTCCCAACGGCGTGGACGGCGACTACTACTCGCCGCTTGCGGCGGAGCAGGGCGAGCGCACGTGTACGTTCTGGGGTCGTCTCGACTTCGGCCCGAACGTGCAGGCACTCGAATGGTTCTGCGCGCAGGTGTGGCCGCGGGTGCGGGCGGCGCACCCGGACGCGCGCTTCCGCGTGTTCGGCTTCAACCCCACACCGCCGGTGCTGTCGGTGGTCGGCCGCGACGGCATCGAACTGTCGCCGGACCTGCCGGACCTGCGGGCGGAGGTGGCGCGGCAGCAGGTGGTGGTACTGCCCTTCGTGAGCGGCGGGGGCATCAAGAACAAGTTGCTGGAAGCGGCCGCGATGGGAAAGCCGGTGGTGTGCTCGCCGACGGCGCTGAACGGCCTGCGCGAGCCTGGCGAGGCGGGGTTCGTGCTGGCGCGGACGCCGGCCGAGTGGGCGGACGGCCTGGCGACGCTGTGGACCGACGCGGCGAAGCGAGCCGCGGCGGGGTCGGCGGCCCGGGCGTGGGTGGTGGCGCACCACAGCTGGGAGACGGCGGCGCGGACGGCGGAGGCTGGGCTGAAAGCGGTGGTCCGGTCGAGACTCGCGCCGACTCCGTAGTGTCAGGGCCCGATGCCGTCACCCCACCAGCAGGGCGTGCCCGGCGAGTACCGTCAGCGCGGGGTCGAGTACGGCCGCCAGCGCGTCACGCACGGCCGCCTCCCCGGTCACCGGCTTGTTGTTCCGCGCCACCTGGAGTTGCCCGGCCAGCGCGTCCGCGGCCAGCGCCTCCAGCAACTCGGGCCGCGTCCGGGTACCGTCGAGCAGCGGGACGAGCCGCTTATCGAGGTCGGTCAGCTTCACCAGCTCGTGCCGGCGGTTGGTCACCATCGCGGCCCCACCCCCCGCCCGCCGCCGGGCTGAGCGCAATGCCTCCGGCCGCTCCCCGACCTCGCGCGACACCGGCACCGCCGCGGCGTGGAACTCCAACAGGTCGGACGAGATGTAGGTGTTCACCAGCCCCAGCGCCAGCGTCTTGGCGTCGTCGTCGAGTGTGTCCGCGGGGCGGTCGAGGAGGCCGCGCGCCTCGGCGAGCAGGTCCGCGAACGAGGTCGTGCCCGGCCAGCGCCCCGTCAGCACCTGCATCGCCGCCTTCAGCAGCGGGCGGTTGGTCGAGAGCGTCATGCCGCTCCGCGTCTGGTACTGGGCGGGCGCCTCGGTGCGGATGTCCGGCGCGGCCTTGGTCGCCGACTTGCCGCCGGACGCGACGTGCATCGAGCGCACGGCGGCGGGGTCGATCGTCCAGTTGGGCGCCGCCGCGGCGGGAACGAGGAGCGTCTCGCGAAAGGTGCGGTTGCGCAGGAAATCCATGTACTGTTCGGTCTGCACCTGGTCCGCGGCGAGGGTGCGGAGCGTCTTCTGGACGTCCGGGCCGAAGTTGCCGGTCACCATCGTTCCGACGCGGGCCTCGCCGAGGTAGCGGAGGCCGTGTGCCTCCGCCATCGACACGAACTGGTGGAAGTAGAGCGGGTCGTTGTTCTCCTCCAGGTGTTCGTGGAACAGGTAGTGGTCGGCCTGCCGGCGGACGCTTTCGAGCTCGGACTTCAGGAGCGTGCTGTACGCACCCTCCTGGCGGTTCGACGCGGCGAGGAAGTCGAGCAGCGCCCGCGCCTGGCCGACGCGCTGCTTCGCGTCGGGGAAGCGCATGGCGTGGTAGCGCATCATGTCGCGGATCATGCCGCGCATGTGCCACCCGGGGTACGTGTTGTAGCTGACGTAGGCGACGCCGTTCGGCGCCAGTCGGCGGGCGCACACGTCCAGGATGGCGTCACGCACGGCGGTCGGCACCCACGAAAAGACGCCGTGGCAGATCACGTAGTCGAACGTGCCGGAAGACTCGTCCAGGTCGGTGATGCTGGCGTGCCGCAACTCGACGTTGGCGAGCCCGAGTTGCCCCACGAACGCGGCGCCGTCGGCGACCTGTCGCGCCGACAGGTCCACGCCGACGCAGCGGCTTTAGAGGAAGGCTTCGGCGAAGGGGACGAGGGTTGCCGCCGGCGCGCGCCGAGTTCGAGGACGCGCGCGGTCTCGACCGGCGGCGGGTCGAGGCCGAACAGCCGGGCCACGACCGCGAGCCGCGACGGGTGCGTCTGGGCGTACGGGTGGCTCTCGTAGGGCACCTCGTCGTAGGTGTTCGATTCCATGCGGGTGTTGTACGGCGGCTCGGGGCTTCGCGCGGGGAAGCGCGAAGCCGCAAGCGGCAACGGAACCACCCGAGCGAACGCTTGCGGCTTCGCGTCGCGGGTCCCCAATCCCGCCCGCCCGCCGCCGAACACACCGGTAGCGGGTACAACGCTCGTGTCACCAGAGGAGCCAGAGTGGAACGGCCGGTCGTGCTGTGCGGGCTCGGGCGCGTCGGTTGGCGCGTCCTCGAATCGCTCCGGGCCGCCGGCCAGCCGGTCGCCGTCGTCGACACCAACCCCCCGGCCGACGACCCGCGCCTCGCCGGCCTCACCGTCGTCGTCGGCGACTGCCGCAAGCCCGACGTGCTCGCGAACGCCGGCGTCCGCACCGCCGCCGGGGTACTCATCGTCACCGGCGACGACCTGGTGAACGTGTCCGCGGCGCTGCTCGTCCGGCAGCTCAACGCCGACGCCCGCGTCGTGGTGCGGATGTACAACCAGAACCTCCTCGCCCGCCTCGGCGCGGCGGTAAAGAACACCACGGCGCTGAGCGTGTCCGGACTCGTCGCGCCGCTCCTGGCACTGACCGCCGCCACCGGCGAGGCGCTCGGCGCGTTCAAGCTCGACGCCGGCCCCCAGCAGATCGCCGAGTTCGTCGTCGCCGAGGGCACCGGCCTCGCCGGCCGGTCACTCGGCGACATGGCCGGGCAGTACGGCGTCGTGCCGCTGGCCGTCGGCGCCAACGGGGCCGAGCCGCGCTTCCTCCTCGACGTGCGCGGCGACACCCGGCTATCGGTCGGCGACCGGCTCGTCGTCGCGGGGCCGCCGGCGGCGGTGCGGCCGCTGCTGGAGACGGTCCGCGGCGACCTGCTCCCGGGCGTCCGCTGGGCCGGCGCCGTGCGCCGCTGGGTGCGGACCGCCGTCACCACGCTCGGCGAGGTGGACCTGGCGGTGAAGGTCATCACGCCGGTGCTGTTCGTCGCGTTGTTCGCCAGCACGCTGACGTTCCGCTACGGCCTGGAGTCCGCGTGGGCCGACAGCGTGTACCAGACGGTGAGCGTGATGGCGACCGGGGCCGAGCTCCGCGGCGACGCCCGGCCGGCGTGGGCGAAGGTGTTCCTCAGCGGGCTCAAGATCGTCGGCGCCGCCTTGATCGCCGGGTTCACCGCCATCCTCACGAACTACCTGATCCGCGCCCGGCTCGGGGGCGCGCTCGAGGTGCGGCGGGTGCCCGACGGCGGGCACGTCGTGGTGTGCGGCCTCGGCAACATGGGCTACCGGTGCGTCGAGGAACTGACCGCGATCGGCGAGCGGGTCGTGGCCATCGACAAGGTGAACGACAACCCGTTCATCGCCACCTGTCGGCGGAAGGGGGTGCCGGCGTTCGTCGGCGACGCGACCGTGGCCGAGGTGTTGCGGCAGGCCCGCGCCGAGACCGCGAAGGCGGTCGTCGCCGCGACCGACTCCGAGCTGGCAAACCTGGAGATCGCGCTGCTGGTGAAGGAGTTCGCCCCCGCCGCCCGGGTCGTGGTGCGGCTCACGGACCCACTGTTCGCCGGGGCGCTGCGCGACGCGGCGGGGGTACGACATGCGGTGTCGGAGCCGGCGCTGGCCGCCCCGGCGTTCGCCGCGGCGCTGTTCGGCGACCGGGTGCAGACGCTCGTGACGGCGCTCGGCCGCACGCTGGTCGTGGTCGAGTTCTCGCCGCAGCCGGACGACCCCGGCTTGGCCGGGAAGTCGCTGCGGGCTGCGGCGGTCGATTACCGCTTCCTGCCGCTGGCGCTGAACGGCCACAACCCCGCGGGCACGCCGGACCGGCGGCTGAAGCCGGGCGACCGGGTGACGGCGGTGGCGGAGTTGCCGGACCTGGAGCGACTCTTGCGGCGCGAGCCGGTGACAAAGGATCGGCGGGTGGTGGTGGACGGCTTCCCGAAGCCGGCGCGGGAGGCGCTCCTGCCGCTGGTGCGGGCGGCCCGGCGGTGTTCGCACGAGGAGGCGGACGCGGTGCTGGCGGCGCCGCCGTTCGTCGTCGCGGAGGGGCTGACACGCGGCGAGGCAGACGAGTTGCTGGCGCGACTCGGGCGCGACCGGGTGACGGCGCGGTCGGAGTGATTTGTGGGGCCGGTTTCCAACCGGCCGTGGCTGGCAAGGCCGGTTGGAAACCGGCCCCACACCGGAATCAGTCCCGCAGCGCACTCCCCGTCAGTTCCAGGACGCGCTCCAGCGTCGGCTCCGTCGCAACCGCCGTGGTCAGCTCGGCGCCCGATGCGGCGCACGCAGACGCCGCCCGCGCCAGCGCCGGCGCCGCCTCGTCCACCACCAACTCGAACCCGTCGGCCGTCGGCGTCACCGTCTTCACGCCCGGCAGCGCAGACAGCCGCTCTGCGACCCCAGCCGGCACAGAGGCCAGCCCGAGCCGCAGCGTCGTGTTCAGCCGGCGTAGGAGGTTCGGCAGCGTGTCGCACGCCCGCACCCTGCCGTGGTCCAGCACCGCGAGCCGCGGGCACAGCGCCTGCACCTCTTCGAGGTAGTGGCTCGTGTAGATCACCGTCATGCCGGCGGCGCTCAGCGCCTTCACCTGCTCGAAGATGTGGTTGCGGCTCTGCGGGTCCACGCCGGTCGTCGGCTCGTCGAAGAACAGCACGCGCGGCCGGTGGACCACCGCCGCCGCCAGGTTCAGCCGCCGCTTCATGCCGCCGGAGAACGTGCCGGCCCGGTCGTCGGCGCGGTCGGCGAGGCCGACGGCGCCGAGCAACTCGGCCACGCGCCCGCTCAGGTCCGCGCCGCGGAGGCCGTACAGCTTGCCGAAGAAGTGCAGGTTCTCGCGCGCCGTCAGGTCGGGGTAGATGCTCAGGTCTTGCGTGCCGAGGCCGACGAGGCGGCGGCGGTCGCGGTCGGCGGGCGTGAACGGTGCGCCGAACAGCGTGACGGTGCCGGCGTCGGCGGCGGTGATGCCGGCGAGGATCGAGATGAGGGTGGTCTTGCCGGCGCCGTTCGGGCCGAGGAGGCCGAACACCTCGCCCTCGCCGACGGCGAGCGAGACGCCGTCGAGGGCGAGGGTGCCGCTGTGGGTCTTGCGAATCCCAGCGGCGGCGAGAACGGGGGCGGACATACCGGGTATGATACGGCGTGCGCCCGCGTCACCCCGGGTACGGCGACTCGGCCTCGATGCCCTGGGCGGCGAACTCCGGCTCCACCACCCCCTTCCAGCAGTCGGGGCAGATGCCGTGGCTGAACCGGGCGTCCGAGTTCGCCGCGATGTACGTCTCCACCCGCTGCCAGTAGTTCTTGTCGTCCCGCACGCTCTTGCAGTACGCGCAGATCGGCAGCAAGCCCTTGAGTTGCTTCACCTGCGTGAGCGCCGTTTCAAGCTCCTGCACGCGGTCGGCGAGTCCCTGGTGCAGGCTCACCACCCGCTCGCCGACGCGCACCCGCGCCCGCAGTTCCTGCCGGTCGAACGGCTTGGCCAGGTAGTCGTCGGCGCCGCTCTCCAGGCCGGTCACGATGTCGTCCGAGCCGCCCTTCGCGGTCAGCAGAATGATGTACGTCGGCACCGGCCGGGCCATCGCCCGCACCCGCCGGCACACCTCCGGCCCCTCGAACCCCGGCATCATCCAGTCGATCACCGCCAGCCGCGGCGCGTCCTCGCGCTTCAGGACGGTCCACGCCTCCTCGCCGTCCTTCGTCACCGTCACGTCGTAGCCCCACTGCTTCAGGGTGCGGTCCAGCACCGTGCGCGAAACGGGGTCGTCTTCGGCGATCAGGATGCGGGCCGGGGCGGACACGACCCGCCGCCGCGGCACCGGCACGGAGCCGGAGATGGACGCGGCCACGTACCCCGGCGGCGGGGTCTGGGGCGGGGCGGGGCACGAACAGTTATCGGGGGTCATACGGCAGCTCCTTCGGCGGCGGCGAGTGCGCCCAACAGACGGGTGAGTTCGGACGACAGGGTTTCGACAGGCGCAGCGGCGTCGGACAGGTCGGCGGCGGCGCCGAGCGCTTCGAGCCGGGCCGCCGCGGCGGCGACGTGCGTGCCACCGACGCACCCGGACGAGCCCTTCAGCGTGTGCGCCGCGCGCTTCACGGCGTCGGCGTCTCCGGCTTCCACGCCGGCGCGGATCGCGTCGAGAAGGCCCGGCGCATCGGCGACGAACAGGCCTGCGATCTCGGCGAACAGCTCCTCGTCGCCGCCGAGTTGCTTGAGCGCGGTGCGGCGGTCGAGCGCGGGCGGGAGGTCGGCCCCGGGCGCGGCGGTGGCGGCGGCGCCGGCGGCCCAGGCGAGCACGCGGGCGAGTTCGCCCTTCTGCACGGGCTTGGACACGTAGTCGTCCATGCCGGCGGCGAGGCACAGTTCGCGGTCGCCCTTCATCGCGTGGGCGGTCATGGCCACGATCTTCGTGCGGCGGCCGGTGCCGGCCTCGCGCTCGCGGATGGAGCGGGTCGCCTCGAAGCCGTCCACTTCCGGCATCTGCACGTCCATCAGCACCAGGTCGAACGGCACGGCGGCCAGCGCCTCGAGCGCCTCGCCGCCGTGGTTCGCCACCGTCACGGCGTGCCCGCTCGCCTCCAGCAGCCGCACCGCGACGCGCTGGTTCACCACGTTGTCCTCGGCCAGCAGCACCCGCAGCGTTCGCCCCGCGGGCCGCGGCAGCGGCGTCCGGTCGGTCGGGGACGCGGCCGGCGCCGACGCGACGGCCAGTGCCGCCGAGATGGCCCGGTTCAGCTCGGCGGGCTTCACCGGCTTCACGAGGTACGACGCGACGCCGAGGTCGCGGCAGCGGGCGGCGTCGCCGGGGCGGTCGGCCGACGTGAGCAGTAGGACCGCGGCCCCGGCCAGCGTCGGCTCGCGGCCGATCTGCGCCGCGACCTCGAACCCGTCCATGCCGGGCATCATGCCGTCGAGCAGAACCAGCCGGTACGGCTCGGCGGCGGCGGCGGCGCGGCGCAACTCGGCGAGGGCCTCGCGGCCCGACTCGGCCCACACCGGCGCGGCGCCCCACTGGCGCACGGTGTCGGTGAGCACGCGGCGGTTCGTGGCGTTGTCGTCCACGACCAGCACCGGCACGCCGCGCAGGTCCACCGGCGGCGCCACCGTGCGGACGATCGAACCGCGGGCGCGCTCGAATCGTGTCTCGAACCAGAACGTGCTCCCCTTGCCGAGCTCGCTCTCGGCCCACACCTTCCCGCCCATCAGCGACACGAGCCGGCTCGAAATCGTGAGCCCGAGGCCCGTGCCGCCGTATTTGCGGGTAGTGCTGCCGTCGGCCTGCGTGAACGGGTCGAACACCGCGTCCAGCTTGTCGGCCGGGATGCCGATGCCGGTGTCGGCGACGGCGAACCGCAGCCGCACGCCCTCCGCGTCGGCCGGGTCGGAAACCAGTTCCGCGCGGACGACGACTTCGCCGGCGGCGGTGAACTTCACGGCGTTGCCGGCGAGGTTCGTCAGCACCTGCCGCAGCCGGCCCGGGTCGCCCACGACCAGGTCGGGCACCGTCTCGGGGATGTCGCAGGCGAGTTCGAGCCCCTTGGCGTGCGCCCGCGGGGCCAGCGCCTTCAGCGCGTCGCCGACCTGGTCGCGGAGCGAGAACGGCACCGGGTCCAGGTCCATCTTGCCGGCCTCGATCTTCGAGAAGTCGAGGATGTCGTTGATGACCGTGAGGAGCGCGTCGGCCGACGACTTGACCATGCCGAGCGACTCGCGCTGGTCGGCCGTCAGCTCGGTGTTCAGCAGCAGGTCGGTCATCCCGAGCACGCCGTTCATCGGGGTGCGGATCTCGTGGCTCATGTTCGCCAGGAACTCGCTCTTGGCGCGGTTGGCGGCCTCGGCGGCGAGCTGGGCCTGCCGCATCGCCTCCTCGGCGCGCTTCCGGTCGGTGATGTCCTGCGCTTGCGAGATGACGTGGTGCGGCGTCCCGTCCGCCCCGGCGACGTAGGTCACGCACACCTGCACCCACACGTGGTGGCCGGCCTTGTGGAGGTAGCGCTTCTCGCGGCGGTAGGTCGTGATCTCGCCGGCCAGCGCCCGGGCCACCAGCTCGCGGTCGCCGGGGGCGTCGTCGGGGTGGGTGATGTCGCGGAACGTGCGGCCCAGCAGCTCGGCCTCGGGGTACCCGACGAGGTCGCACACCGAGCGGTTGACGCGGAGGAACTTGCCGTCGAGCGTCAGCAGCGACATGCCGACGGCGGCGTCGTCGAACGCGCTGCGGAACTGGGCCTCGGTCTGCCGCACCTGCTCCTCGGCGCGCTTCCGGTCGGTGATGTCTTGCACCTGGGCGATGAAGTACAGCGGCGCCCCGGCCGAGTCGCGGGCCAGCGACACGCTCAGCAGCGCCCACACGTCGCGGCCGGCCTTGTGCCGGTACCGCTTCTCCATCTGGTACGTCTCGAGCGCGCCGGCCAGCAGGCGGTGGGACTGGGCCACGTCGGCGGCCACGTCGTCCGGGTGGGTGATGTCCTGGTAGGTGCGCGCCAGCAGCTCGGCCTCGGTGTACCCGACGATGCCGCGGAGCGACTTGTTGACGCGGAGGAACCGGCCCTCCGGGGCGACCAGGGCCATGCCGATGGCGGCGTGGTCGAGGGCGCCGCGGAACCGCTCCTCGCTCTCGGCCAGCTCCCGGGTGCGTTCCGCGACGCGCGACTCGACGGTGGCGTGGGCGGCCTCCAACTCGGCCTGCCGTTCGGCGGCGGCGCGCACGTCACGCACCCCGCGGGCGCAGGCGTACAGGAGGAACACGTCTTCAAAGACGACCCAGCCGGCGTGTTCCAGCCACCGCCAGGCGGCGCCGGCGGGGGTGCCGTACACCGACTCGGGCCACAGCGCCCCGCGGGCGACGTGATCCACGGCCGTGACGGCGGTGGCGGTGAGGATCACGCGCCAGTCGCGGTAGAAGCTGAGGAACGCGAGCGACCCGAAGACGTGGAAGTGCGTCTCGATCCGCCCGCCCGTCAGGTGGATGAGCAGGGCCGACATCAGCATCTGCCCGGCGGCGACGGCGTGGCGGGTGGCCGCGCGGCCGGGGCGGAGCAGCGCCAGCGCGACCGGCAGGGCGGCGATGAGGAACCCGAGCGCCACCGCGGCGAACACGTGCGGGTGGGTGCGGGCGTCGGTGCCGGCCCACGTCTGCGGCGCCACCCACAGCGCCAGCGCGACGGCCGCGACCCACTGCGCCGCGAGCAACCCGGCGAAGAAGCGGTCGGTGCGGCGGTAGCCGGCGTCGAGCCCGGCGGCGGTGAGCGCGACCGCCCGGCGGGCGGTGTCGGCGCGGTTCTCGTCACCCATTCTTCTGACCTCCTCCGCCGGCGGGCGTTGGGCCCGATCCGGTTATTGCTCGTCCGCCAGCGGGCAGCCGTACACCGGCGCCGCGTCTGGGGCTTCTTCACCCCGCAGGATCGCCAGCACCGCCCGCCGGCCGGGCGACTCGCCGACCCGGCCGCGGCCGCGGGTCAGCCCGCCGCGGAACGCCACCCGGCCGGTGTGGTCCGTCAGCACGGCCTGCCCCGACGTAAGCGCCCCGACGCGGGCCGCCTCCGCGCCGCCGGCGTCGCAGCGGACGTGCGCGCCGGGCACCGCGTCCCACGCCGCCGACCGTTCCCACCCGGGCTCGGCGCCCGCCGGTCGCACGAACACCACCGTCACGTCGAGTTGCGGTGCGTCGCGGGCCAGTTCGGCGAGTTCCGCGAGGCCCGCCCGCGTACAGGGGCAGTGTGGGTGGGCGTAGAACGTCAGCGTCCAGGCCGGCCCGGCCGGCGGCGCCGCACCGCCGGCCTGCTGGCCGGGCTTCGCGTCGTACGCCTCCCACGCGGCGAACCCGCCGGCGACGCCGCCCAGCCAGAGTCCGGCGAGGAGCACAGATGCAACAGTGCGGAGGCGGTGTGGCATGGTGGGTCGTCGTGGGGTGAACGACCGGAACCGTAGATCAGGTGTGACGCGAAAGTCGCGGAAATGCAGCGCGGCGTAGTACTTCCGGCACGCCAATTCGGGCGGCGAGTGGAAATTCAGCGCGGGGGATGAAACGGGCGAGTCGAACGCGGCACCGGCCGGTGCCTGCCGAGCGACATCGGCTCCGACCCGTGACGGCGCCCGCTCAGGTGCGCTTCATCGACGGCACACCGCCGGCCCCGTTAACCCCCGCGACCACGAATGAAACGGTTCCGAAACGCCGGAGTTTCCGGTGTGAACCGATCGTGTCGATTTTTCCGGTTGACCGATACCGATTCGTGTCCCACGTTGAAGCCGTCTCCCGGACCTCCCGCCGGGTCTGAACCTGTCCCCAACCCCCTGCCGCCACGGGCCGCTCGCCGGCCCGCCGGGGCGCCGTCCACCCTGAGGACTGACGTGAGCCGCGACCCCTTCGCCAGCTACCTGAGCGAGATCGACCGTACCCCGCTGCTGACCGCGGCCGGGGAGCGCGAACTCGCCCGCCGCGTCGGCACCGGCGACGTCGAGGCCCGCGACGAACTGGCCCGCGCCAACCTGCGGCTGGTGGTGAGCATCGCCCGCCAGTACTCCGGCCGCGGGCTGCCGCTCGAAGACCTGATCGCCGAGGGGAACGTCGGCCTGCTCCGGGCCGTGGAAGGGTTCGACCCCGGCGCGGGCACGCGGTTTTCGACCTACGCCGCGTTCTGGGTCCGGCAGGCCGTGCGGGTGGCGCTGAACAAGTACGGCCACGCGGTGCGGCTGCCGCAGTACATGGGCGTGCTGCTGCCGAAGTGGCGGCGGGCCGAAGCGGCCCTCCGCGACACGCTCGGCCGCGAGCCGACGGCGGCCGAGATCGCCACCGAACTGGGGCTGAAGCGCGGCCAGGCGCGGGCGGTGGCGAAGGCGCTGAAGGCGGTCGGCTCGGCCCGCGCCGTCGGCGGCGAGGACGACGCCAACGCCCTGCTGGCGGACGTCCACGCTGCCGCCCCCACCGACCGGCTCGCCGCGGCCGACGACGTGCGGGCGGCGCTCGGCTCGCTGGAGCAACTCGGCGAGCGCGAGGCGGCGGTGCTGCGGCTGCGGTTCGGCCTCGACGGCGGCGAACCGATGACGCTGGAAGACGTGGGCCGGCAGTTCGGCCTGACCCGCGAGCGTGCCCGGCAGATCGAGCGGTCGGCGCTGGCGGCGCTGCGCGAGTCGCTGGCGGCGTAAGACGCGGCGGCGCGGCGCCGCAAGCATTCGCTCGGGTGGTTACGTTGCCGCTTGCGGCTTCGCGCTTCCCAACGCGAAGCCGCAAGCGTTCGCGCGGGTGGTTAAGTTGTCCCTTGCGGCTTCGCGCCGCTCACCGCCGCGCCGCCCCGCCTTCGGGCAGTACCCAGTACGCGCCCGGCGTCAGCCCCGCGAACTCCTGCGACGTGCCCGACGGCCAGTGGACAGTCACCCGCGTCACCGCGGCGTCGCCGCCGAGGCCGAACAGCAGTCGCGGGTCGCTCGTCGAGGCGTAGCTGCCGCCGCCCCTCACGAACTTCGTCTGCGTTCCACCCGCCGTCTCCACGACCATCCGGGCGCCGACCACGTCGCGGTCCTTCTCGCCCGCCAGCCGCACGCCCAGCCAGTGCTTGCCGTCCGTCGGGGCCACGTTCCGCAGCACCGCCACCGGCTCGTTCAGGTGGCTCACCACCAGGTCCGGCCGGCCGTCGTTGTCGAGGTCGCCGACGGCCAGGCCGCGGGCGTTGTGCGCGGCGCGGAAGTACCCGCCGCCCTGCGCCGTCGCCGGCCGGAACTTCCCCCCCTCGTTCCGCAACAGCAGCGGCACCTGCCGGCGGTCGATCTTCGTCGGGTAGCGGATGGCGTGGCCGTTCACCACGACCAGGTCTTCCCACCCGTCGAGGTCGTAGTCGAGGAACGACGTGCCCCAGCTGACGTAGCTGCCGCCGACGACCGCGATGCCGGCCTGGAGCGTGTCGTAGTTGAACCGCTCGCCGGACTTGTCCGAGCGGTTCCGGTACAGGGCCGGCAGCTCGTTCTCGTAGTTGGTCACGAACACCGACGCCAGCCCGGTGCGGCTGAAGTCGGCGCCGGCGACCCCCATGCTGCCGTTGGCCATGCCGCGGTCGTCGCGGGCCGCCCCGACGAACAGGCCGACCTCCTTCAACTCGATCTCGCCGGCCTTGCCGCGGTTCACGTACAGGAAGTTGTCGTCGGTGTCGTTGGCCACATAGACGTCGGGCCGGCCGTCGTTGTTCAGGTCGGTCACGAGCACCCCGAGCCCCTTGCCGTCCTCGCGCAGCTTCAGCTGCTTGGAGATGTCGCTGAAGGTGCCGTCGCCGTTGTTCCGGTAGAGGGTGTGCGGCAGCGGCTTGAACCGCCGCGGCTGGCACACGTCGAACGTCTTGCCGTCGTAGGTGCAGTCGGTGGGGTGGTTGGTGGCGAAGCCCCAGTCGCCGTAGTGGGTGACGTAGACTTCGGGGAACCCGTCGCCGTCGAGGTCGCCCCACCCGGCCGCCGCCGACCACAGGGTGTCGGCGATGCCGGCCTTCGCGGTCACATCCTTGAACGTGCCGTTGCCCTCGTTGTGGAGCAGCACGAGCCGGTTGTACCCCGTCACGAGCAGGTCCGGCCGGCCGTCGCGGTCGTAGTCGAACGCGGCGGCGCCGTGGCTGTACTGGAACGACACCTTGTCGAGCCCGGCCTTCGCCGTGGCGTCCTCGAACTTGAACCCGCCGAGGTTGCGGTACAGCCGGCACGGGTGGCCAAGGACGGTCTTATCGCGGTAGTGGCCGCCGCCGGGGAAGAAGAGGTCGAGCCGGCCGTCGCCGTCGTAGTCGAGGATCGCCGCCCCGCCGCCGAGTGACTCGATGATGGCGAGGTGGTTCGCCTCCTCGCCGTTGCGGTACGTGAACGCGACGCCGCAGGCGGCCGTGACGTCGTCGAACAGCGGCGGCCCGATCGGCTCGTCCGGCGGCGCGGCCGGGACGGTGGCAACGGGGCTACCACCGCCGGCACACCCGCACCCACCCACGGCGAGGACGGCGGAGAGGAGAACGGCACGCATGGAACCGCCGGTGACGGGGGAGGGGGCGTGTGGTCGTTCTACGCCGCCAACCCGGCCGGCGTGCGGTCCGGCCGGGACGCCGGATTGGCTCTTGACTTCGCTTGGCCTCGCAAAGTACACTTCCTCCCACACCCCGGGCGCGGAGAGCCAACCGATGCGGGCGCAGGACGCCATCGACCAACTCGGCCTGATCCACGACCAGCTCGCCCGTGCCGAGGTCTACCCCGGCTTCCGCCCGCCCGCCGTCGCACTCGTCGGGGTGCTCGGCCTGCTGGCCGCGGTGGCGCACCCGCTCGTTCCCGCGGCGCGCGGCGGTGACGGGTTCGTCGCCTACTGGCTGGCTGTGGCCGGGGTCGGGGCGCTGATCGGGTTCGCGTCCGCGGCCCGGGCCTACGCGGTCGAAGAAGACGACCTCGAACGCCGCCGCACCCGCCGCGTCATGGCGCAGTTTCTGCCGTGCCTGCTGGCCGGGGCCGTGGTGACGGTCGGCGTCGCCCGCGCGGACGTGACGCACCTGTTGCCGGGGGCGTGGGCGGTTCTGTTCGGCCTCGGCGTCGTGGCGGCGCGGCCGCACCTGCCGGCCGCGGTGTGGTTCGTCGGCGCGGGGTACGTCGCGGCCGGGGCGGCTCTGCTGGTGCTGTCCGACGCGACCGCCGGACCGTCCGGGTGGGTCGTGGGGTGCGTGTTCGGCGTGGGCCACCTGGCGACGGCGGTGGCGCTGCGCGGCGAGCGGGGGGACGCCGATGAATGACGCCGACGACGGCCGCTACGCCTACGGCGGGCTCGACCGGGTGCTGCACGAGAAGGCCCGGCTCGGCATCCTGACGGCACTGGTGCCGCGGCCCGGGGGGCTGTCATTCGGCGACCTCGCACGGCTGTGCGCGCTGACCGACGGCAACCTGAGTCGGCACCTGGACGTGCTCGCGGCCGACGGGCTGGTGAAGGTGACGAAGGCGTTCGCCGGCCGCCGCCCGCTGACGACTTGCGTGCTGACCGCGGCGGGGCGGAAGCGGTTCCGGGCGTACATCGCGGAGCTGGAGCAGGTGGTGCGCGACGCCGCCGCGGCAGCAGAAGTGCGGCCGGGGTTGGCGGGGGCGTAGACGCTCGCGGCGTAGCGGTGCCGCTTGCGGGTTCGCTACGCCGCGAGCGGCAAGACCAGGAGCTGTCGAACGGCGGGGACCACCCGCCCCTTCCTTCAGGTCTTTAACTTTGCAATCCAAGTTATTTGCTATTTCCAGGCCGCTCCGCCGTGCCGACCGTCCCCGCGCTCCGCGAGCCGCCGCCGCTCGACGCCCGCCGCGCCGCGCCGCAGCTGCGGACGGCGCTGCTCGTCAACCCGTTCTACCGAAGGACCCGCACGCCAGCTTCGGCAAGCACGTCCTCACGCCGACGCTCGCCCTCACCGCCGTCGCCGGCGCCACACCCGACGGCTGGAACGTCCGCTACTGGGACGAGAATCTCCTTCAGGGGCACCCGCCGAGCGACCCGTTCCGCGGGTCGGCATCACGGTCCACCTCACGTTCGCACGGCGGGCGTTCGAGCTGGCCCGCTGGTACCGCGACCGCGGCGCGACGGTGATCCTCGGCGGGCTGCACGTCCTCTCGTGCCCCGACGAGTGCGCCCCGCACGCCGACGCGCTCGCCTTCGGCGAGGGGACGCAGCTGTGGCCCGTCATCCTCCGCGACGTGGAAGCGGGGCAACTGCGGCCGCGCTACGACGGCTCGTACCAGCGGCCCTACACCGCCGACCCGCCGCCGCGGCGCGACCTCCTGGACCGCCGGGCGTTCCTGACCACGACCAGCCTGAACGCCACCCGCGGGTGCCACAACCGCTGCGGCTTCTGCTACCTCAGCACCGACGGGCTGAAGGTGCCGTACCAGTGCCGCGACCCCGAACAGGTCGCCGCCGAAATCGCCGCCGACTGCCAGCCGTACTGCGTGTTCACCGACAACAACCTCGGCTCGCGGCCGGACTACCTGCGGGCACTGCGCCGCACCCTACGGCCGCTCGGCATCATCTGGCGCTGCCGCCGTCACCCTCGACGTGACCGACGACGCCCGCTGGCGGCGAGATGCGCGCATGGCCGCGGGTGTACCGGCGTGTTCGTCGGGTTCGAGTCGCTGACGGACGAGAACCTCGCGGCCGCGAAGAAGAAGACGCCGCGGGCCGCGGAGTACGCCCGCCGCGTCGGCGTGTTCCACGACCACGGCATCCAGGTGAACGGCAGCTTCGTCCTCGGCTTCGACCAGGACCGCGGCAGCTGCTTCGAGGAGCTGGTGGACTGGATCGAGGGCGTGCGGATGGAGTCGGCGACGTACCACATCCTGACGCCGTACCCGGGCACGCCGCTGTTCCGGCAGATGGAATCGGAGGGCCGGTTGCTGCACCGCGACTGGTCGCTCTACGACACGGCGCACGTCGTGTTCCGGCCGAAGTGGATGAGCGTGGAGGAGCTGGCGGCGGGTTACGAGTACTGCTACCGGCGGACGTTCTCGCACCGGTGCATCTGGCGGCGCCGGCCGGGCGACTGGCGGGCGGTGCCGGCGTACCTGCTGATGGCGTACCTGTACAAGCGGTCGAACTGGCTGTGGCCACCCTGATCCGCCGCCGGCTGGACGCACTGGGCGCGGCGGCCGCTGCTGGAGGCGTCGCGGTGGCGGCACCTGCGCTTCCGCCGGCGGCTGGAGGCGCATGGCGAGGCCCGCCCGTCCGGCCGGTGACGGCGGGGGTAGGGGCCGGTTTCCAACCGGCCTGCGTCGGCACGGCCGGTTGGAAACCGGCCCCACGAAAACCCCGCCGTTAGCGGATCGCGTCCATCACGGCGGCGGCGAGCGTGCCGGTGACCGCCCACTCGGAGTTCGTCATCACCACGACGCCGCGCTTGCCGGCCGGGTCGAGCATCAGAAACGTGCGCGTCTTCTCCTGCGCGCCGGAGTGGCCGACCCACTTCACCCCGCCGGGCGTCGTGCCGAGGCCGAACCCCAGGCCGTAGGGGCGGTCCTTCGCTTCCCTGGTCGGCCGCGTCGGCGTCCACATCAGCGCCTCGGTCTTCTCGCCCACCAGCTTCCGGTTCAGCAGGCCGACGCCGAACGCCGCCATCGCCGTCGCCGGCGACGTGTACCCGCCGCCGCCGAGCTTCCAGCTCACGTCCGGGGCGCTCTCGGCGGCGCGGCGCGCGACCGCGGCGCCCGCCTTCCGGTAGCCGACGGCGCGGTGCGGGATCGCCTCCCACTCGTAGTCGGGGCGGAAGCCGGTCATGCGGAGCGGGTCGGCGAGGCGGGCCTTCACCTGGTCGGCAAAGCGCTGGCTCCCGGCGCGCTGGACGACCGCGCTGAGAAGGACGTAGCCGTGCGTCGAGTAGGCGTACTTCTCGCCCGGGCGGTTCACCAGCGGCGACGCCTTGAACGTGTCGAGCGCGGTCACCACGTCGGCGAAGGGGTGCGGGTCGGCGTACTCGCGGGCGGTCTTCACGACCTTGCCGTTCGTGTAGTGGACGATGCCGCCCTGGTGACAGAGCAGCTGCCGCACGGTGACCGTCTCGCCGGGGTCGGGGAACTCGGGGACGTACCGCCGCACGTCGGCGTCGAGGTCGAGTTGCCCCTTCTCGACGAGCTGGAGCGCGGCGACCGCCGTGACCGGCTTCGACACCGACGCCCAACGGAACTGCGTGACCGCGGGGTCCACGGCGACGGCGGCCTCGCGGTCGGCATGGCCGTACCCCTTCGACCACACGACCGCGCCGCCGTCGATCACGACGACCGCGGTGCCGACGAGTTCCTGTTTGGTGATCTCCGCGGCGGCTGCCGCGTCGGCCTTCGCGGCCTTGGGGTAGGACTGCGCGAACGCCTGCGACGGGACCAGCAGGACGAGCAGCGCGAGAGCGCGAGTCATGGGAACTCCACGAGTAACGGTCACGGCGCCGGAACGCGGCCCGGCTCGCGGGTGCCGGTGCCGGTACGCTTCGTCAACGCGTCGCCGAGCTCGGCCCGCGCCACTTCGACATGCTTCATCATCCGCATCATCACGTCGGGGTTCATCGCGGCCACGTTCCGAGTCTCGCCGATGTCCGCGGCCAGGTCGTAGAGTTCCGCCGCCTCCAGCTTCACTTGCCGATACCGACCCGGCGTGCCGTCGGCCCCCGGCGCCTGACCCCGCATCGTGCGGTACGTATGCGGCAGCATCAGCTTCCAGTTCCCGGCGCGGACCGCCTGCAACTCGTTCGTGCCGTAGTAGAACCACAGCGCCTCGTGCGGCGACCGCGCCCCCGCCTCGCCGCGCAACAGCGGACCGATGTCGCGGCCGTCGATGCGTCGCGCCGGCAGTTCGGCGCCGATCAGGCGCGCCACGGTCGGCAACACGTCGATGGTCATGGCCGGTTCGCGGCACACGCTCCCCGCCGGGATGCGGCCCGGCAGGCGCGCAAGGAACGGCACCCGCACGCCGCCGTCCCACACCGTCCCTTTGCCTTCCCGCAGCGGGCCGGCGCTGCCGGCGTGGTTGCCGTAGCTCAGCCACGGGCCGTTGTCGCAGGTGAAGATGACGAGCGTGTTCTCCGCCAGCTTCAAGTCGTCGAGCGTTTTCAGCACCTCGCCGACGGACCAGTCGATTTCCTGGATTACGTCGCCGAACGCGCCGGCTTGCGAGCTGCCGCGGAAGCGCTCGCCGGCGAACAGCGGCACGTGCGGCATCGAGTGCGCCAGGTACAGGAAGAACGGCCGCTCGCGGTTGTCGCGCACGAACCGCACGGCGCGCTCCGTGTACTGCGCCGTCAGCCGCGACTGGTCCGCGGCGGTCACGTTGGGGTTCGCCACCTTCTCGCCGTCGAACAGGGTTAGGGGCGGGTACGCCCCGGGCTTCGCCTCCGGGTGGAACGGCCACATGTCGTTCGAGTACGGCAGGCCGAGGTAGCCGTCGAAGCCGTGCCGCGTCGGGAGGAACTGCGGGTGGTGCCCGAGGTGCCACTTGCCGACCGCCTGCGTCGCGTAGCCCTTGCTCTTGAACAGCTCCGCGAGCGTCGTCTCGTCGGCGTGAATGCCGTGGCGGGCGTTCGGCCCGAGGGCGCCGTGGATGCCGAGGCGGTTGGCGTAGCACCCGGTCAGCAGCGACGTCCGCGACGCCGAGCACACCGGCTGCGACACGTAGAAGTCGGTGAACCGTACCCCCTCCTTCGCCAGCCGGTCGAGGTTCGGCGTGCGAAAGCCCTTCGCGCCGTAGCAACCGACGTCGCCGTACCCCTGGTCGTCGGTGAACACGACGACGACGTTCGGCCGCGGCGCCGGGGGCGCGGCGGGGGCGAGGAGTGCGAGCGCGAGAAGTGGTGCGTTCATGGCGTGAGGGTAACCGAGGCGCCGGGCCGACGCCAGGGCCCGACCCGGCAGGTATTTGCCGACCGGGCGGGCCAAATAAGATGAGTACCTTCCCGACCCACGATACCGCCGCGCCGAGGGGTTATGCTGGACCTGACGTTCATCGAGACCAACGCCGAACAGGTGAAGGCCAACGCTGCGGCCCGCGGGTACGACGTCAACATCGACCACCTCCTCGCCCAGAACGCCCGCCGCAAGCGCCTCCAGCAGGAGGTGGACGACCTCCGCCGCCGGGCGAACGAGATTTCCAAGGGGTTCAAGACCGACTCGTCGGAGGCGAAGCGCGAGGAGGCACGATCGCTCAACGCCCAGGAGGCCGAACGCCGCAAGGAACTGGCCGCCGTCGAGGCGGAGGTGAACGACCTCGCGGCGCGCGTCCCGAACGTGCTCGACCCGCGCGTCCCGATGGGCGACGAGACGAAGTTCGAGGTGCTGCGCGTGGTCGGGACGGCGCCGGCGTTCTCGTTCAAGCCGAAGAGCCACGAGGTGCTCGGCACCGCCCTCGACGTCCTCGACATCCCCCGCGCCTCGCGGGCGGCGAAGACGCGGTTCTATGCGCTGAAGAACGAGGCGGTGCTGATGCGGATGGCGCTGGTCCGCATGTTCTACGAGCACTGCCGGCCGCAGGGGTTCGAGCTTTGCTCCCCGCCGGTGCTGGCGAAGGACAAGTCGCTGTTCACGTCCGGCTACCTGCCGTTCTCGCAGAAGGACAACTTCCGCATCGCCGGCGAGGACCTGTCGCTCATCGGCACCAGCGAGCAGGCCATCCTCGGCATGTTCATGGACGAGACGCTGACGAAGCTGCCGGTGCTGATGCTCGGCGACTCGCTCTGCTTCCGCACCGAGGCCGGGGCCGCCGGCCGCGACACCACCGGCATCCTGCGGGCGCACCAGTTCTACAAGCTCGAGCAGATGGTGTTGTGCCACCCGGACGAGTCGGAGAAGTGGCACCTGCAGTGCCTGGAGAACGAGGAGTGGATCATGCGCGAGCTGGGCGTCCACTACCGCGTCATCGTCTGCTCGTCGGCCGACATGGGGGCCCCGGGGCGGATGAAGTACGACACCGAGGCGTGGCTGCCGACGCAGAACGCGTTCCGCGAGATGACGTCGAACACGAACCTGGCCGACTACCAGGCCCGCCGCGGCGGCATCAAGTTCAAGACCGAGGCCGGCAAGGGGTACGTCCACACCATCTCGGCGACCGGGTTCGTGGACCGGCTGCTGGCCGTCATCCTGGAGTGCTTCCAGCAGGAGGACGGGTCGGTGAAGCTGCCGCCGGCGCTGGTGCCGTACATGAATGGGGTGGACGTGCTCCGCCCGAAGGCGACCGCCTGAAGCCGTCGTTCGCACGGCCCGAAAACGCGGAAAGCCCGGGGGCAATCGTCCCCGGGCTTTCTGCGTTGCGGGGTCGCCGTTGTAGGCAGCGGGTCCGGCGACCGGAGGGAGCGGTGCGACCGCCGCCGCCGCTCCCGGCGCCGCCGGCTAACCCGGCCGAAGCCGGCCCCGCGGGCCGGCGTGGTCCGCCGTTCCCGCCTCATCATCACCCACCGAAATCGCTTCGTCGTAGTCATGATGGCCTCGGTTGTGGAACTCGGGAGTTGCCTTGTCGTCATCGGTCACGTCTCGGCCCGCCCCGTCGGGGGGGGGCCGCGGTTCCGTGGCGACGCTGGCGGGCCGTTCGCCCCCAGCGTGGTTGAGCCGCTCATGTGACCTCCGTTTGGTCCGTGCCGGTCACAAAGCAGGCGCTGTGCCGTTCACCGATTCGATCGCGGAAGATGCGTCGAAACCGCTAGAAAAGCAGGGGCAATCGCAAAGTGAAATTGTTCCCGCGCTCGGCGCCGGGCGTCGTGCGATGGCACGGATGCAACAGACTTGCAGGGCTGCAATCCGACCGCATCCCGGACCCGCGGCGGCAGACCGCGCGGGTGCGGATCGCGGCGGCCGGGACGGACAAGACAGTGCTCGACCCGTTCTCAACGGCCGGTGCGCAGGGGGTGCACCGGCGACGGCGGGTGGGGTGACGGGCGCCGGCCGTGGTCACGGGGCCGGCGGGGCGGACTCGTGGAACTCGTTGAAAAAGCGGATGCGGTGCCACCCCGGGGCGCCGGGGACGTCGGTGGTCACCTCGTGGGTGGCGCCCTCCACGCGCTGGGCGAGGGCCGGCGAGTGCCGCTCCAGCTGCGCCACCAACTTCGGCTTCACGGCCGTGTCCCAGGCGTCCTTCGCCTCCGGGCGGATGCTCGCCAGCGCCAGCCGCTGCGCCGGCGACAGCGGGCGGTACACCCAGATTTCGACCGGGGCGGACGGGGCGCCGCCGGCGGCGGGGACGGCCGGCGACGACCCCGCCGGGAAGCCGAGGCCGCCGAGAAGGGCGTCGTCGTCGGTGGCC